>JBGPDI010000084.1:0-20980 GCA_041482215.1 Candidatus Acidiferrum sp. | reverse complement strand
TTCCAATTCCGGTGGGAGATGTACAACGTCTTCAACCACGCGAACTTCTCCGGTTTCCAGAACACCTTGACTTCATCTTTCTTCGGAACCTACACGACTACTGCAACGGATCAACGGAGGATGCAGGGCTCACTGAAGCTCATCTTCTAACGACCGCCAACAGGTCCTATCTAACAAAGGCGGCGCCCGGATAGCCGGACGCCGCCTTTATCTTTTCAGACGCATTTCGATTGTGGTCGTAGCTTTGTGAACGTTTGCTACCGCAAACGGCCTGGAGGATCAGCAGGGGAAGGCATGGCAGCGCCGTCATGCGGGCCCGGAGAATTAGCCGAAACTTTGACCGGGGCGGGCTGCGGAATACCAGCGCCCGCGTTTAAATCAAGGTGGTCTTTTCCGCAAGCAGGGCAGTAGCCCTTACCCGTATCTTCATCCCGCAAGCTGGCCAATTCATAGCACCCGCAGATGCAATCGCAGTAGCCCGTTTCGGAAGATGTTTTTATGGGGATGAGCGCCATCGCAGGGGAATAGTACGTTTTCCCACGCTTCCTTGCAAGAGAGGCAGACGAAACTCTCCTTCGGCTACGCTCAGAACCAACGAATATCGAAACCTACAAATTCTTAAGGTGAGCAAGTCGGAACGGTGAGCCAAGATGTTCCCGCAGGTCCAGCCAATGCTGTTCGGGAATGGTCATGAAGACGTCGACCACTTGCGGATCAAACTGCGTTCCGGAACAACGCTTGATTTCTTCGCGCGCATGGGACATCGGCAATGCCCTGCGATAAGGGCGATCGCTGATCATGGCATCGAGAGAGTCCGCGATGGTAAAGATGCGCGCCCCAAGAGGAATCTGTTCGCCCTTCAGCGCCCGAGGATAGCCCGAGCCGTCGAAAAATTCCTGGTGCGCGAGTACGATCTCAGCCGCGTCGCGAAGGAACGGAATGCGGATCAGCATGTTGTAGCCGACCTCGCAGTGTGTACGCATAATCTTTTTTTCATCGTCGTTCAGCGGCCCAGGTTTGCGCAATATCCCGTCAGGAATGGCCATCTTGCCGATGTCGTGAAGGAATGCAGCGCGCGCCAGGATCGGCAAATACTGGTCCGGCACGGGCATCTCTCTGGCGATGGAGATGCAAAATGCCGTTACCCGCTGGCAATGACCTTCCGTCTCGGCATCTTTCAAGTCCAGCGCGCTTCCCAGCGCTTCCAGCGTGTCGTCGTAAGATTGTTCGAGCTCCACATGCTTGGCTGTGAGCTGCGCGGTGCGCTCTTCCACCATCTGCTCTAAACCGCGCTGATAATTTCGATTCTCGATGATTAGCCGGCGGTGCTGCAGTGCGCGGCCCACTCCCAAAAACAGCTGATCCTTTTCGAATGGCTTGAGGATGTAGTCATAAGCCCCGCGGCGAATGGCTTCCAGCGCTGTGGAAATGTCGTGAATGGCTGTGACCATGATTACCGGAACTTCCGGATCGAACTGCCGCATCCACTCAAGCAGCTTGAGCCCGTCCATCTCCGGCATAATCATGTCGCTCAGCACCAGGTCCGGCGTCAGCTTCTTGACCTGTTCCTGCGCGACGCGGCCGTTTTGCACCGCGGTACAGTGGTAGCCCTTTGATTCCAGCATCGTGGAAACGACTTCGCGAATCGCTTCCTCGTCGTCCACCACCAGTATGTTTTCCATCTCCACGTGGGTTCGTCCTCAGTAGTCATTATATGTGACGGCACACACAAATGTGTGTGGCCTTGCCCAGTCAGAAAATAGCGTGTTAGCGTCATTGCAGGGTCATCTTTCAGAGCTTCTCGCCGTCCACATCTAGTCTTGCGGCAGTACGGGCACCGCAGCGACGGCACTTCCGCCGGGGAGGCGGGGCAGGGCATGTTGCTGGAAAACCAAGGCTTGCTCGGAATCGCTTTCTTCGAAGCGACTGCCTCTATCATTCTGCTGGCACTCTTTTTCCTTTTCCGCCGTGATCATCAGGCGAGTTATTTCCGTTTCTGGCTTACTGGCTGGTGCTGCTTTACTTTTTCTTCGCTGTGCGAAGTGGCGCACCTGATTAGCGGCGTTCCAGGATTGAATTTGGCCGTAGTTCTGGCGCAAGCGGCTGCCCTTGTACTCTTCTTGGTAGCGGTGATGCACTATTCCGCCGGTTCTGAGCGGCGCATCTGGTCCGTGGTTCCCGTGATCGGTTTGCTCCTTGTGGCCATCTACTACATCGAGCGAAGAGGTTCGCAGCAAGTTACTTCCTTGCACTGGGAAACCGCGATTTTCGAGACGGTCATCTGTCTGCTCGCGGGCTGGTTGATGTGGCGCGCGCAGTTAGCGCGACGTGGTCACGGGGCGCAGCTTCTCGCTGGGATTTTTCTGCTCAGCGGTCTGCATGGACTGGATCGCCCGTACTGGCTCGATAGTCCGCTGTTCCTCCTGCGCGTGGCGTTCGATCATTTTCTGGGCGTGACTCTGGGCATTGCCATGGTGGTGGTCGTGCTGGAAGGCGCGCGCACCCGCAGCGAAGAACTCAATGACAAGATGCGCCGCCTGACGCTTCTGACGGCCGCGAGCACGCAAACCCTTTCCGTCCAGGAAGTGATTGATCAGGTTCTTTCGCATCTTGTGGAGAGCCTTGGTGCCACTCACGGCATCGTGCGCCTAAAGGAAGGCGAAGGAAACTCAGCGTACCTTGTTGCACGAGCCTCGGTTGGATTCGATGAGCCCTTTCTGGCCCGCCACGCGAAGATTTCCATGCTGGAGCCATGGGCCCTTCAGGTGATGAAAGGCGATTGCCAGTTCCTGCAGGCCAGCGAAGAGTGGGATCCCGCCGCGCGAAAGAGAATCGACGAAGCCGGATTGAAATCGCTCGTCACTCTAATCCTTCCCGGCAAAAAAGGACCGTTGGGGGTCATCGCCATCGGTTCGGCCCACCACGCAGGCTTTCACCCGGACGAGCTCGCCTACCTCGTCAATATTGCAAACTTGCTCGGACTGACTTTGCAAAACGTCAGTTTGTTTGAACAAGTCACTTCCGTTCAGCGCCAATGGGAATACACTTTCGATTCCATCGGTGACCCGATTCTAGTCCACGACGATGCGGGGCGCATTCTGCGCAGCAATCAGCGGCTCAGCCAGCTTCTGGGACGTGAAAGCACCGCGCTTGTCGGCCGAAGCGTCATGGACCTCCTCTCCACTCAAAAGGCGCCCTACAAGATTTGTCCTTATTGCGAGGGAGTCGGCGGCGAAGGCGATGAGCCCGATCCATGGCTGCCTGGATATTTCCTGGCATCGAATTCCACTTTTGCCGATCCCAGCGGACTCGAACTCGGTACCGTCCACGTCTTGAAGGACATCACCGACCGAAAACGCGCGGAGGAAAAGTATCGCACACTGATTTCTAGCGTTCAGGAAGGCGTTTTTATTTCCACGCCCCAAGGACGCTTCCTTGATTTCAACGACGCGCTTCTTCGCATGACCGGATATGAAGACCGCGAAGAACTTTTGGCGGTAGACATTCCGAGCGCTTTCTACGCCAATTCCTCCGATCGCGAAAGGCTCAAGAAACTTTTGCAGCAGCACGGCACCGTCGCCGACTTCGAATTCGAAATGCGGCGCAAGGACGGCGAAACTCGCACCATGCTCGAATCCTCCATTGCCGTGAAAGATGGGGCCGGCAACGTAACCGCGTATCAAGGTTTCCTGCTGGACATTACCGAGCGCAAGCAAGCCGAGTACGAAATCCGCCGCCGCAACCGCGAACTCCTGGTGCTGAACTCAATTGGGCAGACATTGACGGAATCGCTGGACCTCAGCGATTCGCTGCATCGCACGCTGCGTCAGATGGCCGAGCTTTTTAGCCTGGATGCCACTTCGCTCTATCTATTCGAACAGGAAGGTACGCTCTTGCGGCGCATCGCCGCGGTGGGCCACCGCTCGGAATACTCCCGTCATTTTCCGCCCGTCGCGGTGAAGCCGGAACTGATGCAGCACATCAAGGCTGTGCATGCGACATTTCTTTCCGCTCAAGGCTTGCCATTACCGTCGCTTTTCCGCGACGCGCAGCAAAAAGAAGACATTGTCGTCGCCTATATCGTCGTCCTGTGGTCCAAGGACCGCGTCATCGGTGGCCTGGTTGTGGCCAGCCGGGCGCCCCGCGAATTCTCCACGGCAGACGTCAACTTGCTTATCGCCGTCGGCAGCCAGGTTTCGAACGCCATCGAGCGCTCAATGCTCTACGAAGAGACTCGCCAGGCCTACGAAAACCTCCGCCGCACCCAGGAGCAATTGCTGCACAGCGAAAAGCTAGCCGCCGTCGGGCAGTTGATTTCTGGCGTCGCCCACGAATTGAACAATCCCCTTACCGCCATCCTCGGTTACAGCCAGCTGCTGACCTCCAGCGGACAAATGGGGCAGCAGGGAATCGAATACGCCGACAAACTTTACAAACAAGCGCAGCGCACGCACCGCATCGTGCAGAATCTCCTCAGCTTTGCCCGCCAGCACAAGCCCGAGCGTATCCCCGTGCAGATCAATCAGGCTCTCGAAGAAACTCTGGCTTTACGCGATTATGATTTGCGTATGCACAACGTCCGCGTGCACCTGGACCTTGCGGAAAATTTGCCCATCACCTCCGCTGATCCTCACCAGCTGCAACAAGTCTTCCTGAACATGGTGAACAACGCAGTGGACGCCATCCTCGAGCATTCCACCGAAGGTGATCTCTGGGTACGCACAGGGATCAACGCAGACAAGCTCTTCATCGAGTTCACCGACAGCGGTCCCGGCGTGAAGGACGCTTCCCGTGTTTTCGATCCCTTTTACACCACGAAACCAGTTGGCAAGGGAACGGGTCTTGGCTTGAGCATTTGCTACGGCATTATCACGGAACATGGAGGAACGATTCGCGTAAGGAATATCCCCACGCGCGGCGCATCCTTTACCATCGAGCTCCCGCACCAACCCGTGACCGCTCTGGCATCCTCCCTGCCCGGACAGGCTGCCGCCTCGGGGCGGGATGCACGAATACTATTAGTGGACCACGATGAATCCGTACTGGAAGCCGTCGGAACGATTCTGCGAGGACGCGATCATCGCGTGCAGACGGCAAGAGATGTTTCTGAGGCTCGCGCCATGATCGAAAAACACGAATTCGATTTGGTCATCGCGGATCTGCATGTTTATGACGGGTCCAATGGAAACGGCTTGGGTGCATGGCTGGCCAGGAATAAGCCATCTCTTAGCCGCAGGTTGATTTGGATGTGCGCCGTCGCGCCGTCTGGAGATGCAGGTGAGAAGATTGCCGCCAATGGACGTCCAATTCTTCAGAAACCCTTCAAGGCCAGCGAACTTCTGTCGGCAGTGGACGATTTGCTGCTAGCCGGCATCCAGACCGCGGCGATCAACCGATGACGCTATTTCTGCTGCAATCGCGGCACGCTCTCCCAGTTCTTTCAGGGCAGCTTCCATTCGAACGCTCAACCCGCTAACTAGATTACTCAGGCCGTCCACTTGTTCCGCCGGGGCCCAGCCCGCCCAGAGCTTCCATCGAATCATCCGGTATCGCCAGGAAAAGCTTGCCGTCAGCCGAAGCCGTTCGAACTCTTGCACCGCAACAACTTCTGGAGACAGAGTAGCGATCGCGCTCGCCATTCGCAAAAGCCCTTGGAAATCTTCGTGTAAGGCATCCAGATAACCGCGGACCACATTCCGTCGCTCGCGGCGAAAGCGCTTCTGCGCTTCGCGGGAAGCTCTCTTGGATAAGAACTCATAGTCCGCTGGTGCCAATGTTTGCCGAATCTGCGGTAAGTAGCTTATGTGGCGCTGACCAACCTCCTCCAATGCACGCGGATCGGCATCGAGTTTTCTCCGTCCACGCGGCTGCCGCACCGCCCAGGCTAGTGCAATAAGCAGGGCAGCGACAAAGCCAACGAAAAGGAATAGCGTAAGACTCAAAGCTCGGTAACCTCAGCCTTCCAGATCTTGCTCAATAGATCGTTTAGTTCCCTCAATCGCCGGTTAATCTCTGGTGCGATCGATTCGTATGCACCCACAGGGAGAATATTGTTTTCCATGTCCGACACAGTTCGTGGTTTTCGAAGGGCCCAGGACCACAGGCACAAGCTTGCAAAAAACGCCAACGATCCCAGAACGCTCCAGAGCGTGCTGTAACCGTACAGAAAACGCTCCAGAATTGTGTCATTCAACGCTCGGAAACAGGAGTACAGGCAAAGCCCGATCGCCATCAAACGGTCCATCGGCTCAGCTCGCAAGCCGTAGTAGCGCGCAAAAACAAAAAGCAGCACGATCACCGAGGCCACCGCCAATTCCGCTGCTCGGTCCGCACTGGGGAGTGCCAGTTCCCATCGATGCCGCGCCGCCAAGCCGGCATACAACAACACCAACGCAGCACACACCAAAAACATTCTCTTGGCCAGTGCCCAAATCCCCAAGTATCGCGCGAGAAGATTTCGGCATACCTCGGCCACCGCCAAAGCTCGAGCGCAACTCACTACGAGTTGCGCTCCCCATCCGAAAAGCCAGGAGAATCTTGAGGAGTATCCCCATTTGCCGTAGATGATGAAGAGCGAAGCCCCCGAAACCAGATTGACTAGAAGATAGAAAGTGAATGCAGGATAAACCCGGTAGTTCTTCCGCATTGCGAGCAGCACCAGCACTAACACACTGGTTGCTGAGTTCACTGCCCAGAATACCTGCTGATATCTTGCGAGGACGGCTATCACGAGCGCATCTTACCATATGTGTAAATACTGGCAATAGTTCCGATGCGCCCGTTTGATAGCTCGAAGGTACTGTTCGAATTCCCAGTTGTCCGAAAGATTAGAATATTCTTATGCGACTACGAATGCCATCGCGCCTCCACCGGGTGGTGGCGGAAGTGGCGGCTGAGGCCAACCATCGGCCACAAGAGTCCGAGCGCCTCCTCCAGGCGGTGGCGGAAGCGGCGGTTGAGGCCAACCATCAGCTACGAGTGTTCGAGCGCCTCCCCCGGGTGGAGGTGGAAGCGGCGGCTGCGGCCAACCATCCGCACTCAACGTCCTGTCGATCGTTATAGGTTTACCGGCTAAGAGGTTGACGGACCGCACAACAGGCAGTACCATCAAAACGGCCAAAACAGAAACTGCCAAAACAATCGTTAGTTTTTTCAAGGGAGAATCCCTCCTTGAAAAGCAGCATGAGGAGGGACAGTTTTGGCGGGGCTCAATCGTTAAAAATGTTCCGAATGCGGAACACGGTTCTCCATGCGAACGCTTACACAACTCCAGCAAAACCGCAGAGTTATCCAGGATTTCACGCAGACGACTCTTGCGGGTATCCCCGGGTTGTTCGCCCGCTTAACCTACTTGAGTTCTTTGCGGGATCTTTCCAGCGGCAGGTATGACCATGCGGGCCTGGCCGCCCTTTATTCGGAAGCGGCTGTCCAGCAAGTCTTGCAGTTATGTCACGAACAGATCTTTGAGCGGATTCTGGAAACGCCTCTCTCCATCCAGGAGGAGGACTTGCGGGCGTGCCTTGCGGGCATGGAAGGTGGGTTGCCTATCGCGGCTTCTCACTGGCGCCGCATGGAAGCCTACCGCGTGCTTCAACCGGAAGTAACGCCGGATTATCTCAAGGAGCTTTTCTGTTCGAATCTCCGGGTTCTGCTGGAGATCCTCGATGAGGAATGTTCTCTGGCCCGTTCAGGCGCGTAACCACGCCCGTCACCCGGCCCACAATTTCGGCATCCTCCGGCAAGCGCCACGTCTCCGGCACACAATGCGATAACGGATGCGGCTGCATCACCAGTCGCGAACCTTCTTGATGAAACCATCCGCAGCGGTATCCATCACGTACCTCCACGAAGTACATCGGCCGGTCATGCTCCGTGGTCCAATCGCCATCGTCGATTTTCCGCACCGATCCATCTACCAGCACGATGCTTCCGGGACGCAGCAGCGGCATCATTCGCCGGTCGGACATGCCGATATATCCATAGAATTGATGGCTATGTCCGTTCGTCAGCACACCCTCAAAGTGGCCCCACTTTTCCACCATTCGCGAAAGAAATTCCGTCCGCCGCGGATCGAACGCCGGATCAAATTTCATCGGTATACGTAGTGACGTTGGCGCCGCCATCACATGCGTCTGTGGCGACGGGCACGACATCCCATCGTGGAAACATTCTTCGATAGGGACGTCGTACCAGCGAAAGATATCCAATGGGTTTAGGCGATAAACTGCCGCCAGCGTATACAATTTATGCAATCCGGGCACGACTCCGCGGTTTTCAATATCCGCTAGCCGGCTGATGTGCATGATGAAGTCGGGACGCCCTCGACGGGCGGCTAACTCGTAACTGGCGCGCTCTACTTCTCGATAAGTGAGTCCGAGTCGTTCGCGGGCCTGACGCAGACGAAGACCGGGAAGCATTAAATCCTCGGGAACCAAGCGCATCCCCACGCGCTCAGTACAATAGAATTACCATACTGTTAAGTTTCCGGAACAATGATTTTATCCACTTCGCTGAAGCCTGTTGAAAAAACGCCGCGGCAACTCAGTGCGCGAATAACGCCGGATAGCTCCAGCATTTCCTTCACTCATATTCATTCCGCGGGAACCCCTTGAGGTTTTACGCAATCGTTCCGAATGACTGCATCCCGCCATTCCCGTTCCAAACAAGAAAGCCACCAACTCACTCGGGGGTCCGTATCTGTCTCTTCTCTGCGATTCTCAGCGCTCTCCGCGCCTCTGTGTTATCGCCTTCTTATTCTTTTCGTCTTTGCTTTCGTTACCTCGTTATCTCGTTACCTGCCTCGTGTACTATGACGTCTAACGAATCGACTTTTCGAGTAACAACTCGTCGCCAGCTTTGCCTTCAAACGCCTCGCTGATCTGACGGATTAGCGTGTCGCGCGAGAATGGTTTCTGCAGGACCATCGCTTTTTCAAGAATTTCCCAGCTGCCCGTATCCTGCTCCAGATAGCCGGACATATAAACGACTTTCAAACTGGGGAAACCGGCTTTCAATCTTTGCGCAAGCTCCGTTCCCCGCATCTTGGGCATCACCACATCGGTCAGAAGGAGCTGTATCGCACCCCCAAGGCGTTCAGAAACCTCAAGTGCCTCCACGCCGTCCTTGGCCGTGAGCACACTATAACCGGCCGACTTCAGGAATTCGTACGTTAGAGATCGCACCTCATCTTCATCCTCTACGACCAGTATAGTTTCTGATCCGTGTCTGGATCTTGCAGGTACTTGCCCTGAGGAAACCTTCTCTTCTTTCTCGACTGCAAGCGGCAGGTAAATTTCAAAACTGGTGCCGTTCCCCGGCGATGATTCCACCCAAATAAACCCGCCACTCTGTCTCACGACGCCGTAAACCGTAGCCAGCCCTAGCCCGGTTCCTTTGCCAGACTCCTTGGTGGTGAAAAACGGCTCGAAGATTCGCGATTTCGTGGCGGCGTCCATTCCTTGCCCACTGTCCGTGACCACCAACTGCACATAACGGCCCGGTCTCAAAGGTGGCCGCGCATGAGCGTACGCGTCATCCACCTTTAGTTTTTGTGTCTCGATGGTTAATTTCCCACCCTGCGGCATCGCGTCACTGGCGTTTACCGTCAGGTTCAATAGCACTTGCTCAAGCTGACTTGGGTCCGCTTTTACTCGTCCCAGTGAATCGCCCAGCCGAAAGCCGAATTCGATATCTTCGCGAACCAGGCGCCGCAACAATTTGCTCATATCCGCGACCAGCGCATTCAGGTCAAGAACCCTTGGCTGGAGCACTTGCATGCGGCTGAATGCCAGCAGTTGGCGAGTCAACGAAGCCGCACGGTCTGACGTTTTTATGATTTGTTGTGTGCTGCCAAAAAAGGCGTCCGCAGGCTTCATCCGGTCGATGAGCAATTCACTATGTCCCTTGATCACCGTCAGGAGATTGTTAAAGTCGTGCGCTACTCCGCCCGCCAGACGCCCAAGCGCCTCCATTTTCTGGGCCTGGCGCAATTGCTCTTCGAGCTGCTCTCGCTGCGCTTCGTTCCGCTGTAATGTGCCGCGCATGCCATCAAAGGCGCGGGTTACCTCCGCCAGTTCATCGCCTCCTCGCGCCTCAATTGGGTACGCGAAATCGCCCTCTTTGAGTGCATGCACGCCTTCCAAAAGCACAGCCAGCGGTCGCGTGAACGTATCGGAAATCACATAGATCAACGTTCCTCCCGCCAGAACCGCCACCAGCCCCAATCCGAGCAGCAGATGGTTGAGCCTTGCTAAGTGCGCTGCCGCCTCCGTGTACGATTTGAGGATGATGACGTTTGCCGTGGGGAATGTACCTGGAGTGAGGTCAATCGAGCTCGCGAAAAAGCGCTCGCTGTTGAAATAGACTTGTTCCCCATTGGGTTGGTCCTGAAGCTGCCCCACCACTTCTTGCTCCTGTAGGGCGGAGAGCGTGCTCACCACGACATCTTTGCCATAACGAAAAATGATCTGGCTCGATGAGATGCGACCCAAATCGCTAGCAACCCGAGCATCGATCGAGCGCCCAACCACAACGGTACCCATTACGTTACTTTTTAAGGGCGGACCATCGTAAAAGCGCTTCAAGACCACTTGATAGACGTTTTTGCCATCGACCCACCACGCCGAGGTGTTTCCATTGATCAGGGAATGACGAAGCATTACCTCCGCCAGTGCGGTGGGAAAGGCCGAAGAGTTGGAGCGTAGGGAAACGATTTTGCCGTTCTTGTCTGCAAGCGCAAACAAGTTGCAGTCATCCGATTTCCAGGGGTCGTCACTCGCTTCCTCGATCGCTGTGGTGTCTGCGTTCCTCATGTACGCCACGAGGGCCAGCAAGTCCGCTTTCCGGCTCAGCGCCATCTGATGCTGGTGTTCCATGTCTTGAAACATCAGGGTGGCGTTGCGCGCATCCTGCTCGATTTGATGTTGCATCTGCGCCTGCGCGCTTTGCCGCACTATTAGCAGTGTCGCGCACGTGAGACCTGCGGAAAGCAGCACAAACGACAGCAAGAGCTTCGTGCGCAGACGCAGATTTGCAATATTGGCTGGGAGGGATGGGGACACGAGGCCTCCGAGGACGGCGAAGAGCCCCAGCGATGACAATTTCATGATGGCGGAAAGTTAGCATTCCTGCGCTGGCGAGATAAATGGGCGGGCGGTACTAAGGTGCAAGTACTTTGGATTCAATCGGATGGACTGTTCAATTGGAGACACTTTGGAAGAATGAATCGCGGCGCCGCGCATCGTGGAATGTGTGGGTAGGCCTTTATGTAGCGGTCCCATGCAAGCGCTCAATTTCTGCTCCCACAGCGCGCAACTTCTCCACGATCCCTTCGTATCCACGATCAATGTGATACACGCGTTCAATCGTCGTCTCGCCGCTCGCCACTAATCCCGCCAGCACCAGCCCCGCGCTCGCCCGTAAATCCGACGCCTGCACCGTCGTGCCAGAGAGCACCGCTGGCCCGTGCACCACTGCCGTGTGCCCCTCAATCGAGATGTTCGCCCCCATTCGAATCAATTCGCTGGCGTGCAGGAAGCGATTCTCGAAAATCTTCTCCGTAATCGCCGACGTCCCTTCCGCCTGCGTGGCGAGTGCCATGTATTGCGCCTGCATATCTGTCGCGAATCCCGGATACTCCTCCGTCGTCATATCCGACCCCACTAACTTCTTGGCGCCGCGCACGCGCAACGTACTCTTGTCCATAATTTCAATCGGCACACCCGCTTGTTCCAATTTCGCAATCACCGCTCCCAGATGTTCCGGCGCGCAATGCGCAATCGTCAGATCTCCGCCTGTAATCGCCCCCGCCACGAGAAACGTCCCCGCCTCGATCCGGTCGGGAATCACCGTATGTTCCGTCCCGTGCAATCTCTCCACGCCGCGAATCCGCAGCGTCGAAGTTCCATCGCCGCAAATCTTCGCACCCATTTTCCGCAGCATCTCCACCAAATCCGTCACTTCCGGCTCCCTCGCCGCATTTTCCAGCACCGTCTCGCCGTTCGCGAGCGCCGCCGCCATCAAAATATTTTCTGTCCCCGTCACCGTAATTTTCTCAAACTTAATGTGTGCACCCTTCAACTTGCCCTTTGGCGCGCGCGCTTCGATGTACCCGTGCGACGTCCCGATCTCCGCACCCATCTGCTCCAGCGCCTTCAAGTGCAAATCCACCGGCCGCGCCCCAATCGCGCATCCGCCTGGTAGCGAAACCCGCGCCACGCCCACGCGCGCCATCAACGGTCCTAGCGTCAGCACAGACGCCCGCATCGTCTTCACCAATTCATACGGCGCCTCCGCGTGATTCAACGTCGGTGCCTCGATCACGTAATCGCGCGCCGGCACTTCCGTCACCGAAACCTTCGCGTCCATAAACGTAAGCAGCTTGCTCATGGTGATCAGGTCGCGCACTTTCGGAATGTTGTGCAACGTCACTTTCTCCGCCGTCAACAAAGCCGCCGCCATCACCGGCAGCGCCGAATTCTTCGCCCCGCTGATCGCCACCGTCCCGCGCAGCGCCTTCCCCCCCTTGATCAAAAATTTATCCATTCGCTCTCTCTACTCCGCCCTTGTAGGTGCCGGGCTTCAGCTCGCCCAGCCCAATTCTCCTCCGTGCTACTTCCTTCTCTTCTCTGCGTCCTCTGCGTCTCTGCGTTTAGCTGTCTTTCTCCTGCTCGCCCAGCGCCAACCGCAAGATTCCCCCCGCCCGCGTTAGCAATCTCTTCGCCTCTTTAGCATTTACGCTTAGCTTCAACATTACCAGCGCCACCCGCATATTGTGTCCCGCCGCCCGCAATGCGTGTCCTGCCGCAGACAAATTCTTCCCGCTCGCCTCCGCCAAAATCCGCAGCGCCCGGTCCCACAGCTTTTGATTCGTCATCTCCGCATCAATCATCAAGTTTTCATAAACATGCCCCAGCCGAACCATCACTGCTGTACTCAGCATGTTCAGGACCAACTTCTGCGTCGTTCCCGCCTTCAGTCGCGTCGACCCCGTCAACACTTCCGGTCCCACTTCCGGCGCAATCACAATCTTTGCCAGCCGCGCCACCGGCATCTTCCGGTTCGAAGTAATCGCCACCGTCGTCGCACCGTGTTTCCGCGCGAACTTCATCGCTCCCAATACGTAAGGCGTCGTCCCGCTCGCCGCGATTCCCACCACCACATCTTCCCGCGTCAATTTCTTCTCGCGCAAATCGCGCTCCGCGTTTCGAACCGAATCCTCCGCCCCTTCCACCGCTCCGGTCACCGCGCGCCTTCCCCCCGCAATCAGCGCCAGCATCTGTTTCCGCGAAATCCCAAACGTTGGCGGACATTCCGCAGCATCCAGCACCGCCATTCGCCCGCTCGATCCCGCTCCCACATAAATCAACCGCCCGCCGTTTTGCATCCCGCGCACTATTACCTCCACTGCGCGCGCGATTGCTGGAATCTCCCGCCCCACCGCTACCGGCACTTTGCGGTCCTCGCGATTCATCAACCGCACAATCTCCAGCGCCGTCATGCGGTCAAGATTCTTCGAAGCCGCATTCCGCTGCTCGGTGCCCCTTCGTTCTCTTGTCCTGGAAGGCATGGCGGCATTATATCTGTGTGCTATAGCACTCCGCGAACTCGCCCAAGCCCAAACACATCCTTAGTTAACTTACCTAGCAGCGGCCTTCAGGCCGGCCGTTTGGAGTGCGGCAGCTTGCTGCCGCTTTTCTTCCTTAGGACACCCTCAACCTTGAGACACACTTCTAGGCACAACACCTCTTTCTCATCGAATTCTCCAAGGCGGAAATCAGCTATTCTAGAAAAAGGTTAGCTCTGGCGAATCATCAGGCCGGGATGCTTGGGAATCATGTCCATTGACGTTCTCAAAAAGCTTTTTGAACAGCATTTTCACGCGCCGCCCGAGCACATCCTTCCGCTCCAGGGTGAGCTTGGCGGTTCTGGCCGCAAAATCATTCGCCTGTCCAACGAAAAAAACCGCGCCATCGGCATTCTCTACGGTGTTCGCGAAGAAAACGCCGCCTTCCTCGAATTTTCCAAGCATTTTCGCCATCATGGCCTCCCCGTCCCGGAAATCTACGCCGAAGATTTAGACCATGGCGCCTATCTCGAGGAAGATCTCGGCGACACCACGCTTTTTGAATTCCTCTCCAAAAATCGCACCGGTGAAATCATCGCTCCCGAAGTGGTCGAAACCTATCGCAAGGTAGTGGCCGTACTTCCGCGCTTCCAAATCGAGGCCAGCCGCGACTTGAACTACGGCGTCTGCTATCCCATCTCCAGTTTTGACCGCCAGTCCATCGCCTGGGACCTGAATTATTTCAAATATTATTTTCTCCGCCTCGCCGGCATTCCCTTTAACGAGCAAGCTCTCGAAGACGATTTCAACCGTCTGATGGAATTTCTCCTCGATGCTCCACGCGATTATTTTCTCTACCGCGACTTCCAGTCACGCAACATCATGCTCCGCAATGGCGACCCTTTCTTCGTGGATTATCAGGGCGGCCGCAAGGGCGCCCTGCAATACGACATCGCCTCGCTCCTGTACGACGCCAAGGCCGATCTCCTGCCCGATCTTCGCCAGCAACTCCTCGATCACTATCTCGATCGCCTTTCCAGTTTCATCGAATTGGACCGCGAAGTATTCCTGCGCCACTACTACGCGTACGTTTACGTCCGCATCATGCAGGCCCTGGGCGCCTACGGATTTCGCGGCTTTTACGAACGCAAAGCTCATTTCCTCCAAAGTGTCCCCTACGCCCTGAAGAATCTTCGCTGGCTGCTTCACCACGTCCGGCTGCCCATCCCTCTGCCCGCGTTGATGGACGCTTTCAAAGGCATGCTGGCCTCCGAAAAATTGCAGGCTCTCGCCAGCGACGCCGATAACCTCGTCGTCCGCATTTTCAGTTTTTCTTTCCATCAGGGTTTGCCAAAAGACGAAACCGGCAACGGCGGCGGATTCGTTTTCGACGGCCGCAGCCTCCCCAATCCCGGCCGCGAAGAGCGTTTCAAAGTCCTCACCGGCAAAGACGCCCCCGTGATCGACTACCTCAATCAACAGGAGAGCGTTCACCAATTCCTTGCCAGCGTCCTCTCCCTGCTCGATTCAACCATCGCCACCTATCAACAGCGGGGCTTCAAAAATTTAATGGTTTCATTCGGCTGCACCGGCGGTCAGCATCGCTCCGTTTTCCTCGCCGAGCAATTGGCGAAACGCCTCCGCACCCGCAACGGTCTCGAAGTAGTCCTCCGCCATCTCGAACTCGAAAAACTCGGCAACCGGAAATCTCTCCAATGAAGCCTCGCCGCGATCGCCGAATTGCCTTTTTTGGAGTGCGGCAGTCCAACTGCCGCTTTTCCGCTGCCACCCCTCAACCCCTTAGCAAAAAAAAACAGGCCCGCGCCGAAACGTCCGCTTCCTCTCCGAGCTTTTGCAATTGTAGCGGCCGTCTTCCGAGGCGGGCGCCTTTGATGGAAACGCCCCAATGAGAGCGCCGCATCTCTTCTCTGCGTTTTCTCAGCGTTCTCTGCGTCTCTGCGTTATCACTTTCCCTTCTTCTCTCCAGCTTTCTTTCACCGAGAATCCACTCCCATGAAAGCCATGATCCTCGCCGCCGGCCTCGGCACCCGCCTCCGCCCGCTCACCGACACTCGCCCCAAAGCCCTTGTCGAACTCGCCGGCCGTACCCTCCTCGAAATCACCCTCACCCGTCTCCGCACTTTTGGCATCACCGAATTCATCATCAACGTCCACCACTTTGCCGACCAGGTCACCGATTACCTGAAATCCAAAAACAACTTCGGCCTGCGCATCGAAATCTCCCGCGAAGAAATCCTCCTCGACACCGGCGGCGGCCTCAAAAAAGCCGCCTGGTTTTTCCTCGAAGATCCCGCCCACCTCAACGAACCTTTCCTCCTCCACAACGTCGACGTCATCAGCACCATCGACCTCACCCGCATGCTCCAATTCCACAAAGAACATCAAGCCCTCGCTACCCTCGCCGTCCAATCCCGCGACTCCGGGCGCCAACTCCTCTTCAACAACGATCTCCAACTCTGCGGCCGCCGCACCAGTGGCCAAGCCACCTCCCACATCGAAACTCTCGCTAGCTGTCATTCCGAGCGTAGCGAGGAATCTGCTTTTTCCGAATCCCACCCAGCCGCCTCGCAACCGCTCCAACCCCTCGCCTTCTCTGGCATCCACCTCATCTCCCCCCGCCTTCTCCCCCTGCTCACCGAAGAAGGCATCTTCTCCATCATCCCCTCCTACCTTCGGCTAGCCGCCCAAGGCCAAAAAATTCTCGCCTTCCGCGCCGACCAATATTATTGGCGCGACCTTGGCCGCCCCTCCGACCTCGCCCAAGCCGCCCTCGATATGCAGCAAAAATTCTCTCTTGAAAGATAGATCCCGCCGAAGCTCGTGCTAGAGTCCCCAGATGCAACCGTACCATCGACTTCTCGACACAATTGAGCCGAAAGTGTCTTTCGGATACGCCACCATCCGCATTTTCCGCGCTTCAGAACTCGGACCTAAGCAAGTCGGCTACTCCATGACTCCTACTGGACAATCGTTGATCGGCGAGAACGACGGTGACTGGCTCAAAAGCTGGGTCGTAATCGGATACGAAGACGCCTGTGGCGACCCGATCTTCATTGACACTTCTCACGTGGAGTTTCCCGTCTACACGGCAGTTCATGGAGAAGGTCGCTGGGAAGCCAATCGAATTTCAGACTCGCTGGGCGGTTTTGCACATGCCCTCTCTGCAATCGCCAAGGTTGCTAAGGGCCGAGAGCATCCGGTGGCCCTTGAGAACAAACCGTTGAGCCAGCACGAGAAGGACGCAACCCTGGCCACCATACAGCAGCACAACTCAAGTGCCGGTTTGAGCTTCTGGCAGAATCTACTGAGCTAACGACGCCTCTTCTTTTGAGCCGCCCTTTTGCTCTTCCCGATATTTCTTGCCCGCCTCCGCCGTATCTCAGGCTAAACCCTCCCAAGGAGGACCCATGAGTTCCACCAGGAACCCAGGCAGACTCGCAGGCTTGCGTACGTACTCATGTCAATCCTCGGCTTCTTTGCCATGAGCTATGTCCCCGGCAAGCTAATCGTCCACGGAAACGCAGCGGCGACGGCCAGCAACATCGCAGCCCACGAAACGCTTCTTCGCCTCGGCGTCGCCGCGGCACTCATCGGACACACCGGTTTTATCTTCGTAGCCCTGGCTTTGTACGACCTGTTCAAGGGGGTCAGTCGGCGGCTCGCCTCGCTCATGGTGCTCTTGATTGTGGTCTCGGTCCCGATAGCGTTTCTCAATGAACTGAACTCCATCGCCGCCCTCCTACTCGTGCGTGGGGCCGATTTCCTATTCGAAAAACCTCAGCGCGAGGCTCTGGCAATGCTGTTCTTCAATTTGCATTTTCAAGGACTTGTTGTCGCCGAAATGTTTTGGGGCCTGTGGCTTTTTCCGCTCGCGCTGCTGGCGTACCGCTCGCGATTCCTGCCCCGCTTCCTGGGCGTCTGGCTCGCCCTCGCAGGCGTCGCCTGGGTGCTGCTTTGCCTTACGGGCATACTGTCGCCGCAGTATTACAACAAGGTGTATTCCTTCACTCAGCCCGCCGTCTTCGGCGAGCTGGCGTTCATGTTCTGGCTCCTCATCAAGGGTGCCAAGCCGCCAGCGCTGGACACCTCAGCCTTATCTCCTCACGGAATGGTCTTGTAGCGCTGCAGGTGGCCGCACCTTAACTCCGAAAAACGCCTTTGGGCGGCCCATCCTTGCGGATCTTGCAAAGGTGGGGCTTTTGACTTTCCTTTCCTTTGGAAGGTGGCGCAGCCTTAAGGCGCCGTTAACGCTGGACGCGGCTCTACTCGCCCAGAGACGAAATCCTTGCTGGCTAACATGCTTCCCGGTTGGTCCAATCATCGCGAGCTAAGTGACCGGATTTTAATCACTTGACTAAGCAACGCCAAGGAGCGGTATTCGACCGCAAACATCCATACCGCGCAATGCCGTTTGACGGAACTACCCAAATTGTCGGATGTTTGCCGAGTGCCTCAAGTGTGAAATCGCTGGAATTCAATTCCTGGATGATAACTTCCCCGCGGAATGTCAGACATCTCGTCCCCGGTCCAGGCACTTTCGGCCACAAAAGCACTAGGCTCAAACTTGGAGGTCTCTAATGAAAAGCAGAATTGTGTGGTACACGGGACGAATCGTCGCAATATTGGTCCTGGTAGTCCCTTTTGCTGCTCTGGCCCAAGCTCCCACGCCCAGGCACTTGAAGGGCATCATCAATGACTATACCGCCGCAACAGGCGTCTCCGGCCCATGGGAAATGCACGGCACTTGGTCGTTGAAGGTAAATGAAAGATCCGGTAAAGCCGATTTCTCTGCCGTGATGACTATGGAGCATCCCGATTCGTGGATTGCGCTGAACCCCACTACCCCAGCTATTCCTCCTAATCCCCCCAATCCTCCGAACATTGACAATCCCGGGTCACGCAATCCTCATACTCACCACTTCACAATGACGGATGCCCAAGTCACCCCCGACACGGTCCCGAGCATGTGCCCTGGCGACGCTCCTGCCACCACAGTCCGCTTCGTAGTCACCGGCCAACCCAGCATTACTGGCAACGGAAACGCCGCCCCCTTTGAGGCTAAGGGGCCATCCATGCTGCAGGTCTGTATCACCGGAGGGAGCGTGGTCGAGTATTCAAACATGACCCTGATGTTCGTCGATCCGACTCCCGGGGTTGTGAGTACGGCGACTACGCATTTCGGCACCCATGCCATCCACGGAGTCGTTAGCAAAACAAAAGACCCCGAACGGGACGACAAAGATCATTGATGTACGGTGATGGGCACACTCCCGGCGAGCGTGTCTGTCCATCCCCGCGGTTCTCAGCGTGCCCGCCGTAGCTTCAGCGAAGGAGGGCCCCGTCCGCCATAGCTTTAGCGAATGCGGATCACCCTTCCCAAACCTGTCATCCCGAGCCCGCTGCGGCGGGAGGGATCTGCTTTTTTCCCCGTAGGGGCACGATACATCGTGCCCTCTCTTCGCTTAAACGTTCTAGTCGGGAGGGGACGACTTAAGTCGTGCAGAAAAAGCCCCAAAAATTTCGGCCTTTAGTTCGGCCCAAGGAACGAAGGGCCCCTTTGGAATCCCTCGATCCAGCGTTATACTCGGCCTACTCGACTTCTTGTCGACATCGGCGTTCCTGCCGAGAAGGAGGTGATCCTGTGAGGTACGGTTTACGTTAGTGCAGTAAAGGAGGCGCTTGTGAGGTTCCCGAGCGCCTCTCTTCTTTTCTCCCGCCTGTCCAAATTCCCCGCGAGCAGACCAATAATCTCGGTTTCCGCGAGAACCAGTTGAGGATGATTCGGTCTCTAGCGATCTGGTAGAATTCCGGAATGAAGAGACGAACATTGCTGAAGGCGGCGCCGTTGGCGATGCTGGCGCCCTGCGAGATAGCAAAAGCGATGAAATCGACGTTCGCTTCAGTTGCGCATGAGAGTTTGGCAATGGCAGACAGAACGCAAGGTGGCGCGACGGGAGGATCAGCTGTGGTGTATGAACTGCGGATTTATCACGTGGTCCCTGGAAAGATAGAGGACCTGGTAGCCCGTTTCCGGGACCACACCATGAAGCTTTTTGCGAACCATGGAATCAAGAGTGTTGCCTATTGGAGTGCGCTGGACGAACCGGTGAAAAGCAGCACCTTCTTTTACATTCTGGAGCATCCGAGCCGGGAAGCGGCGGCAGCCAACTGGAAGGCCTTCCAGGACGATCCGGAGTGGAAGAGCGTGAAAGCGAAATCCGAAGAGAATGGGAAATTGGTGGAGAAGATTGACTCGACGTTTTTGACGCTGACCGATTTTTCGCCGCGGTTGGAGTAACTACGCCCCCACAGGCGCCTGGCCGCGCCTTAATTCCGGATGTCGTGGACATCTTTCCTTAAGGAGCCGCTAGTAGCATGAGCCATGCTACTGGGACTGCTCTGCAAATGAAGGGACCTTCGGAGTAGACCATAAGGTCCGCATCCTTTTGAGTAGCGCCACCAGTTGTCGGCAGTCTTTGTTGGTTATCGCTGTGAATTTCAAACCTAGCCCGCCTCCGGGAACAAGATGCCGGACTACAGCTTCAGCCCTGATTTGTCCTTCCTGAACAAGAAAATCGAGCTTGGCTTTCGCGCCAATTGGCGGGGGAACTGGCGTGGAGAGGAATAGTCCACCAGGGCTCAAGTTGCAAACGCGGGAAACATCATCCGTGTCCTCACAGTGCCAATACACCCACACGTCGCCCATGGTCTCGATGCGAGTAGTCATCCTTCTGGAATAGGCCAACTTTGCCAATGCGGTTGCCACGTCTCTCCTTAGCGCCTGCGGGCTTAGGTTGGCCGCTGAGAAAACGAACGACCCCACCCAGTCTATTGCAAACGATAGTTTGAGGATCGGGAAGGAACAATCGGGTGAAGGCCTGATTTGTTGCGCAGGATTTCCCTTACCGCCTGGCGGGAGGGCATGACTTCAGTCGTGCCGAAAAAGCACCAAAAGTGCCGCGCTTTAGTTCAGCCTGAGGAACGAAGAGCCCCTGCGGAGTCCCCGGAACCCGCCAACAGAATTTATGAGATGAGTTCTAGAAAAAATTCAAGGTCAAACACCGCATCCTGAAAACCGCGGCGCTGCAGCACCCAAAGGCGTTTTTCCGGACTTACCCGCTTCAGTTCTTTTCGCTACTCGTGCAGCACCACATTCAAGAGAGAAGTATTGATCTGAAGACCGCCGTTGTACTTGATGAAGCCGAGCGTCCTGAATTTGTTCATGAAGAAATTAACGCGTGAGCGCGTCGTGCCAATCATCTCCGCCAGCGTTTCTTGCGACATCTTGGGGAGAACTCCATGGGGTTGGTCTTCTTTGCCGTATCTGGCGAGCAGCAAAAGAGTGCGGGCGAGACGCTTCTCGCTGGAATTGAAGAGTTGATCGACCAAGTCCTC
>JBGPDI010000083.1:0-21126 GCA_041482215.1 Candidatus Acidiferrum sp. | reverse complement strand
GTAGCGGAGGCCGGAACTCAAAGTCACGTTGGGCTTGATGCGCCAGTCATCCTGCAGAAAGAGCGCGCCGTCCACCCAGGTTTCATTGGCGGCTGCGGTTCCAATGGTGTTGTAGTTCAGCGAATAGAAAGTGGCGCCACCACCGTTGGCGATGGCCAATGCCATATTTGCAGGCGTATTTCCCGCAGCAAGGAATTGAAGAGTCGTTTGATAGGCTTCGAGCCCCGAAATTACGGGGCAGGTGCTGGGCGGATTAGCCCCCGCGCAACCGGCCACGGTTGGATCGGGGCGCGGTCCAAAAGAATAACCGCCGTTAAATTTGGCGTTCGAATCGTTTTCATCTTTCGTCACGCGGACGCGGCCACCATATTTGATGGAATGTTTGCCCAAGGTCATGTAAGTGATGTTCTGAATCTCGTAGCGATCCTGGATGTCGTTGTAAAGGCCCGATGGACTCCCACCGTTGACGAAAGCCCCCTGAACTTGGACTGTGGGAATGGTGGTCAGAGGATTCTGATTGCTGTCTTCGCGGACGAACTGAAAACGCGTTTCGTTGATGGTTCTGGCACTGAGCGTCTGCGTGTCGCTGAGCTGAAAGGTGTGCTCGGAATTGAGCGAATTGTAACCGACGGTCGGCAAACTAAATGTGCCAATGCCATCGCCGGTTTCATTGTTGCGCCAATACTGGTAACGCGCCGTGAGAGTGTTTCCTGGAGTGATCTGATAATCGAAGCGCTGGCTGAAGTTGGTTCGCGTGCGCGGGTTCGGTACGGCACCCGAGAAGTCGGTAATGTCCAAAGTGATGGGATCCACGATGGGTGTGTTGATGACGGAAAGTTCATTGAGATTGCGGCGTTCAATGTTGGTGAAGAAGGAAGCTTTCTTGCCCAACGAGCCGCCGAGGTTGGCACTGTATTGCGTGGAATCGTAAGACGGCTCATCTGCCGTTCCCAGGAAAGGGTTTCGGGAGTTAAATCCGGCGGTATTTCCGGTCACCGAAACCTGGCCATGCAGCTGATCGGTGCCGGGCTTGGTGAGGATTTCGATGCGGCCATAGCCGAGTTTGTCGTATTCGGAAGAAAAGGGATTCTGGTTGATTCGAATCTCGCGGATAGAGGCCTTGGGAGGAAGCTGTCCGGCGGTGAAGCCGTCGATATAAATCTGGCCGCCATTCGGACCTGCAGACGGGCCGGCGAGAGCTTGAAGTTCGGATTGCAACTCATCGGGATCATCGGAAAGCGCTTCGAGATCTTTCCCCTTCATGACCACAGTTCCGGCGTTGTTGGATGGATCCACGTCCACTTTGGTGGTGGTATCCGTAACTTCCACTTTTTGTTCTTCCTCTTGAATGAGGAGGCCGATATTCAATTGCTGCGCGGGTCCGGCGATAATCTGGAGATCTTCCTTGGTGTAGAGAGCAAAACCCTTGGCAACGGCCTTCACGATGTACGCGCCCGGGGCAAGTCCCTTGAACTCGTAGAAGCCGTCACGATTGGTGGTGGTGTCGAGCGACGCACCCGTCGAGGTCGTCAAACGCACGCTCGCCTTGGCGATAACGCTTCCGGAAGGATCGGTGACTACACCGCTAAGTCCGCCGGTGGGCGTTTGCGCATTGACGCTTCCATCGATCAGAAGAATGGAGAGAAGAAAAGAAAGACTCAATAGAACAATTCGAACGAACCGAAAACTCATCACATCTCCTGGCTGAATACCTTTAGATTCGAAACTTGCATATTAAGATTGCTCAAGATCAGGGAGTTGCTGCGTCCCCGCCACCGCCGCCACTGAGGCTCCACGGGGAAAGGATCGTGGACCCGCTGCTGTTGGGAGAGGCTTGCAGAATGGGCTCTACTCCGCCGAGCAAAGTGATCACTGTAGACGGGCTGCTCGGACTACCTTCCGTCGCCACGATCATGAGGGCATCGCCCTTTTGTAAGTCCGCCAGCGAGGCGGCAGGCATGCGGCTGATCATTTGTTGCAAATCGCCAATGCCCCCACCGCCGGGCCGTCCCGTTCCCGCGCCACCGCCGCCGGTTCCCTGGGCGCTAGATCCCTGAGCGCCAGTTGGCGGACCAGTGGGCCGGCCCGACTGGCCGGCAGTAGCGTTTGCTGCGGGAGCAGCAGCCCCCGGAGCACCAGGCGTTGCCTGAGCATCGGGAGTAGTGCCCTTCAGGCGCATGGCAATCCGCTGAGCCATCGGCGCGGGCAGCTTGCGCAATTGCGAATCGGCCGAGACTTTCAATGTGACGGTTTTCTTCGAGACTAGATCCTGCACGGTAAGGGTGCCCGCGGATGCATCTATCGTGGAAATCGTACCGGCGATATTTCGAAACGTGCCAGAGACTATTTCGTCGGCGGTCAGTTCAGCGCCATCGGCACTGCGAGTGCCGCGGGCGCGAAGTTGATCGCCAGACTTGATCTGATCGAGCGGGGCGGGCTTTGCCTCATCGAACCTGATGGAATCCGGAGCATAGCGGCGCAAGACGGTGTCTTTCGAAAGATGAATGGCAACACTCTTTTTCTCGCCGACGGAAGGAAGCGAAACGTTGATTGTGTTATTGGCGGCATCAACGCTGCTGACCAGCCCCCCGGTTCCGTGCTTCTGCCACTCTTCGCGCTCATGAGTTTGCAAGTCCGCGATGTCCGCTTTTTTCATGGCGATGACCGAGGCGGCCATAACGGATTTTCCATCGTCAGCAAACGTGCCGCGGATGAGAATCCGGTCGCCGGGTTGGAGATCGGCCAACTGAATTGGTGTGGCGTCCTTCAAGGTCGTTTGCCCAGGAGCGATTCGAACGAATTTGGTGGCGGCCTGGACTTGAATGGTCACCTCGCTTTTCGCATCCGTGGTCAAAATTATGGTATTCCCTGAAATTGACTTAATTGTTCCAACGGGCTTCGCGACCGCGGGGGTCTGTGCGGCTTGAGCTAGCACTGGCTGAACCGAAGCGAGGCGTGCACCGCTGAAGACAATGCAGATGGCAGAGATCAGCCACAGTTTGCGATGCGCGACCCGTTTCCACATCTGCATCTCGAAGTCCTCACTCGCCGGGGAGATCCCAGCATTCTAATTCCAAGTTGCATAGAGCTGTGTCCGAATTGGTACACCAGTCCTGCTGGCCAAACATTAGACGTTTCCAGAGGCGGAAAACGTTACATAGAGGAGATATTCCCCCGGTCGAGGGTGCTTCAATCCAGCCCCATAAATACAGTTGATGGCATTTAACTCGTCAAGTGCGGAGCGACGAGAGTTACGAACTCTCGTGAAGTAATGATCTTAGTTTTCTTCCAGAATCGCGGAAAATGGCGTTGATTGCCTGTTATCAGGTAGTCCGCACGGGCTTCATCAGCACACTCCAGAAAAATATTGTCAGCCGGGTCACTCGCGGCGTGGATCGAACAAGTAGGCGAGACCACGTGGGTGTACTTCCTGATGAGATCGAAGAATTGCCGGCGGAAACCCTTGGGGATATGTAACTCCGGGCGCGACAAGACCGTATGGTACTCAGAAAGAATGGGAGCGGAAACGTAGAGGCGAGCTGGGTTGGCAATGGCGAGCAAGAAAACAGTGCGTTGGAGGCCGTCGGGTTTGAGCGCAGCTGAAATGATGACATTGGTATCGAGAACTAGCCGGAGCGAAAGCATTAGCGCTTTGATTTTCGAGCGCGCGCCTTCTTGATGATCTGGTCAATCTGGCGCGAAGTGAGCCTGTCAGTACCCTGCGCTTTCGAGTGTTCACCAATGGCCTTGAGAACTTCCGGCTCAGGGGCGGCCAACCGCACGTACTGCCTAATGCTCAGGAGAATGGCTCGGGGAGTTCCGCGTTTTTCGATGACCCAAGAGCGATGATTCTCTTCAACCTGGCGGAGCAGCTTGCCAAAATTCGAGCGCGCGCGAAGAGCGGAGACGATAACGTTGTGCGTTTTGGTCGCTTTCAACATAGCAATGAACTGCACAGTTCCCTGACTTGAACTGTACAGTTTAGAAGGACACATGTCAACCGAAAGGTGGCGGAGGCGTGTGGAAGTCGAATCCACCATTCGACCCGCGAAGGACCGAATCACCGGCTTTGAAGGCCGGGAAAGTCACCGGACTCTTTTCGCCTCCGGCGATAGTATAGCGTGGGATGGAAAGATGGGCCCGCCTCAGAAGGCGGCCGCTACAACTGCTTCGGAACGGGCGGGGCAAGCCCACGCCCCTACAAATTCAAAAGAGTCACTACAAGGGCTTCGGAATGGGCAGGGCCAAGAGGCATCGATGCATCGGTACCCGCACGACAGCTTCGGAGCGGGCGGGGCAAGCCCACGCCCCTACAGCTTCAGCGAGGCGGGGAGATTAGGAACGCTGGGAGACTGCGGCGAGGCCCTGGTTGGTGCGGATGAGGGCGGCGACGAGATCGTAGAGCGCGGGGCTGGTGCAGACTTCGTAATAGGGATGGGTGGTGGCTCCGCCGATTTTTCCGTCGGGAAGCAATTGGCGCGCGAAAGCCTGGCGCAGGACAAGGAGTTCAACGGACTCACCGAGCGGGACTTCGCCATAATACAGAGTGACGTTTTGTTTTCCCCAGGGCATATCGAGCTTGGTTTCGATGGAGTCGAGCGAAATTTCCTCGGAGAGTTTTTGAAAGCCTTCTTCGTTGAGCTCGATGCCGTTGTGATTGTAACGGACCAGGAATTCGTCCAACTCTTCGGCGGAAGCGCCTTCCATGGTATTCAAAAATTGAAAAACGGAAAAATGGGTTTTCTGATTGGCGAGCATGCGCTTGGCCAGTTTGGCGCAGCCGGAAAGACGATCGGAGAGGTTGAGCGCTTTGGAAATCATGATGCGCGAATCGCCGTCGGTCCAGTAGGTCGGCGCGGAACCCTGAAAAGCGACGCCTAGCCCAAGTTCCAGTGCGGGAAGATCGTTGTCCGAGGCACGCTCGTTATAGGAATTGCAAACGGCAAGGATCTGGCGCGAAAGGATGCAGGCCTTGGCCACCGGACGCGCGTAAGCAACAGTCGATTCCGTTTCGAAAATGGCGAGGATGATGGCGTCGCCTTCGATAAAAACTTTTTTCGCCGAATAGCGGTCCAGGAGCTTTTTAACGGGCTCGTGGAGATTCAGGCTGAAGTGCGAGGCGGGGCTCAGTCCGCGCGAGAGCAAATCCTGAGTCATGCGCGTGGAGCCGCGGACGTCGGACTTGATGATCACGTGGGAGACGACGTTGTCCTGCTCAGGCTTGGCTTCCTCGGGAAGCACGCATTCGTAGAGGCGATTGTTGAGGCGCGAGAGTTCGCGGGCTTTTTCGGTGGTTACGAGATTGACTCGCTCCATGCAGTTGGTGAGGTGCTCGGAGTCACGCAGATCCCTTCGCAGGCGAAGGAAGTCGTTGGCAAATTTCAGAACGAAGGCCTGCATCTCTTCGCGAGAATAGCGATGGATCTTTTTCGAAAGCTCCTCAAGAACCTTGAGCGACAATTTTTTCGCAGGCACCTGTTTGATGACCTGCTCGACTTGCTTCAGTTCGTCTTTCGAAACGAGGGCTTTGCGAAGCTGCTGCAAGTGCACAGGCGGGCAGTAATCGCTGGCGATGGCGCGAATCTCATAGCTGGCCAGAATATGAAAGATGATTTCGTGCTGCTCGAGGCGTTCGAGGAGTTGCGTGAGCAGGCGCGCACGATTGGGAGCTTCGGCCTCTGAGGCGGAGCTAGCATCAAAAAGCCGCTTGGCATTTTCCGGCTCGTTCAGATATTCGCCGAGCTTTCCGGCGCGATCCTTCAGGAAAAAATCGAGTTTTTGCCGGGCGGAATCGATCTGCGGGCCCAGTTCTTCCAGTTTGCATTCCTGATGCTTGAGCCGCTGTTCGATGTCATTCAGCGAAGCTTTCAAGTCGGCAGGATCGCCAGAACTTAGAAACTTGGTCAGGAAGCTGTCGCCGCGCTCGAGACGCTTGCGGGTGCTTTCGCGCTGTTCCTCAAGAGTGGCGATGTCGGTTCGAATGGTCTGCACGGATTCGAGCAGCGCGGTATGAACTTGAATGGCTTCCGCGTGAGCTGGGTCGTGGCCAAGCGTTACGCCTGCTTCGCGGATGAATTCCTGGAATAGCGCGTCGGTGGCCTCGAAGCGGTCGGGGTCGCGGGCGTAGTTGCCCAGGAGAATGTAGTGCTCGAGAAAGAAAACATCGTCCTTGCCGCCTTCAAGAAAAATCAGACGGTTCTTGCAAAGATCGTAATAAGAAGCGAAATCATCTCCAAACAGCGCGCGACGGGTTTTGGCGATGACGCTCTCTTCCACGTCCACGACGATTTGCGCGACTTGCTGCCCAACGCGGCGGATGACGATACGGCGCGCGGACTGCAACTCTGACAAACGCGCTTTGATGACGTGAGCTTGCTGGCTGCGTTCGAAATGTTCGCCACGCTTGCGAATCCATTCCTTGCCTTCGAGGATCAAGTTGGCAAATTGATTGCCCATTTCGAAAGTGAGGAATTTGAGCAGGCTCAAGCGGAAGAGCAAATCGATTTCAATATTTTTGTGGTACTTGGCCTGCGTCAGAGCACTTTGCAAAAGCTCAGAGAGCAGTTTGCGGAAGGCGCCGCCGTCCGGTCCGCGCGTGGTGCGCAGCTCGATGCCGGGAAGGTAGGTGCTGCTGGTGTTCTGGCGAATGAGATCGAAAAGATAGTCGCGAGCGGCCTGGACAAATCTGGGGCTCAGGAAAACATCGTGGTGGATATTGTCCACGCCAATCGCCAGCGACCCCATGGGGATCGTGACGTTGTAGCTCTGGAGCTCGGTGCGAGCCTCTTCGGCAGCGCTCGGAATTAGGAGTTCGTTGGGCATCTAACTTGGCCAAACGGGGCCATTTTTACGTTAACAGCCGACGGGGAGGCGGGCAAGGAATCCGATGGGGGGCGTAACCAGAGAGTAAGGGCAGGGGCGGAGGTTGCTGGTTTACAAGGGTTTAGAGGACGGTGATGCGACGGGCGTCGCCACCGAGATGCTCGAGGCGGAGACGGACTTGCGGCCAGGGGGACTGGAGGGGGAAGCGCTCGGACCATTCGAGAATGGCGATGGAGGGAGTGGCGAACATGTCTTCCATGCCAAGAGTTTCAAAGTCGTGAAAGTTTTCGATGCGGTATAAATCGGCGTGGTAGACCTTGGCGGGTTTGCCGTAGACGTGGACGAGCGTGAAGGTGGGGCTGGTGACATCGTTTTCGTGGGCGGCGCCCAGGCCGGAGACGATGCCTTTGGTGAGGGTAGTTTTCCCAGTGCCGAGTTCGCCGGTGAGTAGGATCAACGTGGGCGGCTTGAGGCGCTGGGAGAATTCCCTGCCCCAGTTGGTGGTTTCTTCGGCGGAGTGGGTGACGATTTCTTCAGGCACGGCGCTGCAGCTCCCGGAGAAGGCCAGCGCGTGCGGAGGGAATAGCGTTGGCAATTTCGTGGGCGAGGATGCCAGAGAGATCGGGGGCGCGGGCGGGCGTGTCCGCAGCGCTGCCATGCAAATAGACACCAAGCGCGAGAACACGGAGCCAGTCTTCTGTGCCGAATTGCGCGGTGAGCGCGGCGAGTGCGCCGGTGAGGACGTCGCCGGAGCCTCCCTTGGCGAGGCCGGCGTTTCCTGTGGTGTTGACGAAAACTTTTCCTTCAGGGGAGGCGAGAACGGTGTGGAAACCTTTGAGGATGACGTGGGCGTTCCAGCGGCGAGCGGCCTCGGTGGCGGTCTTGATGCGATCCTGCTGGACGGAGGCGGTGGAGGTGCCGAGGAGCCGTGCCATTTCGCCGGGATGAGGTGTGATGCAGAGAAACCTGCTTTTGCGCTGCTGCAAAACGTCGGGGCTGGAGGCAAAGGAGTTCAATCCGTCGGCGTCGAGAATTACGGGGAGAGAATTGTGTTGGACGAGTTCACGGATGAACTTTTGTGTTTCGGAATGAGTGCCAAGGCCGGGCCCCAGAGCGAGGACGGACTTCCCTTCCAGATGTTTTGAAAAGTGATCGGTGCAGAGATTGCTGGCGGCTACGGTGCCGGCTTTTGTGGAGGCGAGAGGTTCGGTCATGTATTCGGGTTGGCCGGCAGCGACGATTGGCTGTGTTACGTCAGGAGTTGCAATGGTCACGAGACCGGCGCCGGCGCGAAGGGCGGCTTGGCCCGCGAGAACCGCGGCTCCGGATTTTCCGAGAGAGCCAGCGACTACTAGAACGTGGCCGAATGAACCCTTGTGTGAATCGGCAGCGCGGACGAGTGGGAGTTCAGCGAACTCATCTGGGCCAGACCAGCGCAGCGTGCCTTGACCAACTTCTTCGATGAAAGTTTCGGGCGAACCAATTTGACGAACGAGGAGTTGACCGGTGCACGCAGCATCGGCGGAAACGAGTTGACCGACCTTCGGGGCAGTGAAGGTGACTGTAAGATGCGCGCGCAGAACGGGGCCTTCGGCGGCTTGACCATCGGAGGGGAGGCCGGAGGGAGTGTCTACGGCGAGAATCAGAGCAGGGCAGGCGCGCGTGGCGTTTCTTGAATATTGATTGAGGCGCTCGATGATTCGTCCGATCAAGCCTGTGGCGGGACCGTGCAAGCCAGTTCCCAGGAGGGCGTCAACAATCACGTGCGATTTTGCGACCTTTGACCAGACTTGCTCCAGTGCAGATGGATCGGTGATCTCGACAATTTCGTTTGTGAGCTTAAGCCATTGTTCGAGATTGGCGGCGGCGTCTCCACGGAGTTCTTCGCGCTTGGCAAAAAGACAGACGAACGGATCAAGACGCGACTCTCGCAAGAGACGCGCGGCGACCAGGCCATCTCCGCCGTTATTTCCCTTTCCGCAAAGAATGGTGATGCGGCGGGGGCGCAGGACGGCGCCTCTTTGACGGACAATATCTGCAACGTGTTTTCCGGCAGCTTCCATCAACTGCAGGCTGGGAATGCCATGGCGCTCGGTAGTGAGGCGGTCGACTTCGCGCATTTCGTCAGCAGTGAGGGCTTTCATGAAGGGTTCACGGCGAGATCAAAGCATCCAGCCGCCACTGACGTTGACAACTTGTCCGGTGACATACTCAGCCTCTTCGGAAGCAAAAAAGGCAACAGTCGAGGCGACATCTTCGACGGTCGGCGGACGGCCGATTGGAAAACGCGCGTCGTGGATCTTGCGAGCCTCTTCGAGCGTGAGTTCATTTTCATCGATGCTGGAAGGATTGACGACGTTAACGGTGATGCCGTTTTTGGCTTCTTCCAGCGCAAGGGAGCGGGATAACGCGACGACAGCGGCTTTGGCGGCAGCGTAGGCAGAAATTTTTGCCTGGCCAAACGCGCGCTCGGCTCCAACGGCGCCTAGATTGATGATGCGGCCCCAGCGTGCTTTGCGCATGTGTGGCAATACGGAGCGGCACATGTATAAAACAGTGAACAAGTTCGAGGTGAAGATGCTTTGCCAGTCCTGCAACGGGGATTCGGCCAAAGTGCCCCAGCGAAAATCTCCCACGTTGTTGACGACGATATCCACACGGCCGAAGCGGTCGGCGACTGTCTTGATCAATTGATCGCAGCGGCCCGCGTCGGTGATGTCCGTCTCGACGGCGACGCAATCCGCGCCGGTGGCCTGCAATTGGCGAAGAGTTTGCTGCGCGGCGACTTTATTCGAACGGTAGGCGATGGCGATGCGCGCGCCATCCTGCGCCAATTTCATCGCGAGCCCGCGGCCAATGCCGCGGCTTCCGCCCGTTACCAACGCCACTCGATCGCGAAGCGACATTCTTCTCCCCGGCAAAACTGCTTGAAAAGAATTTCAGTATAGCCTAGCCGCAGCAGAGCTACTACCGCAGCCGCGCGACGATCACGGTCATGTCATCTGCCTGTTCGGGCGTCCCGGCCCATTCTTCGGCCGCGGCCATGAGAGACTCGGCAACCATGATCGGGGTGGAAGTCTGTACCCGAATCGCGGCTTCCTCCAACCGGCGAATGCCAAATTCTTCACCGTAAACATTTTCGGGCTCGATTAGACCGTCACTGTAACCAATCAGCAAGGAATCGGGCGCAACGGTCAGCGTTCCTTCTTCGTAGGCGTAGTCTTCGACGACACCGAGCACCATGCCGCCTTTATCGAGCTGCTGCGACTTGCCGTGACAGATCAAAAATGCGGGGAGGTGCCCCGCATTTGTGTATCGCAAGGTGCGTGTGGCGCTATCGTAAACCGCGATGAAGAAGGTTGCGAAGCGGTCGTCGCCAGTGTTGCGCACCAGATGTTTGTTTAGCCGAGATACGAGCTCGACCATACTCAAGCGTTCGCTGCCATCCGCAAGCATCTGGCTGCGCAGAGCGGCTTGCAAGCTAGCCATCAGGAGAGCGGCGGAAATTCCCTTCCCCGAAATATCCGCAATGGCGATGGCGATGTGAGTTGGGCTGAGCTGAATAAAATCATAGTAGTCGCCGCTGACGGAGCGCGCGGCTTTGCAGATGGCTTCAATCTCGACCCCCGGTACCGACGGCAACGTGCTTGGGAACAACTGGTTCTGCACTTCGCGCGCAATCGAGATTTCATTCTCGAGCTTGCGACGCTTGTTTTCTTCCTCGACCAAGTCGGCAATGGAACCGGTCATGCGATTGAACGATTCGCCGAGCTCACCGAGTTGATCACGCTTTTCGATTTGAACGCGGTAAGAGAAATCCATCGCTTGCACATATTGCGTGCCGCGATAAAGATCGGCGACAGCCCTGGTGATTCGCCGCGTGAGCACAATTCCTGTGGCTAGCGCGGCAGTTTCAATGAGCAGGAAAACCACTCCGACCACAATGAGAAGCAAGAGATAAGACTCGCGCAACTCTCCGAGGGTCGCGAAGATCCTACGGCTCAATCGCAATGGCCGCGCGTTGAATACCGCCAGGACGGGCCGTGACATGTCCACTTGGCCGTCCTTGGCGACGTAAACCGAATCAAAGCTGGAGACGACGTTTACGGGAGTATCGATCCAAAACAGAGGCTCTTGCAACGTGCGATTGCGCGCCACGATGCGACCCGCCACTTTGTATTGGTTTTTCCCGGAAGAGTAGATGGCATCCTTTTGAACGCCGCCCCCGTATTTTTCCATCAGGTTCAGCTGGATGGCACCGAGATCGGGCGCCACGGTGCTCAAAAACTCAGAGGTGACCGGCACACGCAGCATCACTACACGCTCGCCGCTGCGATCGGGAATGGCCCGGAGACTCGTCAGTGAAAGCACATCGCCCTGATGCAGAAGCCCCGCGAACGATTTCTTGCCACCCGGAGCTACCTTGCGGAGGAGCGACGTATCGCTGGAGAAACTGATCGTGAGTCCTGGGAGTTCCTGATCGTGCACGGCATGAGATTGCGCCGCTAAGATGCTCTCCGATTCACTTTCCGTAACACGGGCGGGGAGCGTTTGATGGGCGATGGCGATGTGCTCGGAGATGTCCGAGATCATTTCTATACGTTGCTGAATGTCCTCGTGTAAGAGGTACGCGCCCAACTGGGAATACAGAATTCGGCCCGCCAGAAAGACGAGCGTCACGGTCAGCAGAATGGGAACGAAGGCGATGAACAAATACGCAACGATCAGACGATTGCGCAGACTCCAAAGGAGGCGGCTTCTCCACCAGCCAATCAGCCGGACCAACAAGTAGATGCCCGCAAGAACCGCCAGATATTTCAAAAAGTTGGAGAGGCTGCCGCTCAATCCCATGATGGCAGCGAAAAGTCCTCCGGCTACGACGGCCGTGGAAACGAGATCGAGCCAGGACAGGCGGCTCCAGACTTCTTTGAGGTTCGCGCGGAAAGGTGTCATCGTGCCGTCAACGGAAACAATACTTTACCTGAATTGGCGTAACGAATGCAGCGTAAGCGATTGAGAATCGGAGGACAGGCCAGGCGTCTGGAGGCCCGGCCCGCGAAATGTGAGCTTTACTGTGATTGCTCTTTGCTGACGCGGCTGTGGTGACGGCTGTAAGAGAAATAAATGACCAGGCCGATCGCCAGCCAAATGAATAACCGGGCCCAGTTGACCCAGCCGAGTTTGTACATCATATAGCCGTTGAAGAGGATGCCGAGAATCGGGATGGCCGGAACCCAGGGGGTACGGAACGGCCGAGCCTGGCCAGGATTCGTTTTGCGCAGAATCATGACGGCGATGCAAACAATAACGAAGGCAAGAAGCGTGCCAATGTTCACCATTCGCCCAATGTCATCAATGGGGGTCACGCTGCCGACGATGGCCGCGAGCAGTCCCACAAGCATGGTGTTCTTGTAAGGAGTCCGGAATTGGGGGTGCACCGCAGCAAAGAACTTCTTCGGCAGCAACCCATCATTCGCCATTGCGTACAGCACGCGGGTCTGCCCGAGCAACATGACCAGCATCACACTCGTGAGCCCTGCCAGGGCGCCAACGGTAATAATGTGTGACGCGGTGGAAAGTCCGCGGTCCAGAAATGCCCGCGCGATGGGCGCTTCGATATTGACGTCCTGCCAGTGAACCATCCCGGTCAGCACACCGGCCACGGCGATGTACAAGATGGTGCAAATCACCAACGACACGATAATGCCTATGGGTAAATCGCGCTGAGGATTCTTGGCTTCCTGGGCAGTAGTGGAAACGGCGTCAAAACCGATGTAAGCAAAAAAGATGTACGCGGCGCCCGCCCCGACACCCGAGAAACCCATCGGAGCGAAAGAGGCCCAGTCGTGTCCCCAATTCGAAAAATTGACGTAATGGATGCCCAGGCCGATCACAAAAAGAACGACGGCCACCTTGATGGTCACAATCGTCGCATTAAATCTCGCACTCTCCTTGATGCCGATGACCAGGATTGCGGTGATGACTAGCGCGATCACAAAGGCGGGAAGGTTAAAACCGATCTCCGACCCGAAAAGTGTGGGCGCATTAAGCATCGTGTGAGCTTGCTGAACCAATTCCGGCGACTGCGCCTTGACGATGGCATCTACTTTGTCGAGGAAGGCTTGCGTGCCTGGCTGAAGAGCGGCATCGGAAGCCTGTGCCATCTGGCGCGCAACTATCTTCGTGGCAGTACTCAACCCCGTCCAGTGGTCATACGCCAACCACAGCGGCATCTTGATATGGAAAATATTCAGCAACTCGATAAAGTGATTCGACCAACCCGAAGAGACCGTGCTCGCCCCCATAGCGTATTCCAATGTTAGATCCCAGCCGATAATCCAGGCGAAGAGTTCGCCCAGGGTGGCGTAGGCGTACGTATAGGCGCTGCCTGCGAGCGGAATCATCGCGGCGAACTCGGCGTAGCAGAGACCAGCAAACGCGCAGCCTAGCCCGGAAAGAACGAAGGAGAGCATCAGGCCCGGACCCGCGTAATGCGCGCCCAATCCGGAGAGCACAAAGATGCCCGCGCCGATGATGGCGCCGACACCCAAGGCCGTCAGTTGAAACGGCCCTAGCGTGCGCTTCAGGCTGTGGCCGCCTTCCTCCTGCGATTCCGCGAGCAACATGCTCATCGGTTTTCTGGCGAACAAGGGGTTGCCCATGCAACTCCTCCTTTGGGGAAATTCCCCGGCTTACTCATTTTCCGGGTACGTCCAATTTGGCTTGAAGCATTGTAGGGGCGCAGCATGCTGCGCCCCTACAAGAAAATTCAGTTATTCCGTGCGCGCAACTGGAGTGCCACGCCGCGACCACCATCGCCATAGCCAATAGACCGGCAATCCGAGAAGCACAATCGCTAATCCCACGCCCGCGGTCTGGGTCTGGTAGAGCAGCAACACAAACATGACGGCAGCTGCCGCCAAAATGTAGAGTATCGGCACAATTGGGTAGCCGAATGCACGATACGGCCGCTCGGCGTCCGGCCGCTTTGCTCGCAGCACAAAAATCCCGATTATCGTCAGCACATAGAAAAGCAACGCGGCAAAGACAACGTAGTTGAGGAGATCGCTGTAGAGATTGCCGTAAGTCACCGCCCCCGCGGCATCGACTTTCCGCGTGCGCAGCAGAATCAGTATGGTGATCCAAACCCCTTGGAACATCAGCGCGGAGCCAGGAACGCCATTCTTGTTAAGAGCACCCGTGGATTTGAAAAACAGCCCGTCTTTGGCCATGGCGTAGGAAACGCGTGCGCCCGCGAGAATCAATCCATTGTTGCAGCCAAAGGTGGAAATAATGATTGCCACGGCCATAATCATCGCGCCGGTGGGACCGAAGATAGCGTTCAAAGCCGCGCTGGCTACGCGATCATCGGGAGCGGTCTGGATTTGCACCAGCGGTAGAGTGCACAGATAAGCCACATTCGCCAGGCAATACAGCGTGATAACGATGATCGTTCCGAACGCCATAGAAAGCGCTACATCGCGTTTCGGATTTTTTACTTCCGCGGCCGTGAAACCGATATTGTTCCAGGCATCCGAGGAAAACAGCGAACCGACTTGGGCGACTCCATAGGCGACAAGCAAGCCGAACGCGCCGCTGGCAGCCGTAATCGTCGGCACAAAACTTCTGAGGAAATTAGCGCCGGGCTCGATGGGCTGAGCGTTGCGAATAGTCCAGAAGTGGCCAAAATTCTCACTGAGGGCTCCCGCATTTCGCCCGACAAAAATTCCCAGCAGGATCAATCCCAAAAGCGACAGCGTCTTCGCGCTCGTGAAAACATTCTGAATCAGTTTGCCAAGCCGCACGCCAAGCGTGTTGATGAACGTGAGGAACAAGATCATCAGCACGCCGACCAATTGCTGAATCGAAAGACTGATCGCGTATTTCGAACCAAGCGCGATGGGGTGAACAATCCACGTATTGGGCGAAATGGATGGAACTAAGACTCCCAGATAGCGTGCGAATCCCACGGCAACCGCGGCGATGGTTCCGGTCTGAATTACCAGAAAGAGAGTCCATCCGTACAGAAATCCCCAGAGCGGCGAATACGCTTCTCTTAAATAAACGTATTGACCGCCTGCGTGCGGATATAGCGCCGCCAGTTCGCCATAGGACAGCGCCGCGGAAATGGTCAGCAGACCGGTAAAGATCCAAGTGAGCAGCAACCCACCAGCAGAACCCGTTTGGCGCGAAATATCGGCAGCGACAATAAATATGCCAGACCCGATCATCGAGCCGACAACGATCATCGTGCCATCGAACAATCCAATGGCGCGCACAAAGCCCGGCTCGTTCTTCGCGTTGCTTTGTGGGAGTGCTTGCGTGGTGTCGGCCATTCGAATGCGCCTCAGACGGCAGCCGCATGGTTCGCAGCTTCCAGGAGTTCGATGTATTGGCGTGCCCGCTGCCCCGGATCAGGCGCCAGGAGAATATCACTGATCACGGCGACAGAATCCGCGCCCGCTTGAACGACTTCAGCAGCTCGTTCCAACGTGATGCCACCGATAGCCACAATCGGCTTGTTAGTGAGCGATCGACACATTCGAATAAATTCGATTCCCACCACCGGATCGGGGTTGGCCTTCGTGGAAGTGGAAAATACCGGCCCAACGGCAATATAGTCTGCCGAAGTGCCCGCAGCATGTTCAAATTGCACGAGATTGTGCGTGGACACACCCAAAATGTTCTCAGGCCCAATCACCGCGCGCGTTGCTTCCACTCCCAAGTCCTCTTGGCCCACATGAACGCCGCTCGCTCCCGCAGTGCAGGCGACATCCACCCGGTCATTCACCACAAACGTGACACCCTGGGGAACCACCAGCGAAACGAGCTGTTTCGAACGTTCAAACAATTCGCGCGCCGACGCCTGTTTGTTCCGGTACTGCATCAACCGGACACCGGCATCCACAAGTTTTTGAGCGCACTCTATTTCGGGAATGGTAACCAATGCTGCGTCTAATATCACATACAGCCGCGGTAGAACAAGGCGGTTCAACGGTTATTTTCCGTTCGTTCCGAGCAGTCTTTCGATGAAGTGGGTATCAAACTTGCCTGCCGCGAACTCCGGATCGGCCAGAATCCGGCGGTGCAGCGGGATGGAGGTCTTAATGCCTTCGATAACGAACATTTCGAGGGCACGCTTCATGCGTCCGATGGCCTCAGCACGGTCACGGCCCTTGACGATCAGCTTGGCGATCAGCGAATCGTAGTACGGAGGAATGACGGCGTCGGCATAAGCGGCGGAATCCACGCGTACGCCTGTGCCGCCCGGCGCCTGAAACGTGGTGATACGTCCGGCAGAAGGAACAAAAGTTGCGGGATCTTCGGCGTTGATGCGGCATTCGATGGCGTGCCCGGAATGGTGAATCTCGCCGGTGGCGTCTTCCATCTTTTCGCCAGCGGCAATACGTACTTGCGCCTTGATTAGATCCACTCCTGTGACCAGTTCCGTAACGGGATGTTCGACCTGAATGCGCGTGTTCATCTCAATGAAGTACAGCGAACCGTCTTGGTCCATCAGGAATTCGACGGTGCCGGCGTTGGTGTAGCCGATATCTGTAAGCGCTTTGACCACTTTCGCGCCCAGATCTTTCCGCCGCTTGGCGTCAAGCACCGGGGAAGGCGATTCCTCCACCAACTTCTGATGGCGGCGCTGGACGCTGCATTCGCGTTCGCCCAGGTGAATTACTTTGCCGTGCTGGTCGCCCAGGACCTGGAACTCGATGTGACGCGGATGCTCGAGAAATTTTTCCGCGTAGACGTCCGGCGTGCCAAAAGCTTGCTGAGCTTCGCTGCGGGCGGTCTGATAGGCAGTCAGAAGTTCGGTCTGGTTGCGCACCACGCGCATGCCCCTGCCCCCGCCGCCTGCCGAAGCTTTGATAATCAGCGGATAGCCAATGTGCGCGGCTTCTTTGGCGAGCTGCTCTTCACCTTCGATCACGCCATCGCTTCCGGGAATGGTGGGCAGACCCGCGGTCTTCACTTCGCGGCGCGCACGATCTTTCTCTCCCATCATTTCGATGACTTCAGGGCGCGGGCCTATGAAAGTGATTTCCGAAGCTTCGCAGACTTTGGCGAAGTTGGCGTTTTCCGAGAGGAAACCGTAGCCCGGATGAATGGCGTCCACATTTGTGATTTCGGCAGCGCTGATCACCTGTGGAATGTTCAGGTAGCTCTCGCTACTGCGCGCCGGCCCGATGCAGACAGCTTCGTCGGCGAATCGGACATGGAGGGAGTTGCGATCGGCTTCGGAGTAGACTGCGACCGTCGAAATCCCCAGTTCCTTACAGGCGCAAATGACCCGAAGGGCGATTTCCCCGCGATTGGCGACTAGGATTTTCTGGAACATGGCCTGGCGCGCCGGCTACTTCTTCCGGCTCGGCCGGATGCCAAAGAGCGGCTGCCCGTATTCGACCGGCTGTCCGTTTTCAACGAAGATGCGCACGATTTCGCCGGAAACCTCCGATTCGATCTCGTTCATGAGCTTCATGGCTTCGACGACGCAGAGGACTTTGCCCGTTTCGACGGATGTTCCCACCTTCACGAAAGGCTCGGAGCCGGGACTGGGAGCTTCATAAAACGTTCCGACGATGGGGGACTTGACCAGGTGGAGATCTTCAGAGGAACGAGCTTCCACTGCAGGAGCTGCCCCTGATGAGGCCTGGGGAGCGCCAGCCAACGCGGAAACTATGATTTCGGGCGCGGAGACGCTGCGCGGAGCGGCAACGACTACTCCCGAGGAGGGCTTACGGAGCCGAATGTGCAGCCCACCGTTGGAATACTCAAATTCCTCAAGGTTGTGCTCGCTCATGAACTGCAGGAGCTGTTCGATGTGTTGAATTTCAGGATTAGCGAACGACGGACTGGACTTCGTAGGCTTTTTGCGTTTCATGCCTGCTCTAGAGCTCAATGAGATCCCGCGGTGCGCGGGTCAATACTTCCGTACGGTCAGCGTGCACGGCAACATCATCTTCGATGCGAATGCCACCGATACCCGCCGAATATACTCCCGGTTCAACCGTGATGACGTTCCCGGGCTCCAGGCGCCGCTTCTGTCCACGCGCCACCCGGGGATCTTCGTGAACTTCGAGCCCCAAGCCGTGCCCTGTGCTGTGGATGAAAAGGTGGTCCAGGCGGTAATTTGTCAGGACTTGCCTCGCCGCTCCATCTACGTCCCCACAGGCCGCACCGGACTTTGCAGCGGCGATTGCCGCGTGCTGGGCCTCCAAAACTGCTTGATACCAGGTACGAATGCGTTTTGGAGCCCGCCCCACATACACTGTGCGGGTAATGTCGCTGCAGTAGTGGCCGAGTATAACACCCAGGTCCAGCACGACCAACTCATTTTTCCTCAGTCTCTTGGCTGTGGGGCGGGCATGAGGCAGCGCGGCCCGTTCTCCAAAAGCCACGATGGTTTCGAACGCTGGGCCGGACGCCCCCTGTTTTCGCATCTGGTATTCGATCTCCGCGCCTACTTCAAATTCTCGAATGCCGGGCTTCAGCAGGCTAATCGCGTGCTGAACCACATCGTCGGCTAGATTGGCCGCCCGGCGCATTTGCGCCAGTTCTGGAGCATCCTTGCGCATCCGCAGCTCTTCGACCCTGCCCGCCGATGGAACCCAGCGTACCCGCGCACCGGACGCTCTTCGTAGGCTGTGAAGCTGCCCAACGGTGATCTGGGTGGGATCGAATCCGACGCGCGAAAGCGAAGAACTCTTCAAGAATTGGCCAACCGATTCGAACGGGGAGCCTTTCTGCTGGATGATTCGGACGCCCGCTGTCTCTGCAGCGCTTTGCACCATGAATCGGCCGTCGGTGATCAGGCTGGCTCCCTTCCTTGAAACGACCAAGGCGCCGGACTCCCCTGTAAACCCCGTCAAGTAATACCAGTTGGCTGGGCTGGTGATCAGAAGTGCCGCAATTTTTGCTTCCGACAGCTTGGCGATGAGCGTGCGGCGGCGAAGATGAAAATTTGTTTTCATAAATAAAACGAGGAGACCAGAGTCTCCTCGTTTCGGCCCTTATTTGAAAGTGTTTATCCTGAATTACCCGGGGATAATCCGCGGGGTCAGGAAGAACAGCAGTTCCTGCGACTGTGTAGTAGTGCTGGTGCGCTTGAAGAGGTTCCCGATCAGGGGCAAGCTGCCAACGATGGGTACCTGCTGAATATCAACGCGCTGCGAAGTCACGATGATGCCGCCAATGACCACGGTACCGCCGTCAGCCACTGTCACCTTGGTTTCCGCGGCTTCCGTATCGAGAGCAGGAATTCCCTGCACCCGTGGAATACCGGTATCAATCTGCGTATTTTCGACGAGCACGTCCATGAACACCGTGCCCTCGGCAGTGATTTGCGGAGTGACCTCCAATTTCAGCACGGCATCAATGAACTGGACTGAGATGGTGTTATTGATGGTCGTCTGAATCGGAATCTTGGTGCCCTGCTTGATGGTCGCCTTTTCGTTGTTCTGCGTCATCAATTTAGGCTTGGAGAGCAATTTGCCAACGCCCTTGGCTTCCGCTGCGGTGATGAGGAAGTCGATGGCAAAGTTTGCCGAGCGGTGTGAGAAACCAAAGCCGCTGGTGGGCGCGCCCGCCGGGAAATTGGTGTTGAGCGGAAGCCCGTTCTGAATACCGTTGCCGGTCGTCTGAGTCCCCGTGCTGATTAGCGGCGGGTTCAGAGTTGTGGGCGGGTTCTGTCCGCTGGCTCCGACTTGAGGCGTGCCGCCAAATACAGAACGGCCTCCCGTGGTCTGGCCTGCAAAACCGAGCTGAGTGCCGATGTCCTGGGCGAACGAACGAGACGCGGAAACAACGCGCGCTTCGATTTCCACCTGCTGCGACTTGCGGTCGAGATTGCGGATCAGGTTATCCAGGTTGGGAATGACCGACGGAATGTCTCGAATGATCAGCTGGTTCGAACGGTCATCGAACAAAATATCGCCGCGGGAGCTGAGGAACTTCTTCAGGATGGGCGCCATCGTGGACGCTTTCGCATAACTGAGCACGCGGGGCACGGTGATCGGAGCGGTTGCTTCGGCTTGCGCCCTCTCCAAATCGCGTTGCGATTCGGCTTCGTTCTTGAGAGTCGAGCGTGTCGCGATGCGCAGAACGTTGCCGTTCAGCTGTTTGTCCAGGCTGTTGTTCTGCATGACGATGTCGAGCGCTTGATCCCATGGCACTTCATCGAGGACGATCGTGAGGGTACCCTTGACCGCGGGATCCAGCACGACGTTCAGTCCGCTGATTTCATGGATCAATCGGAAGAAATCCTTCAGGTCCACATCCTTCAAATTCACGGAAATGGGTTCACCAGTGTATTTGCCTGCTGGAGCGGCTGCTGCCGGAGCCTGAGCTGCCTGCGTCGCTGACGATGTTGCCATCGTAGTTGCCGCCGTGGTCGCCTGCTGCACTGCTTGCTGAGACGCTGCCTGTTGCGTTGCGGAGTCCGGACGAACTGGGTCCTTATCCCCGCTGTACGATGCCAATGCGATTGAGGGCTGGGTCAGTTCGCCGGGCAAAGCGAAACGAGGAGCTGCAATCCGCAAATCCTTGGTGGAACGAGCCGCAAGCAACCGCGGGGACGCAGCACTGTAATTGAACTCTGGCCGCGTCTTCACATTCTGCAACGAAGTCAGCGTTGTCATGCTCGAAGACGAATCCGCGGGCGTGGTTGCCTGTGCTTCGAAGGAGATGACCACCGCTTCGCCATCGCGCGAAAGCTGGTAAGGCGTTGCCGTCACAAGGTCGATGACCACGCGTGCGACATCGGGGCGATATTGCCCAATGCGGACTCCGCGCACGGGAGCAGACGTTCCGGGGATGACCGTCTTCTGCACGGCCAACCGGGCGCCAGCAAAATCCAGCACCAGACGATCCGGGTTTTGCATCCGGGCGGCGTGCACGTCGAGCCGTCCCTCGCCTTCCACGCGTACTGCCGAGCGTTGTGGCGCTTGAGTAATGGCGACACTCGAGATCACCGCGGCACTCGCCGTCGCGCCAAGGGGCTCCTGCGTTTGGGCCAGCACTGGGCTAATTGCCAGCGCCATGCCTGCAAGCATCAGGTAGCCATGCCGAAAGGCCGGCCAATTCGTCTTCATTGTGCTTCTCCTGGACTGGAGTAAATTCGCTTATTCACTTGGCGTTCCACTGGTTTTCCGAAGGCATCTTTGCCTTCTTCGTGGAAGGAAACACCATCCATCGAAATCTTCTCCACACTGCCGTCATACAGACGGTCACCCTCACGCAGGAAATAGGTGCGCGCTTGCGGATTCGAAACGACTGCAATCATCCCATTTGGCGATC
>JBGPDI010000082.1:0-21194 GCA_041482215.1 Candidatus Acidiferrum sp. | reverse complement strand
TTGGGGATCCACCCAAATCAGGCCACGGGATAGACCAGAAATAGCCAGAAGAATGCCAATCTGCACGACGCAGATCGACACCACGTTTCGCCTAACACTTGCGAAGAGAATGGCAATGGCCCCAGAGAGGAGGAGAGGAAACCAAACTGCGCTTGTCCATGGTGCGGGGAGAATATCCTGCCCAAGGATCCGGTAGGCGGCATATCGCTCAACCGCGACGGCCAAACCCAGCGAAGTAAATGCAAAAAGAAAGAAAATCAAGCGCCTTTGATGCTGGTTCCTACTCAACACAGCTGCGATTTGGCTGGCGAGCAAACAACCTAAAGGAGCCACGGCAGGTAGTATGTAGCCCGGGAGTTTTGACCGTGAAATGGTGAAGAAAAGCAGCGGGAAAAGTCCGAAGCAAAGGATGTACACTGTCGGTCCAAACGTGAAGTCAAATTTTTCTTTCTCCCCGCCGCCTTTGGAAAACCAAGCTACAAATCCAAGAGTCCATGGCAAGAATGCGGCCATGAGGATAGGTCCGTAATACCAGAACGGCTGGATGTGCTGGAATTCAGGGGTCAGGTAGCGCTTGAAATTGTGCTCGATGATGAAGATGCGGAAGAAGTCCGGATTGCGGCGAGCGCAGAGGATGTACCAGGGGAGGGCGGTGAGGCAGAAGGCGGCGAGGGCGGCGGGATGGAAGAGGCGGAAGGCGTCTCGCCAGCGCTTGGTGAAGAGCGCCCAGAAAAAAACGGCGCCGCCGGAGAGGATGATGGCGGCGGGGCCTTTGGCGAGGACGGCGAGGCCGAGAAAGAATCCGAAGAGGATCAAGGGGAGCCAGGGAGTCTTCGGGATTACGGGAGATTCTGCGTCGCGCGTTAAGCCGAGGACGACGGCGGCGCAAACCATGGCGATGGTGAGCATGCCGCTGAAGGGCATGTCGGTGGCCGCAGCGTGGGAGAAACCGATCATGCCGACGGTGGTGGGAAGCAGTAGCAGTAGCCAGCGAGCGGTTTCCGCACCGTAGAGTCGGAGCGCGAGCCAAGCAAGTGCGAGCGTGGCGAGAAGCGCGGAGATGGCGCTAGGCAAACGCGCGGCGGCTTCGCTGATTCCGAAGAGCTTGAAGCTTACTGCCGCGCCCCAATAAAAAAGCGGAGGCTTTTCGAACCAGGGTTTTCCGTAGAGGCGCGGGGTGACCCAGTCGCCGCTCTCGGCCATGTCGCGCGCAATCCAGGCGTAACGCGGCTCATCTGGCCCGACGAAGCCGATGGCGCCGAGATGGCTGAAGTAGCAGACGTAAAGCGTTACGACGATCAGAATTACCCAGCCGATTCTGGCTGCGGTGCTGGCGAGTTCGTTTTCGGCGAGGGGAGTGGTTGGTTCGCTCACGGAAAGTGGAGTCTAACATTGAACTACTATCTTCAAGCGGTGGACCTCTTGCATACTGTCGCGCGGAGGCTGGTTCGCGCAGCAGCGGGCAAACGATGAAGGAATGGTTCGAATACGCGGCGGTATGGTTGATATTGAAAAAGCTGGGCATATTGCCGCGGCCGGTGGCGAGAAGCATTGCGACGGGAGTAGTGCGGATTTTCTACTCGCTGATGCCAAAATTGAGGAAGACGGCGGAGGTGAATCTTCGGATTGCGTTTCCGGATTGGAGCGACGCGCAACGCGAGGCCGTGACTCAGGGAATGCTGCGGAATTTGGCCTGGATGGCCGTGGAATTTGCAAGATTTCCGAAGTATTCGAAGGAGAACATCGAACAGGTTGTTGTGATTGAAGGTCATGAAAACTTCCTGGAAGGGCAGCGGCGCGGGAAAGGTGTACTGGTTTTGACGGGACACATAGGGGCTTGGGAGCTTTCGTCTTTTGCCCATGCTTTGTATGGGTACCCGCTTCACTATATGGCGCGTCCGCTGGACAACAAGAGAATCGATGCGTTGGTGAATGGTTACCGGTGTTTGCCGGGGAACCGGCCGATCTTCAAAAATGAATCGGCGCGCGTGATGCTGAAAGTTTTAAAGGAAGCGGGAACAATCGGAATTCTGGCGGACCAGAACACCATGCCAGATGAAGGAGTCTTCGTGGATTTTTTTGGGAAGTCGGCCAGCACGACAAGCGGGATTGCGCGAGTGGCGTTGCACACGGACGCGGCGGTGGTACCGGGATACGCGATTTGGGATGAAAACAGCGGAAAATATCGGTTGTGTTTCGAACCGGCGGTAGAGTTGATTCGAACGGGCGATACGGAGCGCGATGTTTTCGAGAATACACAAAGGTTTGCGAAGGTGATTGAGGAAATTATCCGGAAATATCCGGAGCAATGGGTGTGGGTGCACGGCCGGTGGAATACCAGGCCCGAGGGCGAGCCGCCGGTATACGATTTTTCGCGAGGTTGACGATGAGACAAACGGCGAAGGAATTAGCGGAAGCGATTGGCGCGAAGTTGGAAGGCGACGGCGCGGTTGAAATTGCCGGAGTTGCGGCGCCGGAGCGCGCCGGAAAAGGTGACTTGATTTACGTGGATGCAGCGAAGCATGCGGGGCGGGCCGTTGCTTCAGCGGCAGTATGCGTGATCGCCGGTGAAGGAGCCGCGCTGCCGGGTAAAACGGTTTTGAGGAGCGCGCAACCGAAGGTAGCATTCGCACAAGCAGCGGAGTTGCTGTTGGGACGCGCGCCGATTGCGACGGGGATTCATCCGACGGCAGTCGTTGCGCCGCTCGCGCGCGTTGCCGCGGGAGTGGGCATCGGACCATATGCGGTGATTGGAGAAGATGCGCATGTCGGCGCGGGCACGCAGATTGGAGCGCATGCAGTGGTCGGCGCGGGCTGCTGGATCGGCGAGAATTGCAGAATTCATCCGCACGCCACTTTATATGGAGGCGTACGCTTGGGGCATCGCGTGGAGATTCATTCGGGCGCGGTGATTGGTGCGGACGGATTTGGATACGCATCCGGCGGAGGGAAGTACTGGAAGTTTCCGCAAGCGGGCATTGTGGAAATTGGCGATGATGTCGAGATCGGGGCGAACACGACGATCGATCGCGGCTCGCTGGACGACACGCGCATCGCGGAAGGCGTGAAGCTGGACAATCTCGTACACATCGGCCACAACTGTCAGATCGGGGCGCACTCGGTGATTGCGGCGCAAGTCGGTTTGTCCGGCTCATGCGTTTTTGGCAAGCACGTGGTGGTGGGCGGGCAGGCGGGGTTTGGAGAGCGATGCAATCTCGAAGACGGCGCGGTGATTGGCGGGCAGAGCGGCGTTCTCGGAGGGAAAACCATTCGTAAGGGAGAAACCGTTTGGGGAACGCCGGCTCGTTCGCTGGAGAAATTTAAAGAGATGTACGGCTGGTTTGCGCGGCTCCCGGAATTGGCGGCGCGCATCAAAATAATCGAGGGAAGACTTGGCAGCAAGTGATCCAAAATTTGTGCCGCGATGGCGAGTGATCGTCATTGGCGGGCACACACGCAGCATTGGCAAGACGCAACTGGTGTGCGATGTGATTGCCGCGTTTCCACGGACGAATTGGATCGCCGGCAAGATCACGCAGTACGGACACGGCGTGTGTGCGCAAAACGGGGACAATTGCGATTGCGCGCCAAATGAACATGTATGCGCGATCGGCTGGGAGACGCGTGCGAATACGGGAACTGACAGCGCGCGCTTTCTGGCGGCGGGGGCGCGACGATCGTTCTGGCTGCGGACCAAGCAAGGATTTCTAGCCGAAGGCATGCCCCTGCTGAGGTCTGCACTGCAGGAAGTGCTCGCGAACGCCAAGATTGAGTTGCCGACGCTAATCGTGGAGAGCAATTCTTTGCTGCAATTTCTAAAGCCCAGCTTGTACTTTTCTGTGGTGGACCCGGCGAAAGAAGATTTCAAGGATTCTGCGCGCGCTGCTCTGGACCGCGCGGATGCGCTGGTGCTCCGTGGGAATTCGGACACTTTGCCTGAAGCGGGGCCTGCTTGGTTAAAACTTCCGGCGCATTTGCTGAAGGAAAAACCATCCGTTACACAACGAGAGGGCGAGCCTTTGCCAGAGCCACTTCACGTGCTCGTGCAGCGTGCTTTGGAAATGCCGGCAGGCGTTTCGATCTGAGCACACTATTTGCTCGGAGAGGCAAACGGCAAGACTCATGAAAAAGGGTATCACCGACGGCACTGACAAACCTGCGCGTCGTACGTTCCTGCTTGGACTTGGCGCCGCTGCGGCAGCTACCACGGCCCTCCGCGGTCGAAGGTCTACTGAGGCCGTTCCCGCCGCGTCTCTTCCCGATGTGCTACGAGTTCCTGATCGAGTTTCACTTTTTGGCGAAGGCAAATCAGCAGAGATTAATCTCAAACGCTCCGGAAATAACTGGCAGGCGGAAGGCGTCGAAGTAGCCACTGAACTCCGAACCGGTAAATCCGGCAACGAAGCTGCCATTTTTGTTACTGCACCGAAGGTTTCTTTAAAGCGGATCCGTCTGCGTTGGCATGGAGCATTCGCCGAGGGCTGGCGCTATCTGGGCGATCATTGGGAGCGATCATACGGCGATCTGGAATTTCGCGGGCTAGCGGGCGACCGTTTGATGCCTTGGTATTTTCTGGCTACAGATGGCACGGCTGCGCATGCTTGCGGAGTCAAAACCGGAGCTTCCGCAATTTGCTACTGGCAGGTGGATGCGGCGGGCGTCACTCTCTGGCTGGACGTCAGCAATGGCGGCTCAGGCGTTCATCTCGGTGGAAGGCGCTTGCAGGCCGCTACGATCATCACGCGAAATGGTCAGCAAGGCGAATCTTGTTTTGACGTGGCGACTACTTTTTGCCAGGCGATGTGCGAGCATCCGCGAATTTCCTCGCAACCCATCTACGGCAGCAACAACTGGTACTACATGTATGGGAACAATACTTCCGCGAAGGCCAGCCTGCGTGATGCTGAACTGCTCGCGGTACTTGTTCCTGCGAGTGTCTCGAACCGTCCCTTCTGCGTGATTGACATGGGCTGGCACGCCGCGCGCGACGGCGCGGGTCCTGCGAGACAGACGAGCGCCGGCTATCCAGACATGCCTGGCCTAGCAGCAAAAATGCGCGTGGCAGGAGTGCGCCCCGGCATTTGGACTCGCCCAACGCTTACCGTAGAAAAAAGAGCAGAGTCGTGGCGACTCCCTCCGGCCGGTGGCCGTCCGCAAGGCGAGCTCATCGTGATGGATCCCACGATTCCGGAAGCGCTGGAGTACATGTCGGAGAACGTGCGCATCCTTCAGGAATGGGGTTACGAACTGATCAAGCATGATTTCTCGACGTTTGACCTCTTCGGGCGCTGGGGATTTGAAATGGGCCCAGCTCTAACCGACGAGGGATGGCATTTCCACGACCAGACGAAAACGAATGCCGAAATCATCACGAGTCTCTATCGAGCGATCCGTGAAGCCGCCGGAAGTGCAGCACTGATTGGATGCAATACCATCGGCCACCTGGCGGCTGGACTGGTGGAAGCACAGCGAATCGGGGACGACACCAGTGGCCGGGAATGGCCGCGCACGCGGAAGATGGGCGTGAACACGCTGGCGTTTCGCTTGCCACAACATAATGCGTTCTTTGCGGCAGATGCAGATTGCGTGCCGCTAACGCGCGAGATTCCATGGAATCTCACGCGGCAGTGGCTTGATCTGGTGACCCGCAGCGGCACGGCGCTCTTTGTTTCCGTGGACCCAGACGCTGTGCAACCGGGTCAAATGCCTACGCTCTCTGCTGCGCTCGTCGGCGTCTCGCAAACGCGCAAGCCTGGAATCCCGTTGGACTGGCTCGAGACCACCACTCCCGAACGTTGGCGCCTCGATGGCAAACCTGTTCAGTTCAATTGGTACGAAGACGATTGAGTTGATTCCGTCGCACCCCATTTACAACACATTAGTGTCTCTCGCGCATCTTAGCCGTTGACCGTCGAGGCTAAGGCGGCGATAATTTAGTAGTACTCGTATTACTCGAAGTCTAACCGCCGCGCTGTTTTTAGTGGGGAAGTGCTACACAGCACGGCAGTTAAGTTAATTCTAATGTTCGGGGTACAGGTTTACTGTACCCGCCAATTTGAGTTTTCGCTCTGGGGGAGCACTGATGGCCTCATTCGCCAGGATGGGAGAAGAAGTCTCCGTCGCGCCAGCGCCAATTCCGCAGCGCGAACAGGACTTTGCCGCTCGCCTGGAACAGACTATCGTGCGCGGCGCTAACCACCTCCTTTCTATCCAAGCCGAAGAGGGATACTGGCAGGGCGAGCTCGAAGCGGACACTACCCTCGAATCCGATTACATTCACTATTTACATGTTCTTGGTAAGGCCGATCCGGAGCGCATTGCGAAGCTGGCGAATTACGTGCGCCGCCGGCAACTGCCGGATGGCGGCTGGCCTATTTATCCCGGCGGACCTTCGGAGCTGAATGCTAACTGCAAGGCGTATTTTGCGCTGAAGCTTGCCGGTGACGCGACTGACACGCGCCACATGGCGCAGGCGCGCGAGACCGTGCATCGTCTCGGCGGTCTGGAACACTCGAACTCTTACGTGAGGTTTTACTTGGCGCTCGTGGGCGCGGTGGGATGGGAATTGGTGCCAGCGATTCCCGTGGAGCTGATGCTCCTGCCGAACTGGTGCTACATCAATATTTACGAAATGTCTTCCTGGACGCGCGGAATCGTGATTCCAATGGCGATCCTGTGCGCGCTGCGGCCCGATTGGCGCTTGCCCGCGACCGCGCATGTGGATGAATTGTTCACTGATCCTTCGCGCAAGACGGCGGCGTTTGATTGGAGCGAGCAGGTTATTTCCTGGAAGAATGTTTTCCTGGCGCTGGATCGTGGGTTCAAGCTTTACGAGAAATTGCCGTGGAAGCCGCTGCGGCAGCGCGCGCTGCGCGAAGCAAAGACCTGGATGCTGAATCACATTGAGCGCACCGAGGGTCTCGCGGCGATTTATCCGGCCATGATGAATTCGATTTTCGCGCTGATGGCGCTGGGACATGGCCCGGATGATCCGCTGACGTGGCGCGAAATCAAGGAATTTTCGCGGTTTGAAATCGAAGAAGGCGACACCATTCGCATGCAACCGTGCGTTTCGCCGGTTTGGGATACGTGTATCGCCATGGTGGCGCTGGAAGAAGCGGGTTTGCCTGCGGATCATCCCGCGCTGGTGAAAGCGGCGGACTGGATGCTTTCAAAGCAGGTGCTTGGGCCGGGCGATTGGCAAGTGAAGAATAAAGACGCCGAGCCGGGCGGCTGGGCTTTTGAATTCCGCAATGATTTCTATCCAGACGTGGATGACACAGCGTTTGTGCTGATGGCGTTGCAGCGCGTGAAATATCCTGACGAGAAGCGCATGGAAGCCGCCATTCGCCGCGGCATTCAGTGGTTGCTGAGTATGCAGAATCGCGACGGCGGCTGGGGCGCGTTTGACCGCGACAATGACCGCGGGTTCCTGTGCAACATTCCTTTTGCGGATCACAATGCGATGATCGATCCTGCGACGGCTGACGTCACGGCGCGAGTCGTCGAATGCCTCGGTAGGTTTGGCTGGCCGGCCGAACACCCGACCATTCAGCGCGCCGTGAAGTTTTTGCTGAAGGATCAATCGGACGATGGATCATGGTTCGGGCGCTGGGGCGTCAACTACGTTTATGGAACGAGTGGCGTGCTGCGAGCGCTCGAAACGGTTTCGCTGACCACTCAGGAATATTGCCAGCGCGCGGTGATTTGGCTGCGTACGGTGCAAAAGGCTGACGGAAGTTTCGGCGAATCGCTTGCGAGCTACGAGTCGCCTTCGACGAAGGGCCAAGGACCGAGCACACCTTCGCAGACTGCTTGGGGATTGATTGGTTTGCTGGCAGGAACAAATGTAAACGATCCGGCCGTCGAAAAAGCGGTTTCTTATCTGGTGCACGGGCAGAATGAGGACGGCTCGTGGAGCGAGGCGGACTTTACCGGCACGGGATTTCCTGGAGTGTTTTATTTGAAGTACCACCTTTACCGGAATTCCTTTCCGGTGTACGCCCTGTCGCGCTATTCCAATCAGGCGCGCGGCGAGAATGAGTACGTCGCGCTGAAGTTCCAGCCCAGCGAATTCCGGCTGCGCAGCGGGTTTTAGAGCGCATGATGCCGCTCCCCCTGCGGCTTACCGCGGAGCTGATGAAAGCCCGGATTGCGCAGAGGTTGCGCCTGGGGCGTATTACTCGCCCGGTCCAATTTGTCGATTCAGCAGAAATCCTGCTTTCCGATTCCAGCCATCCCATATCACACGAAAAGATTCGCGAAATTACTGATAGTGGCTCGCCGGTCGTCTGGATCGGCGGAAGCGAGCCCCTGCAACATCCTGGGATTGCGCACCTGGTTCGCGCCATCACGCAGAGCGGCCACTTTGTATTCCTTGAAACGGATGGAACTGCTCTTCGCCGCCGCATTCATGAATTTCAGCCCGAGTCGCGACTTTTTCTGACTGTTCGAATGGATTCCGGTGTCCCTCGCGCGTCTGGCGTAGTTGAAACGAGCGCCTCGGAACTTGCCATCGAGGGCATCCGCGCCGCGAGGCTTTCAGGTTTTTCGATTTGCCTTTGCGTGCACGTCACAGCCGAAACCAATCTGAACGAGACAGCAGAGTTGTTAAGTTTGGCGCGTTGTCTGGATGTGGAAGGCATTGTGATTTCTCCAGCGGGTGGCGAAGCTCAAACTTCGAGTCCGAGCGCCGAAGCCTTGATCCGAAAAATAGAGGAAGCGCGAAAGATGATTGGGAGTAAGTGGTGGGAGTCTTTTTCTCAGCTCATTGAGCCCATAGTTAGTGGCAATCGGCACGTGGCGCGAAGTGGCGGCGAAACTTCTCTCCTCCTCGAACAGAAATCGCATGCGAATGAAGAAGGAGTGAGAGTCGCATGACCACGCTGGTTACAGGCGCGGCCGGCTTTTTGGGTAGCCACGTCACTCGGCAACTCGTGGCGCGTGGTGACGAAGTGCGCGTGCTGCTGCGCGCCTCCAGCACGAATCGCGCGATTGCGGATTTGTCGCTCGAATATGTGACCGGGGATTTGCGCGACCCTGCTTCACTCGATCGCGCGATGAGAGGCGTGAAACGCGTATTCCACGTTGCGGCGGATTACCGCTTGTGGGCCCGGCGTTCGCAGGAAATTTACGATTCGAACGTCGGCGGAACCAAGAATTTGTTGGATGCCGCAAAGCGCGCAGGCGTTGAACAGTTGATCTACACCAGTACGGTGGCGACCATCGCAGTGGACCGGCCGCAGTTTCCCAATGAATCTACGGACGCCAAGCTCGAAGAAATGGTTGGCCATTACAAACGTTCGAAATGGATGGCGGAGAAGGAAGTACTGGAAGCTGCTAAAAAAGGATTGCCAGCGATTGTAGCTATGCCGACGACGCCGGTCGGCCCGTGGGATTGGAAGCCGACGCCGACGGGAAAGATCGTCCTTGATTTTCTGAACGGCAAGCTCCCGGGTTACGTGGAGACTGGATTGAATTTCGTGGGCGTGGAAGAGTGCGCCGCCGGCCACCTGCTGATCGCCGAAAAAGGAAAAGTCGGCGAGCGCTACTTGCTGGGCGGCGAGAATCTGACGCTCAAAGCAATGCTGGATATTCTGGCGAAGATAACCGGGCTGCGCGCGCCGAGCTTGAAAATCCCACATGGGCTAGCGCTCGGTGTAGCCTATGCGAACACCGTGCTTTCGCGCCTGGTCGGACGCGAGCCGGGTATCCCAATTGAAGGCGTAAAGATCGCGCGGCACATGATGTTTGTGGATAGCTCACGCGCCCCACGCGAATTAGGTTTCAAGGCAGGCTCGGTCACCGCCGCGCTGGAACGGGCCGTTCGCTGGTACGAAGCCAACGGCTACATCGCGAAGAGCCGCGCCAAACGCATGGCTCGCGCCGCCGCCTAGGGTTTTGTAGTGGCCGGTCTTCAGGCCGGTGTGGTTGACTTTGTAGCGCTAGGCCCTCGTCCGGCATCTCAGTCTGATAGAAATGCGCGTCCTCGTCACATTCGCCGTCGAAGCCGAATTCGCCCCCTGGCGAAAGCTGCGCAAGTTCAAGAAAAGCATCGTGAATAGTTCGAGCTCGCGAGGCCTTTCGGCATTTAGGACCACAATAGGTGAAAATAATAATGTGGAGATCTTGCTGACTGGCATCGGCAATACAGCGTGTATGGAAACCTTGGCCCGGAATCCATTTCTACAAGATGGAAAGCCTGATCTGGTAATTTCGTCTGGACTTTCCGGTGCCCTAAAAGAAGGACTGAGGCCTGGGGATTTGATTGTGCCGCTGAAGGCGCGAACTCTCCGGAACGATGCGAACGCGAATTCCGATTCAGCGTTCCGCGAGCGAGCTATCCAGCAAGGGGCGCTATTCATAGAAACGCTAATTACCGTGGACCGAATCGTTCCGACCGCCGAGGAAAAAGCTCGCCTCTCGTTTTTTGGGGAAGCGGTTGACATGGAATCGGCAATCATCATGTCTCATTTTGCGGCGGCCGCCGTTCCCGTCTTAACGATTCGCGCGGTTAGCGATGCGGCTGACGAAGATCTTCCCATTGATTTCGACAGATGTTTGACTCCGCAAGGTGCGATAAAGCCGATGAGCTTAGTGGACGCAATTGTTAGGCGGCCCAGCAAATTGCCAAGTCTCGTGCGATTTGGACGGCAAAGCAACCAAGCCGCACAGGGGCTTGTTCGTTTCTTGGATGATTTTATTGCAGCACTTGCTGTTGTCCGGGAGAAAGTTGTTACGTTATGAGCGTACTTGGAGCGATCGCGGGCTCTGTAAGCGCCTTGGGGCCGATTCCCAAGATCATGCGCGCGGGCGTGTACCGCGAAAAGGGAATAGTTCGCGTTGAGGAAGTACCGGTCCCCGAAATTGGCGATGGCGAAGTCCTGATCAAAGTTGCCGCTTGCGGCGTCTGCGGCACGGATATTAAGAAAATATTTCACGCCTATGTGCCAGCGCCGCAAATCCTGGGACATGAACTGGCAGGCACAGTGGTCGCGGTGGGGCGCGGCGTTACGAAATGGAAGCTAGGTGACCGGGTGATGAGTTTTCACCACGTTCCCTGCGGAACATGCTTCTACTGTGACCGCCGCCTCTTCTCGCAGTGCAAACAGTACAAGACAACCGGTTTGACAGGCGGATTCACCCCCAATGGCGGTGGCTTCGCCGAATACGTAAAAGCCATGCCTTGGGTAGCGGAACGCGGAATCGTAGCGCTGCCCGACAATGTGAGCTTCGAAGAAGCCACCTTCATCGAGCCTATCAACACCATTGTGAAAGCCGTGCAAAAGGCGCGCATAACCGCGGGCGAGACCGTGTTGGTCGCTGGATGCGGCCCTATCGGCCTCCAACTTTTGATGGTAGCCAACCTGCAAAATACAAAAATGTACACCAGCGACCCTATGGCCGTTCGCCGCGCCAAGAGTCTGACACTGGGAGCGCTGGAGTCCTTTGACCCGACTGATGGTAAGCTGGTGGAACACGTGAAGGCCCGGACTGAGGGTCGAGGCGCCGATGCGGTCTTGGTGGCGGTAGCGCATCCGGCGGTGGTGGTGGATGCCCTGGCAGCTGCCAGACCCGGAGGACGAGTGCTGCTCTTTGCCGCAAATGATCCGGTAACGAAAATTGAGTTTCCGGCCGCAGCGGTGGGAATCGACGAAAAAGAAATACTAGGCAGCTATAGTGCCGCGGTGGACATCCAAGATTCAGCAGCGGAACTGGTGCTGGGGAAGAAACTGCCAATCATGGATATTGTGACGCACCGCTTTCCGCTGGCTAGAATCCAAGAGGGCTTGGAACTCGCCGCGAAGCCCACGGCCGAATCACTCAAGATCTTAATCACACACGCATGAGCATAAGAACGACGGCCTCGAAAAAAACGGAAGCAGGCGAAGAAGTGAAAGTAGCTGCAATCCAGGTAACGGTGCCGTCGAAGATGACTGCGGCCGTGCTTTATGGCAGCGAAGATCTCCGGATCGAAATGATCGACGTCCCCGCGCTGGCGGCTGACGAGGTTCTTGTGCGCGTCCGCCTGGCGCTTACTGACGGAACTGACCTGAAAGTTTGGAAGCGCGGCTATCACGCCAGGATGATTCAGCCGCCCGCCGTCTTTGGGCACGAGCTGGTTGGCGAAATCGTGGCTGTGGGCAAACGCGTGGATTCGCGTTGGCGAATTGGCACGCGCGTGATTGCTGCAAATTCCGCGCCTTGCATGCGCTGCTACCACTGCCGCCGCGGGCAGGAAAATCTTTGCGACGATTTGCTGTTCAATAACGGCGCTTACGCCGAGTACATGCGCATTCCCGGCCGCATCGTCGTTGAAAACATGCTGGAAGTGCCGCACTCGGTGGACGACCAGAGCGCAGCTCTTGCCGAGCCGCTCGCCTGCGTGCTTCGCGGAATTCACGAAATGGAAGTGCGCACCGGCGATACCGCGGCGGTCATTGGCTGCGGACCGATCGGTTTGAATTACGTGCGCATGCTCTCACGGCGCGGAGTGCGAGTAATCGCTCTGGCGCGGCGTTCGGCCCCACTGGATGTGGCTCGGCGGCTTGGTGCGATCGCCACGATTAACGTTATGGAAACGCCCGATGTTGCTGCTGCTGTGAAAGCTTTGACTGAAGATCAGCGTGGACCGGATTCAGTCGTCGAAGCGGCCGGTAATCCCGCGACGTGGCAGCAGGCGCTAGCGATGGTACGGCGCGGCGGTGTTGTGAATTTCTTTAGCGGGCTGCCTTCAGGCACGCGCGTGGAAATTGAGCCTGCGATGATCCACTACTCTGAAATTAAGTTGATCTCGCCGTTCCACCACACGCCGCGGTTTTTCCGCGAAGCGCTGGAAGCTATCCGGCGCGGTGACATTTCGGCTCGTGATTTCGTCACCGAAGAAATCCGGCTGGCGGACCTGCCGCAAGCGTTTGCGCGCATGAAGTCGCGCAGCGGCGAAATCAAGCTCGCCGTGCGGCCGTAGTTTTCCGGTGCCAAACAAGCACACCCGTCAATTGCAACACGATTTTGTGGGGTCCGACTTCCCAGGTGGACTGTTCGGCGTTTCTGTGGCACTCATGCACATGCAAGGAGAATCTTTCCTCTGATGTTGCGCCCCGGCGAAATTGAAATCACGAAGCACGCGCCGAGTCCCGGCTGCTCGCCCGAAGAGGCGCAGCGTTATACGCGATGGCTGGCCACGCATCACTACGAAAATTTTAACGTGGTCTCCTGGTTGCTCCCGAAAGAACTTCACCAGCATTTTTACAACGTTTACGCGTATTGCCGCTGGGCGGACGACCTTGGCGACGAAGTTCCCAATGCCTCGCGAGCTCTGGAACTATTGCATTGGTGGGAGCATGAGCTGGATGCGTGCTATGAAGGCAAGCCTTCGCATGCGGTGTTCGTGGCACTGCGCGAAACGATTGTCGCGAAGGATATTCCCAAGAAACCCTTTGCCGATTTGCTGAAAGCGTTCCGGCAAGATCAGACGACCAAGCGTTACGCCAACTGGGATGAGGTGATCGGGTACTGCGTGAACTCGGCGAATCCTGTGGGACGCCTGGTGCTGTATCTCTGCGGCTATCGCGACGAGGAGCGCCAGCGATTGTCCGATGCCACCTGCACGGCGCTGCAGCTGGCAAACTTCTGGCAGGATGTCTCGCGCGATCTAGATATTGGTCGAATTTACATTCCGCTCGATGCTGCTTCGGCTCAAGGACTCACTGAGAGTGACATTGTCGAACGGCGTTTCGATGAGCGCTATGTGCGTTTGATGAGGGATTTGATCGCCTATACGCGCGAACTATTCGCGGAAGGGCGGCCACTGTCCAAAATGGTGGACGGACGCCTCAGCGTGGACTTGGAAATGTTCAGCCGCGGCGGGCTGGCGGTTCTCGACGCAATCGAAGCGATGGGATACGACACTCTCCACCAGCGTCCCGCCGTCAGCAAGCTAAGGCAAGCTGGACTTCTTGGCCGCGCGCTGGTCGCGCATTTGGTTGGAAGTAACACACGTTCTTACCAACGCGAGTCAGCGCCAGCGGTTGTAGGGGTGCGGCTTGCCGCGCCCGACGGTCAATTGAACTTGGCAGAGTCTTACGAGGAGTGCCACCGCGTTGCTCGCGATTCTCGCAGCAATTTTTACTACGCCTTTTTCCTGCTGCCGAAACCGAAGCGCGACGGATTGGCCGCTTTGTATGCCTTCATGCGGCTGGTGGACGACGTGGCCGACGAAGGCGCGGACCTCACGGTAAAGCAGCGCGGACTTGCCAAATGGCGGGCCGCACTCGATGGAGCAGTCAACGGCCAGGAGCAGCTCTTTGACGGGACATCGGCGATAGTCTCCCCGGTTGCGGCCTTGGGCGGCGCGGCGGAAATTTTGCCAGCGCTTGTGGACACCATGCAACGGTACAAGATGCCCGCGCGTTACCTGCACGACTTAATCAGCGGCGCAGAGATGGATTTAACGGTACAAACGTATCCGACTTTCGATCGTCTGCGCGAATATTGCTATCGGGTTGCGGGCACGGTGGGACTTACTTGCACGCACGTTTTCGGATTCAGCGATGCGCGCGCCCTGGACCTGGCGGAAAAGCTGGGCTTGGCGTTTCAATTGACGAACATCATTCGCGACGTGCACGAGGATTACAAACTCAGGCGCGTTTATCTTCCGGAAGAAGATTTGCAGCGTTACGGAGTGTCAGCGGAAGATTTCGGCCGCAGCGAAGCAACCCTTGGCGTTCGAGAGCTGCTACGCTTCGAATCCGAGCGGGCGTGGCAACTTTATGAAGAAGGTTCGGCTTTGCTCGGTTTGATCGACCCCGACAGTCGCGGTGCCTTGTGGCTGCTGGTGCACACTTACAGCGCACTGTTGAGCCGTATCGAGTCGCTGGATTTTGCCGTGTTCGACGAGCGTGTACGGCTTCCCAAAGCAGAGAAAATGATGTTCATCGCCAAGGCGCGCTTCGGCCGCCATACGGAAGAGAATATTCTTGAAAAGCGTGATCGTGATCGGCGGCGGGCTGGCGGGACTGGCAGCCGGCGTCGCGCTGGCTGAAGCGGGCTGGCGCGTACGTCTGTTCGAACAGCGTCCCTTTCTCGGCGGCCGCGCAACGTCCTATGTGTTGCCCGACGGCGAGCACGTGGACAATTGCCAGCACGTAACGCTGGGATGTTGCACCAACCTTGAAGATTTCTACAATCGTGTCGGCGCCGCCGGCAAGATCAAATTCTTCGACCGGCTCGTCTTTCTCGATCCGCAAGGCCGCAAAGGGGAAATGCAGGCCGGGTTTCTTCCCGCTCCATTTCATCTGACCGGATCATTCGCGGCTTTTGCGCCCCTGACGCTGATGGACAAACTCTCCGTCGCGCGTGCGATGCTCGACATTCTGCGATCCAAAGGGAATCCGCCGGACCTGAACGAAGCTGGCGGCATTTCCATGCTGGAATGGCTTCGCCGCCGCGGCCAAACCCAGCGCGCTATCGAGCGCTTTTGGCGCGTCGTCCTGGTAAGCGCACTCGACGAAGAGCTCGATCGCACCGACGCGCGCTTCGGCGTCGACGTTTTCTGGAAGGCTTTTCTTTCGAACAGCACTGGCTATCGCATGGGTGTGCCCGCGGTGCCGCTGGCAAATTTGTATGACGGTTGCAAATCGGAAATCGAGCGTCGTGGCGGGGAAGTGCATTTGCGCGTTACGGTACGCGGACTGAAAATCGAGAATGGTGAGCTGGCCGGAATCCGCTTCGATGAAGGGCGGGAAGAAACCGCCGATGCTTACGTTTTTGCCGTTCCGCACACCGCGCTGGCGGAGCTACTGCCAGAAAGCGTGAAGCAAACCGATCCCGCGTTAGGCAACCTCGACAAAATTAGGGTCGCACCAATTACCGGTGTCCATTTCTGGTTTGACCGCACGGTGATGCGCGAGCCGTTCCTGACGCTTCTGGACACCACCACTCAGTGGATTTTTAACAAGACCGCGCTGTATGCCGATTCGAACGGAGCCGGGAAGAGCCCTGCCAGTGGCCAATACCTGCAACTCGTCGTCAGCGCCTCCTACGATCTGTTGCAGAAATCCCGGCAGGAGATTATCAATCTCTGTTTAGCGGAAGTCCGGCAAGCTCTTCCCGCAGCTCGCGACGCCGAGTTGGTCAAGGCCACGGTGATCAAAGAAACCGCCGCAACATTCTCCCCCGAGCCCGGGGTCGATCGGTGGCGTCCCAAGCAGCAAACCTCCGTGCCCCGTTTGTTTTTGGCAGGGGATTGGACTGCGACCGGCTGGCCCGCCACAATGGAAGGCGCCGTCCGCAGTGGGTATCTCGCCGCCGAAGCCGTCCTGCGCAACGACGGCGCACCCAGAAGGTTTCTGCAACCAGATCTAGGGCCCGACGGTTTCATCGCCATGTGGCTTGGAAATCAGAACGCCGCTGTTGATCGCTGATGTTTGCTTTCTTGTGCTCGTTCATGGCGCGACGAGTTCATACCAGCCAAGTCGGCGTTCTTTACTCGTCAACTTTTCACTGAGGGCATCCAAGTTTTGATATTCGCTTTTGTGGCTTGCCATGAACGCTTCATAGGCTTTGCGCGAATCCCAAAAATCCATCGTCAAATACACTGCGCGCCGAAACGCGTCCTGTACCAGCCGCGTCTGATGATAGTGGGAGTCGCTCCGGAAGAGCTTGGCCCATTCGCCATCCGGGCCATAGACCATCTCGAATCTTTCTTCGCAACCTTGCTTGACTTCGAACTCCCAGAGCGCTACAAACATAGAGGTCCCATCTCCTGCTCGCCGGACATACGCATTTCTGCAAGCCAACGTTAGAGAATGATTGCGCAGTCCGGCCGAGTGTAACAATCCGATTGGATACAAGCCAAGCTGGGAAGCGCGACAGCGCAAAAGCATGAGTTGTAGTTGTAGCAGTCCGTCGAAACGGGCGGACGGAGGCGTTTGTGGATCGCAAGTACAGCCACCGCGGTTATCGGGACGCGGAAAAAGACGAAAAGAAGAGTAAGACGCACGACCGTAAGCCACCTGCTGGCGGTCCCCGCGGCGCCGATCAGTTCGGCCCGCGCACGCCGCGCATGGTCGGCACAGTCACGCGTGCGCGCTGTTCGAATTGCGGTGCCGTCCTTACTCCGGGCTTCGATGCCAATGGCACGTGCCCCAAGTGCCAGTTCGAATTGCATTGCTGCAAGCAGTGCCGCTTCTTCGATTCCGGCGCGCAGTTCGAATGCACGCAGCCCGTACAAGAACGCATCTCTCCTAAAGATGCCAAGAATGCCTGCACGTTCTACGAATTCCGCATGACCATTGAAAAAGATACCGCGCCCACTTCGTATACTCAGCCGGCTGCCCCCGGTTCCGCGCCTCCCGCTGGACCTCCCCGCCATATGGATGCCCGCCAGGCCTTCGACAATCTCTTCAAGAAGTAGGTCCCAGCGTGAAACCGTCGCGCCGCTCTTTTCTCGAAGCCGGACTCGCTCTTCCCGCTCTCCTCGGTGCATCCCCATCCCTCGCTGAGAGTTTGCAAACTTCTGAAGTCAGCACCTCGAAGGATTCCTCGTTCGATCCCTGGGTAGAAATTCACCGCGAAAATCTTCGCCACAATGTTCTGGGAATTTCCCGCCGCGCCGGTTCGCGGCCTATCCTCGCGGTGATCAAAAACAATGGCTATGGAATGGGCGTCACGAACGTTGCTCAGCTCCTCGAACCACAATCAGAAATCTTTGGCTTCGCCGTTGTGAAGTTGCACGAAGCCATCTCCCTGCGCGATGCCGGCATTCGAAAGCCCATTCTTCTCCTCGGCCCCTTCGACGAGCAAAACCTCGAAGACGCCGTTACTCGCGGCATTATGCCGATGATTTACACGCCCCTGAGTCCTGCACTAGACAAAATCGCCGCCAAAACACAAAAAACCATTCCGCTTCACATCTGCATTGATACCGGCATCGGTCGCGTCGGCGTGCCTTACCATCAAGCCGCTCCACTCATTCGCGATCTCGCCAGCCGCAAGTCCGTTCGAATCCACGGAACGATGATGACTTTCACTGAGGACCCCGATTTCGACAAAGAGCAGCTTCGCCGATTCCACGAAACCTGTGGCTCGCTTGAAAAAGACGGCATCACCCTCGGAAAAAAACACGCGGCTTCCAGCTTCACTCTTTTCCAGCATCCTGAAGCGTTTCTCGATATGGTTCGCCCGGGAATGGCGATATACGGCATCTACTCCGAAAACGAATTTCGCAACACAGGGATCATGGATCTTCGTCCCGCGATCAGCCTGAAGGCCCGCGTGATTTACGTGAAGAAACTGCGCAAAGGCGACAGTGCCGGCTACAACCGCGCTTACATGGCTAAAGATGACGTATGGCTGGCCACGCTGCCCGTCGGTCATGCAGACGGCTGGCCGCGCACCGCGGCACTCGCGCACGAAAAGGGCGCCAAGGTGCGCATCAATGGCAACCTCTATCCTGTAATCGCTTCGGTTTCCGCGAGCCATTGCATCGTGGAAATCGGAAAAGAAGAGACCGTCAAGATCGGCGACGTCGCCACCTTTTTTGACTGGCAGCTCGGCTCGCGCCCCGAAGATGTTTCCGAATCCTGCGGCGCCTCCGTCTACGACCTCACCATGCATCTCAATCCGCTTTTGCCTCGCCGCATCGTCTAGGGGCGATTTTTACCCCAGCAGGCCCCGACCTTTCTCCTAGCTGCACGCGTACTCTCTAAGCCAGGAATTTTTCCAGCGGCGCCCAATAATTTGTATTCCATCCCTGAACCAGGTGTTCCGCCTCACCCTTGGGAAATCCAGTATGGTCAAATACTAGCTTCGTTCCCGCTCCTTCTTCCATCAGCTGAAATTTCGCAATCGAGTAGACACCGGGCCCCCAGCTGCCCGCGCGCCAAGCCTGCACGATCCGCTCATTCGGCACCAGCTCGATCTGCCTCCCCGTCACGTACCCTCCGAAAGCCGCGAACGCCCCGCCCTCCTGCCGGCCAACCTCCACGGGCTTCATTCCCGGGGCCATGCCAGACTTCATCGCATCACTGAGCATCACCACTTTGTCGAACTGCTTCGCGTCCGTGAGCGCCTCGTAGACTCGCTTCCGGCTCGCTTTGAACACATGCTCCAGATGAATGGACTCCGCGCCCCGCGAAATCTCCTCTTCCGCGGCGCCCGCCCAAGCTTCCTTTGAGCTCATCGTCAAGCCGCCAAACGCAAGCACCGCCCCCGCGATCAATTGCCTCCGCGTCGGAGCACTTGCCACCACCCACGGAATCTTTTTTTCGCTAATCATTTGTCCTCCTCGTTCTCTCGTCCCATCGCCACGCATCAGACCACCCGCCCAAAATATGTTCAAGATAATCTTTTTCTGGAAAGGGAAGTCGTGTTCGAGGCATACTCCAGCGCGCCAGCAACTAGGAGCCGCTATGCCTTACCCATCCGGTCACCGCCCCGCCGTCAAAAAAACCATCATCGAGAGCGCCCGCAAACTTTTCAATCGCCATGGCTTCGAGAGCGTTTCCATCCAGCAAATCATGGCCGGCGCCGGCCTCACTCACGGCGGCTTTTACAGCTATTTCAAAAGCAAGAGCGATCTCTATGCCGCCGTACTTGGCTGTTTTTTCACCGACCCGGAATGGAAAAACTTCTGGGAAGGCGTCCACGTGGACCTCTCCTCCTCCGATGTCGGCCCGCAAGTTGTCCGCGCCTATCTCTCCCGTCAGCATTTTGAGGACGTGGAGAACTCCTGCCCCATGGTCGCCCTGCCCACCGACGTCGCGCGCAGCGGCAAATCCGCGCGCCTCGCCTTCGAAACCGTCTTTAAAGCCATGGTCAGCGTCCTGCAACGCAGCCTCTCCAAGAACGGCCGCGATCCCCGCGCTACCGCCCAAAGCATTGCCGCTCTGTCCATCGGCGGCATGGTCGTTGCCCGCACCCTGGATGACCGTGCCCTCGCCGACCAATTGCGCGCCGCCTGCACCTCCATCGCCCTCGATCTCGGCGGCTGGTCCCCGCCCGCCAAATCTAAAATCCGAAAGCCCGCGCCAGCCAAACGTTTCCGCGTGGCGACATCCGCAAGCTGATCCGCTCTTTCCTGGAACGCCGATCTCCCGATCGGCTCTTCTGATGTATCGCCGGTCCTTACCCCAGTCCCTTGTAAAACCAGCGGCTCCGTGCGGCGACGCCCTAGTCGTTAGCGAATGTACTTCATGGCACAAAGTACTTGACAACAGGAAGCGCTCGCGTATCCTACTCCTATCCGCCTCACTCAGGCGCCTGGGAGCCTCTTCCATGGAGACCGCACTTCCCACGCAATCCCAAGGTCTTGGCAAATCGCCAACAGGCCCATTTCGCGCGCTCCTCATTGATGCCCTCCGATTCTGGGAACCGCGCCGCCTTATCTACAACTTCTTACTTGCCGTCGTCGTTGTGGTCTGGCTTGTAGCGAGTTGGCCCCATTTCCGCCCAGTGTTTACGCTCCATTCGCTTCTGCTTCTCTCCATCCTTGCGCTGATAGCCAACGCTTTCTACTGCGCCGCCTACTTTGTAGACATCGCCATGCAGAGCCTCTCCGCTGGCACCTCGTTGCGACGCCAGCGCTGGGCCCTCTGGGTCATAGGAACCCTCTTCGCCATCCTCCTCGCCAACTACTGGATCGCCGACGAAATCTATCCTTTTGTTCAGTGATTTCCACCATGCGGTCCCGCCACTTCTCCCGGGAACGCCGATATCCCTATCGGCTCTTCTCTTGACTCCCCGTAGGGGCACGATACATCGTGCCCCTCTTTATATTGTCCTTGTAGGGCCTGCCTTCTGAGGCGGCCGCTCTGCTGCTTGGATTGAAACGACTACAGCGCGTAGGTTGGGAAAGCGACGGCTCGCAGCTCGGCAGTGTCGTAGTGGACGCGTGGGAAGAACCGACTCGCCACGTCGTTCACGTAAAGAAGCTTTTGAACTGGATCAAATCCACTGGGCACTACGCACCCGAAGAACAGCGAAAAGCCAAACTCCGTACGCTAGCCAGGTGACCAAACCCACTTTGCCCCCACGCCACCGCACGACACCGAGCCCCTAGCCGATCCACTTGATTGCATAACAATGTCGGCTCCTCGACCCCGAGTAGACTTTGGTTGACGACCAAGGCTCGGGGGAAAGGAGCCGAACATGATGTTTATAGGCGTAGATTACCACCCGAGCTTTCAGCAGAT
>JBGPDI010000081.1:0-21353 GCA_041482215.1 Candidatus Acidiferrum sp. | reverse complement strand
GCTCCTCAACGACATTTCCTGGGTCAAGCCCAATCCTCCGCCCAATCTTTCCTGCCGCTACTTCACCCACGCCACCGAAACCATCATCTGGGCCGCCAAAAACGCCAAATCCCGCCACACCTTCAATTACAAGCTCATGAAGGAAACCAATCGCGGCAAGCAGATGAAGTCCGTCTGGGAAATCCGCCCGCCCGAATCCTGGGAGAAAAAATTCGGCAAACACCCCACCCAAAAACCTGTCGCCCTCCTCGAGCGCATCCTCCTCGCCTCCACCAACGAAGGCGACCTCGTCCTCGATCCTTTCCTCGGTGGAGGCACCACGCTCCTCGCTGCCGTCCGCCTCCGCCGCCATGCCCTCGGCTGCGAACTCTCCGCCGAATTCCTAACCCTCTCCCTCCGCCGCCTCTGTTCCAATCTGGTACACGTCGAAATAGCTCTCTCTTATTTCGAGTTTTCTTTCTCCGACGTCCAGTTTTACCTTGATCCGCTTCTCGATCCTATGGATCGATCCAAATGCGTGTCATCTTCACTCCAACTCGTCCAGCAAGAACGCCGCTTCTACTTCATCGGCCGCACTGACCGCCGCGTAATCTTCACAACCCTCGCCGACTCCCTCGAAGACGCCCGCCAAAAATTCCGCTCCTCCGGCCACCTCGACTCCGACGCCCTCTTCATCATCAAAACAGAAACGGAAATCTATCTCGCCTAGCCTTGGGATTTTCCTATCTTTGTAGGGCTGGCCTTCTGAGGCCAGCCGCTTTCTTCCATATCCTCTCCATGATCTAATCCCCGCGTGGACCTTCACCTCCCTACCTCCGGCCTCGAACGCTACAAATCCGCCTCTCAACGTGCCCGCGTTGGCACCGAATCCTGGGGCGCGACAAATTTCTTCTGCCCGTCCTGCGATTCACCGAGGCTTAACGTCGCGCCGCGCAACACCGTCGCCGTTGACTACTTCTGCCCCTCTTGCGAATCACCCTTCCAACTGAAAAGCCAATCGAAGCCGCTCGGCACCAGAATCGTCGACGCCGCCTATTCCGAAATGAAGCGCGCCATCCTAGAAGACCGCACTCCTAATCTCTTCGTCTTGCACTACGACCTCGACACATGGGCCGTCCGAACCGTCCTTCTCGTACCTCATTTCGCATTCGCTCTATCCGCCGTCGAGCGCCGCAAGCCTCTCGCCCCAACTGCCCGCCGTGCAGGCTGGGTAGGCTGTAACATTTTGTTGGACAAGATTCCGCTTCACGCCCGCATCTCGATCGTGAGAGAAGGAACGCCGCACACTCCGAGGGAGGTGCGCAGTTCTTACAATCGTCTCCGCCCACTGGAAAGATTGCAGGTAGAAAAACGCGGCTGGACTCTCGACGTGCTGCAAGTAGTTCAATCCCTCAGAAAACTAGAATTCACTCTCGCCGACGTCTACGCTCACGCCGACTCGCTAGCAAAACTGCATCCCCAAAACCTCCACGTCCGCGACAAAATCCGCCAGCAACTCCAAGTCCTCCGCGACCTCGGCCTCCTCGATTTCCACGGCGGCTCCTACCGTCTATCCTGAACTCGATTCCTCTCTTGCCTCCATCCCGACCCGGGAGTACGCTTCCTGCATTATGGCGAACATCGAAAAACACGCTCCCGGCGAATTTTGCTGGGTCGAACTCGGCACCACCGACCAAGCCGCCGCCGCGGATTTCTATCGTCAAATCTTCGGCTGGTCCGCCAAAAACATGCCCATCGGCCCTGACGAGGTTTACACCATGTTCCAGCTCGAAGGGCGCGACGCTGCGGCCGGTTTCAAGCTTCGTCCCGACCAACTCTCCGGCGACGTTCCTCCAAACTGGCATCTGTACGTCGCCGTCGAAAGCGCTGACGCCACTGCCGCCCGCGCCGAACAACTCGGCGGCAAGATTTTGGCAGCGCCCTCTGATGTTTTCGAAGCCGGTCGTATGGCCGTGCTGCAGGATCCCACTGGCGCGGTCTTTTCCCTGTGGCAACCCAACAAAAATCCCGGAACCGGCATTACCGCTTCGCACGGCACTCTCTGCTGGGCGGACTTGAGCACGCCAGACCAAGCGCGCGCCGGTCAATTCTATTCCGAGCTCTTTGGCTGGCAGATCATGAAGGAAGACGAAGACTCCGCTCACAATTACTGGCACATCAAGAATGGCGAGGAGTTCATCGGTGGCATTCCTCCCGCTTCCCACCGACAGGCCGGCACTCCCGCCCACTGGCTCGCGTACTTCACCGTTTCCGATTGCGACGCCACTGCCACGGCTGCAAAAAATCTCGGAGCCAAGCTCTATATGCCGCCCACGGATTTTGAAAATGTCGGGCGCATTTCTATCATGGCCGATCCGCAGGGCGCCACCTTCGCCATCTTCAAAGCCGCCGCCCGCGGAGCCTCTGGCTCATAATCTTCCCGCAACCGTCGAGTGCCGGGCGAGTGGCCCGGAGTCGATCTCTAAGCTAGGTTTTGGGTGCCCCATACGCGGATTTTGCGTGTGGGGTCTTTGAATTTTCCAGCCTGGTGCCGCAGCCTTCGCTCTAGGTTTGCGACTTTTGACTTCTCCCCGTGCTATACTTGTATAGCGGGGTTCCTATGCTGGCCATTCGCCTCCCAGAGTCCATCGAAAAGCGCCTGGAAAAACTCGCTCGCCGTACTGGTCGCACCAAGACCTTTTACGTCCGCCAGGCCATCCTCGTGCACCTCGATGATCTTGAGGACCTCTATCTGGCCGAGCGCACCCTGGATCGCATACGCAGCGGCGAGGAGCGCACCATTCCACTCAAGGACGCTCTGAAGCGGCATGGCCTGGAAAGTTGAACTCTCGGCGGACGTCGATCGCCAACTCGCCAAGCTCGATCCGCAGCACAGCAAACGCATCCTGAAGTTTCTTCACGAACGCGTCGCCTCGTTGGACAATCCGCGCAGCATCGACCAGGCTCTGCAAGGGTCACGGCTCGGCGAGTTCTGGAAGTATCGTGTGGGCGACTACCGCCTCATCTGCAAGATCGAAGACCAACAACTCCTCGTTCTGGTCCTTCGCCTCGGCCACCGCCGCGAGGTCTACCGATGATTCCGGTTCAAAAAAAAATGGGCGGACGCCTCAGCCAAACCTCAGCGAGAGTTACGCCCGCCTTTTCTTGAGTTATGTGTGTTCTATGTTTGAAAAGTGGCGACGAACTGTCAGCCCTTCACGTTGATCGTTACGGGATTGGCAAGCTCAAACCGGAGCGGCGTCTCCGCCGAAAGCTTGATGTCTTTCTTTCCCGTCACTAACGCAACTGTCATTCCGGCGCCGGCACCCACGGGCCCGCCGATTAGCGCGCCAGTTCCCCCGCCAGCGAGAGCACCAACAACCGCTCCCCCAGCGGCTCCGCCACCGATCCACGCCCAGTTGCGCTTCTTGTGGTCGCGGCCAACCCTCGCGTGAGAGATCGTTCGGACATCGTAGTTCTGTCCATTCACCGACACGGTTTGCAGCGCAAGCTGCAATCGCGCCCGGCCCCTCAGTCTTCCGGATTCCCGCGATTCAACGACTAACCCCTCAGCATGGGCGCCCTGAGGAATTACCGTCTTGCCGTCTATGACTACAGGTTCGGAGACCGTTGCATCAAAATGGTCTCCCGAATTGCTCTGCTTCGTGGACAGAGCCTGGTCCAGAGTCACGTGAATAGTCGTGCGTTCTGGCAACGTCACGGGGTCTGACACGTCCCGCAAAGTCGCGGCCGACAGCGTCAGCGCCACCGCCAACAGGGCAGCTCCCCCGATCATAAGGTAGTGCCGTTTGATCAAATGCATGTGCACCTCCGAGTGATTCTTGGGGCAGCTCGTTTTCCATCAACTGCCTTATTAAATGATTTGAAATGAAGAAGATGCCGTTTCTTCACCTCATAAACCTCGGCAAGAATTACAATGCTTGGGAATTTCTGGAGTACTGTAAGTACTAATGGCAATCGCAGAGAGGGGGTGGGCTGGGCAATATCAGAGGCTGGGCTTTGCGTTTTACTTTTCGGACCTCCGTTTGGTCTCGTTACGAGAAAGTCGTCGCTCAAACGTACAGCGTGTTGTCGGGGACAGTGTCCGCCAAATCATTTTCAGAATCACGTCCCTCAATTCTTGCCACCAACTGACAGAGCGCGCAATTGTGCGCATGGTTTTGCAAAACTGTGTAGGCTTTAGCGAACTTCGCTTGCAAGCTCTGGAGTTCGTCACCGGCTTCCTGCTTGATCACGCAAGAATCGAGCGCCACTTCACGGTGCTGGTTCCAGATTTCCAATGCGCGCCGAGATTCTTCCAGTAGTTTCTGATACTCGTTACAAACCGTAGTGTTGACGGAAACGTGTTTGCTCATGGAATCCTCCCTTCCCTTACGCTTGTGCACTTCGCTCGCCACCACAGGTAAGTCGTGAGTTTTGGAGAGTTTGAAACTAAAAGCTGCTTTTCTAGCCGCCAGTCCCAGTACGCAGAAAGGAACGATGCTGTGTTTCTCTTTTGTAATATTTACAAGGCAGACTCGATTAGGTTCCGGCCTCACCCTTACACCGTCATCCGGCGTGGCGCTTCAGAAACCCCAGCGTCTTCCCATTAAACTCTGCGACGCTTTCATAGATTGGCGCGTGCGCGCACCCTTCAAAGACCGCCAACTCGGAATTGCGAATACCACTTTTCATTCCATCCGCAAAACGCGTCGAGGTCACTTGGTCATGACGTCCGAAGGTGATCTGCGTCGGCGCCGTGATTCTGCCAAGCTGCGCCTCCGCGTCATGGCCCATCACTGCATTCGATTGCTGAAGGAACGCCGCCACTGTCTGCGCCGGCCGGCTCCGAACAAATCCTGCGAGCGATTGGATGTAGTCCGGCTTGGAGGCATACAGCTCGGGCGTGAAGCACCATGGAAATATGGCGAGGATCACCATTTCAGGAACACTCCCCAGCGCCTTAGCCGTCACCTGCCAGCCTTCGAGCACTGTTTTTACGTAGGGGTCCGACTTAGTCCAACCGCTATGCAGCCCGAGTGACTTAACCTGTGCGGGATACTTGGCAGCCAACCACATCCCGATTGCCGCGCCGAGTGACAAGCCCGCGATGTGCGCCTTCCCCAATCCCAGCGCTCTCATGAACGCTGCCACATCGTCTGCAAGAACCTCCGTCGAGTACGCGCCCTCGGGTTTATCAGTTTCACCGGTTCCCCGCAGGTCGACCGAGATGCACGTAAAGTGCTTGGCATACTCTGCCACCTGGAACGCGTAGCAAGCATGATCCGCACTCAAGTAGGGAATCAGGATGAGCGGTTCACCTGCTCCTTGTTGATCGTAGTTCATCGTCATGCCACTAACTTTGATCTTTGGCATCGAAGTCTCTCCTTACCTGGTTTTCGTTGGACGAGAAAGTCGCCCGAGACTGGGAGTTCCCGCCAATCTGCGCTTCACCAAGGATTATTGTCAAGAACCGCCGTCATCGGTTGCCACAGCGTTCGCTTTAAAATGGGTGTCGGCGGTGGCCCAAAGCCGATCCATAAGTTAGCTTTTTGGTGCCCTATGCGCGGGTCTTGCCTGCCCGCCGCAGGCAGGCGTTGTGGGGTTTTTGAAGTGTCCACTCTTCAGCTTAAAGCGCGTTTCTTTGCGCTCCGGATGGTTTTGCGGAGGCCGCGGGCTTTGACTTTTTCCCCCGCCCCCAAAAAAAAGAGGGGGCTAACTTCGCCCCCTCTCCTCAACCGAAACTCCGCCGTCAGACTTTCGCTGCCAACGCCACCTTGTGGAACGTCGAGTATTCTGCTTCGAACTTCTTCACTGTTGGGACGCCTTCAATGAATCTTGCCACAATCTTTTCGATCTGTGGATAGACTTCCCGCGTGTAGGTCTCCGCATACTCTTTTGTTTCCCACAGGCTAATGGCCACCGCTTCTTTTTTCTCTGGTGTCACCAGCAGCAGCTCATCTAGAAATCCCTTCTGCCTGCGAAGTAGCGGCAGGATTTCCTTTTCAAACGTTACCGGAAATTCATTCACCAAATTCGGCTTCAGTTGCAGCATCATGTGACGTGCAAACATAGTAGCCTTCTTTCAGTTTTTTGGGAGGGCGATGCCGCTGATTCACCCACGCTTCCCCTTTGGAGTCGTAGGATCGAGAGTTCATTCCGTCCTCCGCACTACTCTTACCTTTTCCCGGCCTCCATTTCTGTGCCCCAAGGCACCCCTCAACGCGACCGCCATCACGTCCCCATGCGTCCCTCCGCCAACACCGTGGCCCCCCAGCCACAGCCCCCGCGCCCAGCGGTTGTCGCATTCACCTTATTATCAATAACATAGAGAACGGACGGGGACCTGCCACTTCCATTGCCAGTACGTTAACCTGGAGGCTCCTCCATGCTTCTCCCTCGGCAATTCATATCCTTCGTCGTTGTTCTCGGCGCAGTCTACCTTTCCGGCTGCCACACCACACAAGCCCATTCCGCCCCTGCTACATCACCAGCGCGCAAAACGCAAACCGCATCCGCCACGCCACCTATTTCCAAACACCTCGCGCACGATTCTGCTCTCTCCACCTACAACAATCCCGCCTATGGGCTCTCCTTCCGCTATCCCCGAAATTATCTTCTCGACGATCCCTCCGACTCCGAGTCCGACTCCATCATAGAAGCCCAACAGAATCTCGCCGCCCAACAACCCGGCGCCGTCCTCGTCGCCATCGTCACCATTCCCCCCGACGCTTATCCCAACACCACTTTTGTCAGCGGTTCTCTTCAACTCATCGTCAATCGAACGGTCTCACCCGAGGTCTGCAGGTCTTTCGTCGCTCCCCCCGATGACGCTTACGCCTCCGGCGTAACACCTACTCAGAGCTTCGTCTTTCAATGGCGCCAAAGGAGCTCTGGCACCCTGGGCACCGGCTACTTGAACCGCGCCTACGCCACCTTTTCCAACAATGCTTGCTATGAATTGTTTCTAGAAATTGTCACCGGTTCCAATCCCGATCTCGATCCCTGCATCAAGCCCACCAACGAAATCAAAATCTTCCATCACCTCGACAAAATCGTCTCCTCCTTCCAAATCCATCCACATTCGTGATGCGCAGATGCTGCGGTGGATAAGCAGAGCCTTCGTCCTACTTGGCATCTCTCATCGACTGTGGTCTCCTATGAATGTCGCCATGAAGCTCAACATCCATTGCCGCGCACTGTTGCCATTCATCATTACTTCATTATTTCTTTGCTTCGTTGCTTTATCTTCTTCCGCCCAGGAGCAACAGCCCGTCATCCGCTTCGTGCGCAATCCCGATCCCGCGCCGGACTTCAAACTTACGGGAATCGATGGAAAACCTGTTTCCCTCGCCGACACCCACGGCAAAGTTGTTCTCGTGAATTTCTGGGCGACTTGGTGCGGACCGTGCCGCGCCGAAATTCCCGTTCTCATTGCTCTTCAAGAAAAATACAAAGACCATCTCCAGATTCTCGGTCTCGTCGTTGACGACGATGATCAAGACGCCATACAGGAATTCACGAAAAAGTTCGGCATCAACTATCCCGTCGCGGTTGCCACCAATGAAATTCGTTTCCAGTACGGCGGCATCCCCGCGCTTCCCACTTCGTTCGTGCTCGATTCCGAAGGCCGCATCGTGCAAAAACACGAAGGGCTCCGCGATCCCATTCTTTACGAAACCGAAGTTCGTTCTCTCATCGGACTCTCCGTCGGCAACGTTAAAGTGGAAACCTTCGAGGACACTGGCCAAATTTTCTTGAAAAACGCCGAACGCGCCAGTGAACTTCCCGGCGTAGATCTCGCTAAGCTTACGCCCGAACAAAAAACCGTCGCGCTCCACAAATTCAACGCGGAAACCTGTACCTGTGGCTGCACATTTACGCTCGCCCAGTGCCGCATTTACGACCGCAACTGCGCCACCAGCAAAGCCGCCACCACAAGAATTATCGCTGCTCTCACCCATCCGACTTCGCCAAAATCCGCGCCAACAAAGTCTGCCCCAGCAAAATCCGACCCGGCCGCTCCATCCGCCGCATCGCCCTCGTCGGAGAAACCGCGTCAATAGGCGCGCTTTCGCTGGCTCTCACGCCGTCCGGCCTGATACTCTTTTCCCAGTCGATGCCCACATTTTCAAAAATTATTTTTGTTCTAGCGCTCGTACTTTGCTTTACGGGACTGTTTTCGCCGCCAATCGCACTCACCATAGGAATTCTTTTCGGCCTCAGCTTCAAGCATCCGTACATGAAGCAAACGCGCACCATCGCGCGAGCACTTCTGCAATGTTCCGTCGTCGCTCTGGGCTTCGGAATGAATCTCCACGAAGTTCTGAAAGCGGGCCGCAGCGGATTTATGTACACCGCACTGGGGATTTCCTTTGCGTTGATTGTGGGACTTGCGCTCGGAAAACTTTTGCAAGTGCGTGGAAATTCTTCTTTTCTAATAACCACGGGTACAGCAATTTGCGGCGGCAGCGCGATCGCCGCGATCGGTCCGATTCTTCAAGCGAATGAAGAAGAAATGGCGGTGTCACTTGGCACCGTTTTTATTCTAAATTCGATCGCCCTCCTGATTTTTCCCTCGATCGGAAACGCGCTCCATCTTTCGCAATCGCAATTCGGATTGTGGGCCGCGCTAGCAATTCACGACACAAGTTCCGTAGTGGGCGCGGCCACAAAATATGGCCCGCAAGCCGTGGTAATCGCCACCACCGTGAAACTCGCGCGCGCACTTTGGATTGTTCCGCTCGCGCTCGCCACCGCCGCGATTAAACGCAGGGGCATTCGAATCAGTCCGAGTGGCGACGGTACTAGTGGCGGAGGGACGCGCATACAGTTTCCGTGGTTCATTCTTTTCTTCTTGCTGGCGGCAGTGGCGAATACATATTTGCCGGCGGCGCCGTGGGCGACGAAGACTTTTTTTTCGATGGGGCGGCTAGGACTTACGGCTACACTTTTTCTGATTGGGAGCGGAATTTCGCGAGCCACTTTGAAAGAGGTGGGATGGCGGCCGCTGTTGCAGGGTGTGCTTTTGTGGATCGGGGTGGGAATTACGTCGCTTTATTTTATTCGAACGGGGTTGATTGCGTTCTAGTGGGAATGGGTATTACACTCGCGCGGCATGGCGGGCAGGTCATTCGAATGGAGGCAGATTATGAATCGTCGCATCGGTGTTCTGGTGTTGGTTTTGGTGGTGGCAGGAATCTTCACGGTACGCGGCGCGTTTTCACAGCCCACGCCGCAAGCGTCACGCAAAGTGATCAAGCTCGCAGGTGGCCCGGTGCAAGCGCCATTCAGCGACGGAATTCTTGCAGGCAACACACTGTACTTGGCGGGACGAATCGGCGTTGATCCGAAGACGGGCAAAGTTCCAGAAAAGATAGAAGACGAAATCAAATTCTTGCTTGATGGGGACAAGGAAGTGCTGGCTCAAGCGGGAATGACGATGGACGATCTGGTGTACGTGCAAATCTCGTGCACAGATTTGGCGCTGTTTCAGAAGTTCAATCCCATTTACGCGAGTTATTTCTCGACGAAAGATTATCCCGCGCGCGAATTCGTCGGTGCGGGGTCGATCCTAATCGGTGGGCATTTCGAATTGCAGGCGATCGCAGTAAAGAGGTAAGTCGAACCACATTGCTAGTTCTCGGTTTTCGGCCGAGTGGCTTAAAGCGAGGAACGGGTGAGTTCGAAGCCGTTGCTTTAGTATTGCCCGTATATGGACACTATCATAGTGACCATATGCGGGCATATGTCCATATTTAATCCTTCCTGAGAGTCTGACAATTCCCGCAAACACTTATAAGTCCTTACTATAGTGCAACCTATAGCTAGGCAAATATTTACATCGGATGGTAATCGTAATGCATCTACCACGGCGGGTGGTATGGAATCAATGTTAAGAATAACAACAGAGAAGAAGCGCGGAAAGATAGCCCTTACAGTAGAAGGCCGATTAGCGGGGCCGTGGGTGGCAGCGCTGGAACAGTGCTGGCGCGAATTGCACGCCGCGTCACCGCGCGAAAAGTTTCACCTGAATCTTTGCAGCGTTAGTTTTATTGATGCCGCGGGAAAAGTGCTGCTAATGGAAATTCACCGGCAGGGCGGGCAACTGATCGCGGAAGGATGCCTGAACCAAGCAATTGTGCAGGAGATCGTGGCGCGCGAGAAGCAAGAAGGGCAGAAGAGCGATAAGGGACGTTCCAAGTCTTCGCACATCATTTTTTATCTGGCATTTTTCAGTTTGATGCTGGGACCGAAACTCGCAGAGGCGCAAGGTACGAATAAGACGGGTGCTCTACCGGGGAACGCGCCTACGCAGGTGCTGAGGCTGACGCTGGACCAAGCAGTGGGAATAGCGCTGAAGCAGAACCCAACGGCACAGATCGCGATTTTGCAAGCGGCACAAAGCGAGCAGGACAAAAACATTTCACGGGCAGATTTGCTGCCGCAAGTAAGTGCAAAGATTTCGGACGAAGCGCAAAAAGTGAACCTGTTGGCGCAGTTCGGTGGCCAAGTCGCACTCCCGGGATTCCCGAAGACTCTGGGACCGTATCAAATCTTCTCTGCGGGGCCGAGCGTGAGCGCGCCGGTTTTTGACCTGACGCTGTGGAGGAGATATCAGGGGGCGCGGAGTGCGTACGATTCGAGCAAGGCGAACAGCCTCTCGACGCGGGAGCAAGTGATTTTGCTGGTGGTATCGCAATACATCGGGACGCTACGGGCGGTGGCCAACGTGCAGGCCTCGGGATCGCGGGTGAGCTTGGCACAGGCGTTGTATGACCAAGCGGCGGATTTGCAGAAAGAAGGAGTAGGCACCGGAATCGACACACTGCGCGCCAACGTGGAACTGCAAAACGAAAAGCAGCGGCTGATTGAAGCGGAAACCAACCGCGAATTGTCGCTCTTTGGCTTGAGCAAGCTCCTGAACCTGGACCCGCGGCAAGTGATCGAGCTGGGGGATTCGCTGAGCTTCTTCGACACGCCACAGCCGGAAGTGGAGCCGAGCATGGAAGCAGCGCTGGGCGAACGGCAGGAGTGGAAATCGCTGGCAGCACAAATCAAGACGGCGGAGTTTCAGAAGAAAGCATCGCAGGCTTCTCGGCTGCCATCGGTGCAGTTCGACGGGAATTATGCGTTTTTGGGAACGTCATCGAACACGACAGTGGGAACGTATACCTACCAGGCGAGCGTGAATATGCCGCTATTCACGGGCGGAAAGATACACGCAGAAGTTGTGCGCGCGGACCTGGAGATCAAGAAACTGGAGCAGCAGAAGGACGATCTACGGAACCAGATTGCGCTGGATGTGAAGACGGCGCTGCTGAATCTGCAATCGGCGCGCAGTGAAGTGCAGGTGGCGAACCTGGGCGTGCAGCTTTCGAATGAAGAAGTGGATCAAGCGAGAGACCGCTTCAAGGCAGGCGTGGCGAACAACATTGAAGTGATTCAGGCACAGGATTCGCTGGCGCGGGCAAACGACAACCAGATTGCGGCGTTGTACCGGTTCAACCAGGCGCGTGCGGACCTAGCGCGTGCGATCGGGCAGATGGAAAAAGTTTACGCAAAGTAAGCGCGAGGGGAATGATGAGCATTGAGATCGAAGTCGGATTAGAAAATGCCGCGAAGGCGCCGCGGATCACAGAAGAAGAGTTGCGGCTGGAGGAGACGCCCAAGGGTTTTGCCAACCCCAAGGTGCGGCGGGCGCTGTTGGCCGGCGGTGTAGTGGCGCTGGCGGTGGTCGTGGGGTTGTTTCTTTATTTCCACAATCGCGAGACGACGGACGATGCGCAGGTGGACGGGCACATCACACCGATGGCGTCGAAAGTTTACGGGCGTGTGGCGCAAGTTTTGGTGGACGACAATCAGCCGGTGAAAGCTGGACAAGTGCTGGTGAAGATTGATCCGCGCGATTACCAGGCGGCGCTGGATCAAGCGAAAGGGGCGCTGGCGCTGGCGGAAAGCGAAGCGCGGTCGGCGGGAGTGGACGTGCCGAAGACGCGGGAAACGGTGGCGAGCGGAAATTCGAACGCGGATGCGCAGTTGATGGGCGCAGTGGCGGATCTAGCGCGGGCTCAGGCTACGTACGAGCAAGCGCAGACGGCGGATTTGGCGTGGGCGCAGGCGAACGCGGACAAGAGCCGCGCGAATGCGGAATTAGCGAAGGCGGATCTGGGACGTTATTTGCCGCTGATGGAGAAGGGCGAGATATCGAAGCAGCAGTACGATGCGGCGAAGGCCAATGCGGATGCGTCCGCGAGCGCGCTGCAGGCGGACTTGCAGAAGCAAGCGCAAGCGCAACGCAACGTGGAGGTCGCAAAAGCGGAGCGCGATGCGGCAAAAGCGCGTGTGGACCAAGCCCACGCGGGTGTGGCTTCTGCCCACGCGGACGACAGGCAAGTGAGCATGAAGAGCGCGGATGCGCAGGCGAAACTTGCAAAAGTGGAGCAGGCGCGAGCGCAGCTGGACGCGGCGCAATTGAACTTGAGCTACACGGAGATTACCGCGCCGGTAGATGGCGTGGCGACGCACAAACAAGTGGAGCCGGGACAGATCGTGCAGGCGGGACAAGGATTGCTGGTGGTGGTGCCGCTACAGAACGTGTGGGTGACGGCGAATTTTAAAGAGACGCAACTGAAGAACTTGAGGGCCGGACAGAAAGCGGAAATAAAAGTGGACACATATGGGAAGACTTTCAGCGGGCATGTGGATTCAATCGCGGGGGCCACGGGGTCGGTACTGAGCCTGCTGCCGCCGGAAAACGCGACTGGGAACTACGTAAAGGTGGTTCAGCGGATTCCCGTGAAGATCGTGCTGGACGCGATTCCTGCCGAAAAGGCGGTTTTGCGGCCGGGAATGAACGTGGACGCGACGGTTATCACGAATTAAGAGGGAATAAAGATACGGGTTTCGGCGGTAATACGTAGAACTACCAGTGGCAGAGACTCGAAAACGATGAGAAACAGGATTCTAGCCAAACTGAGGATGCCGGACGGGACGATCAACCCCTGGGTGATCGCGGTGACGGTGACTCTGGCGACCTTCATGGAGGTGCTGGACACGTCGATTGCGAATGTGGCCTTGCCTCACATTGCAGGGAATCTGTCGGCAGGCGCGGATGAATCGACTTGGGTGCTGACGTCGTACCTGGTTTCGAACGCAATCGTGCTGCCGCTGTCGGGATGGCTTTCGGGAGTGATCGGGCGGAAGAAGTTTTATATGGGGTGCGTGGCGTTGTTTACCGTGAGCTCGTTTTTGTGCGGACTGGCACCGAGCCTGGGAGTACTGGTGATTTTCCGGATTTTGCAGGGCGCGGGCGGCGGAGGTTTGCAGCCGAGCGAGCAGGCGATTTTGAACGACACATTTCCGCTGGCGAAGCGTGGCATGGCGTTTGCAGTGTATGGGCTGGCGGTGGTGGTGGCGCCGACGATTGGGCCTTGGCTGGGTGGCTGGATTACGGACAATTTCTCGTGGAGATGGATCTTTTATATCAACGTGCCAGTGGGAATTATTTCGCTGATTCTGACAAACTTTTTGATCAGCGATCCGCCGTATATGAAGAAGGCGAATCTGAAGACGGGATTCCGGATCGACTACATCGGGATCGGGTTGATCAGTTTGGGCTTGGGGAGCATGCAGATTATTTTGGACAAGGGGCAGCGCGAGGATTGGTTTTCGTCGAAGTTTATTGTCGTTTTCTTCGGGCTGATGCTGGTGGGAATTATTGCGGGGATTCTGTGGGAATTGCGAGAGAAAGAACCGGTCGTGGATTTGAGAATGTTAAAGGATCGTAATTTTGCGATCGCGACGGTGGCGATGTTTTTTCTGGGATTCGTCTTGTATGCGAGCACGGTGCTGATTCCGCAGTTTTTGCAGGAGCTGCTGGGTTACTCGGCGCAACTGGCGGGAATGGCCCTGTCGCCGGGCGGAGCGGTGATCATGTGCATGATGCCCGTCGTGGGAATCCTGGTGTCAAAAGTGGACACGCGGATTCTAATCACGTTTGGGTGCATCGTGTCGGCATCGGCGCTGTTTGTGATGGCGGGTTGGGACTTGGGACTGGATTACGGGCACGCGGTGCGGGCGAGGATGCTGCAAAGCTTTGGGCTGGCGTTTTTGTTTATTCCGATCAACGTGGCGGCGTTTGCGTACGTGCCGAAAGAGAAAACGAACATGGGCACGGGGATTATTAACCTGGCGCGGAACATTGGGGCGAGCGTGGGAATTGCGACAGTGACGACGTTGCTGGACCGGCGGGCGCAGTTTCATCAGGCGCGGCTAGCGGAGCACGCGAACATTTTCAGCGCGGCGTATCGCAACATGACGAACGGGCTACAAGCGAAGCTGGTGGCGGCGGGGTCGACGACGGCGCATGCGAGCGCGCAGGCGCACGCGATGGTTTACAACACGATTCAACGGCAGGCGGTGATGCTGGCGTTCATCGACAATTTCAAATTGCTCGGCGTGGTGTTTTTTGCGGTGATTCCGGTTTTGCTGCTGATGAGGAAGCCGCGGGTACCAGCTGGCGGAGTACCGGTTCACTGAAGAAGAGGATTACGCGACGAGCGGAATTGCGAAGAGTTTTCATAAGCAAATGGGGGGGAACGATGGCAACGCAAGTAGCAGTGGGAACACAACTGAACACGCAAATAAGCGAAGACAAGCTGATCCGTGCCGGACAGCGCGGCGACCACCAAGCGGTGGAGACGCTGTTTCGCCGTTACCAGCGGCCGCTGTTTCAGACAGCTCTGCGGGTGCTGGGAAACGCAGAAGACGCAGAAGACGCGCTGCAGGATGGGATGCTCTCGGCGTATCGCAATTTGAAGCGATTCGAAGGGCGCTCGCAGTTTTCAACTTGGTTGACACGCATCGTGATCAACGCAGCGCTGATGAGGCGGCGGAGTGCGAAGTCGCGCCCAGCGGTTTCGCTGGACGAGACGCCGCGTGAGGACGAACTGCCCGCTTCCGAGCGATTCGCGGATGACGGACCGAATCCGGAGCAAGTTTTCGCGAGCACGGAGATTCGCGAGATGATCAGCGAGAATCTCGACGAGCTCTCGCCCCTGCTGCGCACCGCGTTTGTGCTGCGCGAAGTGCAGGGCTATTCGACGGGCGAAGCAGCGAAGAAACTCGGCGTCACGGAAAATACGCTGAAGGCGCGATTGTGGCGCGCGCGGCATCAACTGGCCGAGCGGCTGGGATCACGTCTGCGGCGGATGAAGGACGGCATCGCGGGCGGGATGGGTGATGCGGAGTGCAGCTACTGCTGAATATGAAGTAATAAAGTAAAGAAGCAACGAGGTAATGAAAGAAGGCCGGCGAAGTTGCCGGCCTTCTGTTTTGGGGAGAGCTGGAGAAAAAGCGGAGATCAGCGGGAAGCGGCGGGATAGCGGCCGAGGACGCGGAGTTCGCTGGTGGCGGCGCGGACTTCGGCGAGGGCTTGATCGAGCCGGGTGACATCCCCAGCTTCGACGTCGATGAAAAATTGGTATTCCCAGGGGCGGCCGTGGATGGGGCGGCTTTCGATTTTGAGCAGATTCACACTGTGTTTTGCGAATGGCTCGAGCGAGGACAGGAGCGCACCCGGACGGTGGGCAAGGCGCATAGCGAGGGAAATTTTGCGGGCATCGGGTGAGAGCCAGGCAGCAGCTTCTTTTTCCGGAACGAGCAGAACGAAGCGGGTGAAATTCTCGGCGTTGTCCTGGATGCTCTCGGCGAGAATCACGCCGTGGTAATGCTCGGCGGCTCGGCGTCCGGCGATTGCGGCGCGGGATTTGTCTCCGCTGGAGAGCGCCTCGCGGACACTACCGGCGGTGTCTTCGGCGGGAACGCGCTTCCATCGGGGATGCGTGGCAAAAAAACGCTCGCACTGCGCGAGGGCCATGGGATGCGAAGCGACGGATTGAATATCGCCGAGCGACGCGCCAGGAGCGGCGATGAGCTGCATCTCGATGGGCAGAATGGTTTCCGCGACAATTGAAAGACGACTCTCCATGAGCAGGTCGAAGACGCGGACGACGGAACCCGCTAGAGAATTCTCTACAGGAGCGAGGAGAGCGTCCGCTGCGCCCTCTGGAATGGCGCTGAAGGCGGCGTCAAACGTGGCGCGAGGCACGGCCGTGATGGCGCCACCGAGAAGCTGGATGGCGGCGGCTTCGCTGAAGGCGCCGGGTTCGCCCTGGAAGGCTACGCGCATGGTCTTGCGATCGGGTGTGCTCATAGGCTGGCGTTATCTTGCAATAAGGGAAGGAAAACGAGAAGTGGAGTTTCGTGTACGGCAAAGAAAAGAATTTGGCGTCACGCCTTGAGCACAACTGCGGCGCTTTCCGCTGACTGACGCGCGCATTCATGCTCGAATATTAGAGAGCGCAATCGAAGCGTGGGTGGTGGAAGTGCGAAGCCCGCGCTGGTTGTGCCACTAACAAGCGATGTCGAGAGACCTGACAATACCAATCGCGGTGAAAATCCTGCTGACGGCCGTCCTATGCGGTGGTGCGATTGTCCTGGTGACCAACGTTTACTTTGCCGGGACGGCAATGCCTTTTGCTTTTTTTACGCTGACGCTGGCAAGCATAATTCTGGTGCTTTTCCGAGTGGGGCAGTCCTGGCTGGATTTGCTCTATATGGGCGCGGGGGCCGCGCTGCTGGCGGTGATCAGCGTATGGCATTTTCACTACCAGCCGAACTGGGAGAGCTGTGTTTCGTTCCTGGGGCTTGCAAGTCTGGTCGTGCTAGGAGTTCGCGCGGTTTGGTCCGAAGGAGAAAAGCAGAAGCTCCTGGCGCTGGCATTCGCTCCTTCTTTTCTGTTCGCGGCATTCATGGTCTTCGCGGGGATGGTGCTGGAGCGCACGCAGCTTTGGCATCCCAAGGTGCTCGACCTGTATCTTTTTTCGTTTGACGCGAGCTTACACGTGCAATTGGCATTTGTTCTGGGGCAAGCCTTTGCGATGTGGCCGTGGTTCCGGGCTATTGCTGTGGCTCTGTACATTGCTTTGCCGATTCCCCTCGCGATGGTTTACGCAGGGCAATTGATGCGTGGCCACAAGAATGCTTATCCGGCGATGGTGGCATTTTTGGTGACGGGTCCGATTGGGATTTTGTTTTACAATTTGTTTCCCGCACTGGGTCCCGGACATATTTTCATGCAGGATTTTCCTTGGCACCCCATGACCACTCTGCAGGCATCGCACTTGTTTCGCGAGCCGATCGCGGTGAAAGGCGTGCAAAATGCGATTCCTTCGCTGCATATCGCCTGGGTACTTCTGGCGTGGTGGTATTCCCGAGGGCTTTCGGTATGGGAACGAGGGATTGCCCTAACGTTCTTGACGTTCACGATCTTCGCGACACTTGGGACGGGCGAGCATTACTTCATTGATCTGGTGGTTGCGTATCCATTCAGCGTGATGATGCAGTCTTTGTGCGCGTTCCCTTTGCCGTGGATGGCGAGGGAGCGTTTGACCGGCATGGTGTATGGGTTGCTGGTGACGCTGGCATGGCTGCTAGCGCTGGGACACGCGCCGAATGTTTTCTGGATCTCACCAATCATTCCGTGGGCGTGCTGCGCGCTGACGGTGGCGTCGGCTATTTTTCTGCACCGGCAATTGGAAGCAGCCACCGAGATTGCATCGCAACGGCAAAGCGAATCGGCAGCCGAAATGGCTGTTGTCCTATCCTGAAGCAGAAACCTAACATATTCGATTGGCGAGACTTAGGAGTTGTCTCCAGGACTGGGAGTGCGCAGGGGTTACTCCCAGCGGTATAATTCCCAGTGATGAATGAGGGAGTCCCCATGAAAAGACCCGAGCCGACGGAGTATGCCGAATTTTACGGGACGTACGTTTCCAAAGTTCCCGGAAACGATGTCCTAGGTGTGCTGGAGTCCCAGCGCGTGCAGATGCTGCAATTGTTTGCAGGGCGCAGCGAAAGAGACGGGAGTTTTCGCTACGCGCCCGGAAAATGGACAGTGAAGGAAGCGCTGGGGCACATCACGGATACGGAGCGCATTTTTACTTACCGGGCGTTGCGCATCGCGCGGGGGGATCAAACGCCGCTGCCGGGATTCGAACAAGACGACTTCGTCAAGAATGGAGCATTTGGCGAGAGAACACTCGCCGGGCTCGCCGAGGAGTTTGCGCTGGTGCGCGGCGCGAGTCTCGCACTGTTTCGCTCGTTTACGGAAGAATCCTGGCCGCGTAAGGGCATTGCCAGCCAGAAGGAAGTAAGTGTTCGCGCACTGGCATTCATCACGGCAGGCCATCAGATTCATCACCGGCTCATTTTGGAAGAGCGGTATTTTCCAGCGATCCCGCGCGCTTGATTCGTGGATTGTATTCACGGGCGGATACGCGAATGATCGATATAGAAGCGCTGATACGCCAGATTGTTCCGCACATCGACTTTGCGCGCCGCTCCCGCTAAAGGGAAGAAAGACGACTGCGCGGTGGTGGAGTCAGCAATGTGAGCTGTTGCGCGCTCTTTCATCCTCGGTTTGAGCAGATAGAAGAGCAATATGGCGCCCACGGCAATGATAAACGCGGCGCAAATCACGGCAGAGGAGCCGGCATCGATGGGGTTGGCGAAGGCGTCCGCGAGGATATAGATCCCCCAAAAGAGAAAGCTCACCACGATGAAGCCAGCGAGGCTCCCAAAGGTGCGGGCGAGCCCGCCGCGAGCAACCAGGGATCTGGAAGGACGCGAGTCCAACGGTTGAATGAGGATTTCACCGGGCATGGTCAATCCTCGCGGGCATCCCGGTGAGCGAGCGCCGGCTCTGGAGAGCGCAAAAAATCCAGATAGCGAAAGACGGGGGGCGAATAGGCCTTCTTCATGACGCTGCCGCAGGCGCAACGTGGGTTTTGTCCCTCGATTTCACCGTTGGCTTCAACGAGAACTGCACAATTGCACGCTGGATTCATGCAGTGCCAGCGCTCTCCTGATTTCATAAGCATGGCCCTTGTTCCTCCCTTCGCAAGAACAGCTTGCAGTCCGCAAAGGCAATCGCAGGTCGGGCCCGTGATGAGCGGGAAGGAAAGATATGCATAAGTAAACAGGAAAGCAAGGGATATTTTCATATTAATTGTAAGTATATAAATAGTAATGATGGCGAGGCTGGGGCGGTTCCAAAACAGGAATGGGGCCGCGTGTTCGTTGGGGGAAGCGCTCATGCTCTGTTGCGGGGTGCGGCGAGCCTGTGCGGGCGCTTGCGGGGCGGAGGTTGCTAGGGGGGCGAGCGACTGTTAAAATTTGATGTTTGCCGGGATGCGGCTGTTTGCGCCGTAAGCGTGGACGTTTTCTGCGTGCAAAATGATGTTCGTATGGCGAACGCTTAAACTGGCGTTTGTAGAACTGGCAACACGTCTTATCGGCCTGCCCCCCTCGAGCTTTCGGCGAGCGTGATTTCGGTGAGGAAGTGGTTCGCTCACCGGTCCTGGCCTGGGTTTTAGGCCCCTGCGGAAGGGAGACTACGAGTGGCAAAGTACGATGTAGCGATTATTGGAAGCGGTCCGGGCGGGTACGTGGCGGCGATCCGAGCGGGCGAACTGGGTTTGAAAGTGGTTGTCGTGGAGAAGGATCCCTACCTGGGCGGTACTTGCTTGCATGTCGGTTGCATTCCCACCAAGGTGCTGCTGCATCACGCCGAGATTTACGATCACTTCAAGAATGGCGCGGAATTCGGATTTGAGGTCAGCGGGCTGAAAATCAATTGGCCAAACGTGCTGGCGCGCAAGGACAAGATCGTCAAGAAGCATTCGAAAGGGATCGAGTTTCTTTTCAAGAAGAACAAGGTGGAGTCGGTGCAGGGCTGGGGAAGATACGAAGGCCCGGGCAAGATCAGCGTGGAAAAAGACGGCAAGAAAACGACTATAGAAGCCGCCAACATCCTGATGGTGAGCGGATCGGAAGCAAAAGCTCTGCCGGGCATTGAGCCGGATCACAAGACGATACTTACGAACCGCTCGATTCTGGAGCTGCCAGAAATTCCGAAGACGCTGATTGTGGTTGGGGCGGGGGCCGTGGGCGTGGAGTTTGCATCCATTTATAATTCGTTTGGGACGCAGGTGACCATTCTGGAGGCGCTGCCGCGCGTTGTACCAGTCGAAGACGAAGAGATTTCCGTGGAGTTGACGAGGGCTTTTCAGAAAAAGGGGATTCAGGTTTTCACGAGTTGCGCAGTGGAGTCAGTGAAGAAGGACGCTAAGGGCGTCACTGTGGCGTTTAAGGATAAGGACGGCAAATCGCAGACCATGCAGGCGGAGAAGTTGCTGCTGGCCGTGGGCCGCAAGCCGATGACGGATGGTTGCGGATTGGAGAAGTCGAAGGCCAAGCTGGAGCGCGGGTTCGTCCACGTGGGCGAGAACATGGAGACGGCGGAGAAGGGGCTGTATGCGATTGGGGACATCGTTGCGGGGCTGCCGCAACTGGCGCACGCGGCGATGATGGAAGGGATTATCGCGGTGACACACATTGCCGGGAAGCCGACGCAGCAGATTGTGAAGAACAGGATTCCTAATGCTACGTACTGCGAGCCGCAAATCGGGTCGATTGGATTAACGGAGAAGCAGGCGCGCGACGCGGGCTACGCCGTGAAGGTAGGCAAGTTTCCGTTCGTGGGGAACAGCAAAGCGACGATTTTGGGGAACCACGGGGGATTCATCAAGGTGGTTTCTGACGAGAAATACGGCGAAGTGCTGGGAATTCACATCATCGGACCGCTGGCGACGGAGATTTTGGCGGAGGCCGCGACGGTGCTGAACCTGGAAGGCACGATCGACGACATGATGAACATGGTGCATGCGCATCCCACGGTGTGGGAAGGCATGGGAGATGCGTTTGCGAGTGTGCGGGGATTGCAGATCAACGTTTGAGATAGAGATTTGTAGAGGTGTCCGCCGCGGCGGACGCCTCTACAAAGAGAATCGAGTTGTGTTGAATAGCTGCCTGATTGTCGACATCGGACTCATTGGATACGCGGAAGCGTATGCGTTGCAGAAGCGCGTCGCGGCCGCGCGGAAGACCGGTGCGATTGAAGATGTGTTGCTGCTCTGCGAGCATCCGCATGTGATTACGCTGGGGCGAAGCGGCAAGCGGGAGAATTTGCTGGCTTCCGAGCACGTCTTGAAACAGAAGGGCGTGGAGTTTCATGCCAGTGATCGCGGCGGAGATATTACTTATCACGGGCCGGGGCAGATTGTGGGATATCCGATTGTGAATCTGGGGGCAATCCGGCGGGATGTTGTTTGGTACGTGCGCATGCTGGAAGAGGCCATGATCCGGGCGACGGGGGAGCTTGGGATTGTGGCGGAGCGTGTTGCGGGGAAGACAGGAATCTGGGTGGGCAGCGGCGGTGCAGAAGAAAAACTGGCGGCAATCGGAGTGCG
>JBGPDI010000080.1:0-21415 GCA_041482215.1 Candidatus Acidiferrum sp. | reverse complement strand
GTCACCAAGCTCACCTGGGACAATGCCGCGCTGGTTAGCCCGAAAACCGCGGAGAAACTTGGCCTGACGCACGACGTTGGAGCGCGTGGCGGCGAGCACGGCAAGATTTATTCGAACGTCATCGACATTTCGCTCTCAAACAGCAAAGTCACCGCGGCGGCGTGGAGGCTGCCTGGCCAGGCCGACGGTGTCGTGGTCCTTCCACTGGGATACGGCCGCAAGCGCGCGGGCTACACCGGCACGAACAAGGGTTTCAACGCCTACGCAGTGCGCAATTCCGATGCGCTCTGGACTGCCACCGCTCCCACCAGCGCGATCAAGAAAACCGGCGAAGATTATCCGCTCGCCTGTACGCAGTATCACTTCAGCATGGAAGGCCGGCAGATTCTGCAGACCGGCACGCTCGAGGCGTATCGCAAGAATCCGAATTTTGCCAACGAGCATGCTGCGCTACCGCCGAAGGAACTGTCGCTTTACAACGGTGAAGCGGAGTTTCCGTACAAGCGCGACAAGTGGGCGATGGCCATCGATTTGAACAAATGCAATGGCTGCAACGCTTGCGTGGTCGCTTGCCAGTCGGAGAACAACATTCCCGTAGTCGGCAAGGACCAAGTGATGCGCGGCCGCGAAATGCACTGGATCCGCATCGACCGCTATTACGAGAAGGCCAAATCCGCGACCAACGATCCGTCCAGCTACGATGAGTCGCTCTTCAATCCGCCAACATTTTTCCAGCCGGTGCCGTGCCAGCAATGCGAGAACGCCCCCTGCGAGCAGGTCTGTCCCGTCGGTGCCACGGTGCACAGCGCCGAAGGCCTGAACGACATGGTTTATAACCGCTGCGTCGGAACGCGCTACTGCTCGAACAATTGCCCGTACAAAGTCCGCCGTTTCAACTTCCTCCGCTTCCAGGATTGGGAGACGCCGCAACTCAAACTCCTCCGCAATCCAGAAGTCACCGTACGCAGCCGCGGCGTCATGGAGAAGTGCACCTATTGCGTGCAGCGCATCAACATCGCCCGCATCGAATCGGAAAAATTGAACGCGCCGATCCACGATGGCGCCATCGTCACCGCGTGCGAACAAGCTTGCCCGACCGAAGCCATCGTCTTCGGCAACGCCAATGATCCAAACAGCCGTGTCGCCAAGTTGAAAGCGCAGCAGCGCAATTACACGCTCCTCGGCGAACTGAACGCACGCCCGCGTACCACCTATCTCGCGGCCGTACGCAATCCAAATCCTGAACTGGAGTCGGCATGAGCGCCGGCCAACCTCCATTCGATTCTCCCGAAATCCGCCGGCTCACGCCGGTGATAGGACCGGGGCACACGTATGGCTCGGTTACGGACAAAATCAGTGCGATCGTTCTGACGCGTCCGACTTCCTTCGGCTGGTTTGTGGGTTTTTCCATCGCCTTCACGCTGATGGGCTTGATGACCGTCGCCATCGCCTGGCTGGTCATGAAGGGCACCGGCATCTGGGGCATCAACATTCCCATCGGCTGGGGCTTCGCGATCGTCAATTTCGTGTGGTGGATCGGTATCGGCCACGCGGGCACGCTGATCTCCGCGATTTTATTCTTGTTGAATCAAAAGTGGCGCACTTCCATCAACCGCTTCGCCGAAGCGATGACGCTCTTCGCCGTGGCTTGCGCTGGTATTTTCCCGCTCATCCACACCGGCCGTCCTTGGATGGCGTTTTACATGATGCCGTACCCCAGCACCATGGGGCTCTGGCCGCAATTCCGCAGCCCGTTGATCTGGGACGTGTTTGCCGTTTCCACCTACGGCACGGTTTCGCTGCTGTTCTGGTTCGTGGGCCTCATCCCAGACTTGGCAACCCTGCGCGATCGCTCCGTCAAGAAGCCCCTGAAGATCATTTACGGAACGTTGGCGATGGGCTGGCGCGGTTCTGCGAGTCACTGGCATCGCTACCAGTCGGCTTATTTGCTTCTCGCCGGACTGGCCACGCCGCTGGTTCTTTCCGTGCACACCGTCGTGAGCTTTGATTTCGCGGTGGCCATCGTTCCCGGCTGGCATACCACAATCTTTCCGCCGTATTTCGTGGCCGGTGCCATTTATTCTGGCTTCGCCATGGTCTTGACCATCGCCATTCCACTACGCAAGGTTTACGGCCTTGAAGATTTCATCACCATGCGCCACTTGGACAACATGGCCAAGGTCATGCTCGCCACCGGCCTCATCGTTGCGTACGGTTATTTCTTCGAATTCTTTATGTCGCTTTACAGCGGCAACAAGTTTGACGTTTTCCTTGTCCAGCAGCGTCTTCACGGTCCCTATGCGCCGTTTTACTACGCGCTGATTATTTGCAACATCCTGACGCCGCAGCTTCTCTGGTTCTACAAGATGCGCCACAACGTCGCCGTTCTCTTCATCATGTCCATCGTCGTGAATATCGGCATGTGGCTGGAGCGTTTCGTCATTGTGGTTATCAGCCTCACGCGTGATTTCGTGCCTTCCGCCTGGGGCCGTTACAGCCCCACGTTCTGGGACTGGGCCACGTTTATCGGCACCATGGGTATGTTCGTTACACTCCTCTTCCTGTTTGTTCGCGTCCTACCGGCAATTTCCATCGCCGAAATGCGCGAACTGGTGGCGGAGACCTCTGAGGAAAAGAAATAATGCAACACCGTCGAGACATCTACGGCGTGATCGGCGAGTTCGGCACTCCTGAAGAACTCATCCATGCTGTGGAGAAAGTCCGCGCGGAGGGCTATCACCAATTCGAGGCTTATGCCCCGTTCCCTGTCGAAGGACTCTCCGAAGCCATGGGCCTGAAGCGCAATCTAGTGCCTGCGATTACACTTCTCGGTGGTTTGGCGGGCGGCATCGGAGGATTCTTCTTTCAATACTGGGTCGCAGCCATCACTTACCCGCTGAACGTTGGCGGTCGTCCGCTCAATAGCTGGCCCGCTTTTATTCCTGTCACCTTTGAACTGACCATTCTCGGGGCTTCGCTCGCCGCCGTTTTCGGTATGCTCGCCCTCAACAAACTGCCCCAGCCGAATCATCCGGTTTTCAACGTCGCACGTTTCACGCACGCGTCGTCGGACCGCTTTTTTGTTTGTATCGAGTCAAAGGATCCCAACTTTCATCTGGAGAAATGCTCCCGGCTGCTCCAGGAAGTTCACGCGCACCATGTCACCGAGGTCGCTCTTGACTATTTCTAACACCTCGCGCTTCCTCGCCGCTGCTTGTGCCGCCGCATGCCTGATCTTCAGCGGCGGTTGCGAATACCTGCGGCAGGATATGGCCAACCAGCCGAAAAATCGGCCGCTCTCGCCTTCCGAATTCTTTGGCGATGGCCGCTCCGAGCGGCAGCCAGTCGAAAACACCGTTGCACGCGGTTCGATTGCCGACGACGACCTCTTCGTACCAAAGGACTCGAACAATTTCCCGTTGCCAGTGAACCTCAAGCTTCTCGAACGCGGTGAAGAGCGCTACAAGATTTTCTGTTCCCCCTGTCACGGATTGCAGGGCGACGGCAATGGCATGATCGCCATGCGCGGCATGAAACAGCCGCCCAGCTATCATCAAGACCGCCTTCGCCAGGCCCCCAACGGCTATTTCTACGACAACATCACCAACGGATTTGGCCAGATGCTCGGTTACTCCGCGCAGATTCCCCCGCGCGATCGCTGGGCCATCGTCGCCTACATCCGCGCGCTACAGCTTAGCCGCAACGTTAAGGCTGCCGATTTGCCCGCGGAGCTTCGCGAGAAGCTGAATCAAAGCGATGCTCCGGCCGCAAAGCCGAGTGCCACGAAAGATTCGACAGGAGGCAGCTTCTAATGGCTGCGCAGGAATATCAGGCGCCGGAAAGCGTCAGCCGCCTTCAACAACGGGCGTATCTCGTTGGCGGCATCGCTCTGCTCGTCTCCATTTTTGGCGCTGTGCGCGCCCCCGAACTTTTCTTCCCATCGTACTTGATGAGTTTTCTCCTGATCCTCGGTCTTACCGTTGGCTCGCTCGGCCTCCTGATGTTGCAGCATCTCACCGGGGGACACTGGGGCATCATGATCCGCCGTCCGCTGGAATCGGCCACGCGCGCGCTCCCGTTGATGGTCATCGTTTTTCTGCCTATTGCGATTTTCGGAATGAAGTATCTCTATGCCGGTCACGGAGACGAGAAGGGCTGGCTCAACGCCCCGGCCACTGGCGAAGGCGCTCTCTCTGGCTTTCAGAAGAGCTACCTCACCGCCGGCGGCTTTTACACGCGCGCGGTCATCTATTTCGCCGTCTGGCTCGCGCTGATGTTTATCTTTAACATTCTGTCGAAGCAGCAAGACACCAACCGCGAAGACCGCGCTTTGCGCCAGCGTCTGAAGATGCTTGCCGGCCCGGGCATTATTCTTTACGTTTTTGCGATGACCTTCGCGTCCATCGATTGGGCAATGTCTCTGTCGCCCCACTGGGCTTCCACCATCTATGGCTTCCTCTTTGTCGCTGGGCAATTGATCTCTTCAATGTCGCTCATGATCGCGGTCGTCGTGCTTCTAGCGCGCACCGAGCCCTTTGCCAGCGCCTTGCAGAAGCGCCACCTGCATGACCTGGGGAAATTGCTTCTCGCTTTTGTGATGCTGTGGGCCTATTTCGATTTCTCGCAGCTACTGATCATCTGGTCGGGAAACCAGCCGGAAGAAATCACCTTTTATCGCACGCGCCTTTATGGCGGCTGGGGCGTTGTCGCTGTGATTGTGCTGATATTCCATTTCTTCGTGCCTTTTTTCCTGCTCCTCTCGCAGGATGTGAAGCGCAACGCGAAGGTGCTCCCGAAGATCGCCGTTTGGCTCATCTTCATGCGTCTTGTGGATTTGTACTGGATGACGCGCCCGGAATTCACTTCGCGCGCTATGCCCACTTGGCTGGACATTGTTTTGCCCCTTGCACTCGGCGGTTTGTGGCTCGGCTTCTTTGCATTCAACTTGAAGCAGTGTCCGCTGCTGCCGCTCGGCGACCCGGATCTTGCGGAGGCCATTGAGCACCATGAGCACTGAGTCTCACAACACGGGCCAGGAACCGCGTCACACCGACGTCTCGTTTGAAGAACGCGACATCAAGGCTGGCGTGATCTATAAATACCTTTTTGCTTTGGGGGCCGCTGTCGTTGCTTCCTTGTTCATTTGTGTTTTTATCCTGCGCTTTACCACGTCTGTTGCGGATTCGACCGATGTGCCTCCGCCGCCTTCGCGTGAGTCTCATCAAAGGGAATTGCCGCCCGAGCCGCGCCTGCAGGGTGTCCCTGGCCACCAAACCGATCCGCAGGCGGATCTTCGCAAAAAGATTGAGGATGACAGCGAGGCCAATGAAAAGCTGGAGTGGATCGATCGTTCCAGCGGCATCGTGCAAATTCCCGTAAAGGACGCCATGAAGATCGTTGCGGAAAAAGGATTGCCCGCTGTGCCGGCACCGGCGGTTGAGAAAAAGAAATAATGAAATGAACAAAGTCCACCATATCCTCGGGATTGCCGCACTGCTGCTGGCCGCAGGTACGACCTTGCGCGCGCAAGCCGTTCCCGCGAATACCGGGCCTGCGGCTTCGGCCATGCCCGCTGCTTTGCGAGACGTGGGTTTCGAACCGCCGCTCAACGGGCAGATGCCCCTGGACCTTCCCTTCCGCGATGAAACCGGCCGCACCGTTCAGCTCCGCGACTATTTTGGGCAAAAGCCCGTAGTTCTCGCCTTCGTCTATTACGGTTGCCCGATGCTTTGCGACCAGGTCGAACAGGGTGTCGTCGGTGTGCTGCGTATGCTCTCCTTCAATCCTGGCCGTGACTATGACGTTGTTTTCGTTAGCTTCGATTCCCGCGAGACTCCGGACATGGCCGCCGAAAAGAAAAAGAAAGCCTTAGCTCATTTCCGCCGTCCGGAAACCGATTCCGGCTGGCATTTCCTCACCGGTTCGAAAGAATCCATCGAGGCCGCGACCAAAGCCGCGAATTTCCGGTTTTCCTTCGATGCCAAGAACAATCTCTTTGCTCACGCTAGCGGCGTTTTGCTGCTCACCCCGGACGGCCACATCTCCCGCTATTTCTACGGTGTTGAATATCCCGGCCGCGACATGCGGCTCGGCCTCGTGGATGCCTCCGCCGGCAAAATCGGCTCGCCCATCGATCACGTTCTGCTCTATTGCTATCACTATGACCCGACCGCCGCGAAGTACAGCGCGTCAATCCTGAAAATTATCCGCCTCGCTGGAATCCTGACGATTCTCTGCCTGGTCGGAGGTATTTTGATTTCCCGCCGCCGCGAAACGCTGGCGGCAGCCAGAAATTTGCGCCAGCCGCTTGCCGGCGGCCTGGAACGAGGAGCTCACTAAGCCGTGCAGTCGCAATTGCCAATCTATCCGGAGCAAGCGTCCAACTTCGCGCCGCACGTGGACGCGCTTATGCTTTTCATCACCGGTATCTGCGTGTTTTTTGCGGCCGCCGTCACCGCCGCGATCATCGTTTTCTTTTTCAAGTATCACCGCAAATCGCCGGATGCCATTGGTATTCCCACCCACGAAGATTCACGGCTCGAAGCCGTGTGGATGGTCGTTCCCCTGATTCTGTCTCTGGCCATGTTCGGATGGGGCGCCGTCGTCTACGTGGACTATCGCAATGCGCCGCACGACACGCTCGATATTTACGTGATCGGCAAGCAGTGGATGTGGAAGGCACAGCAGCCCAACGGACTGAAGGAAATCAATGAATTGCACGTTCCCGTGGGCCGCAATATCCGCCTGATTCTCGCCAGCGAAGACGTCATCCACGATTTCTTCGTTCCCGCATTCCGCGTGAAGATGGACGTTGTTCCCGGCCATTACAACACCATGTGGTTCCGCCCCACTAAGCCCGGCCGCTACCACTTTTTTTGTTCGCAGTATTGCGGCACCAATCATGCGTTGATGGGCGGATGGGTTACCGTTATGGAGCCCTCCGATTACGCCGCGTGGCTTTCTGGCTCCACTGGCGGGAGCACCAATCCTGTCGTTGCCGGCGAAAAGCTTTTTGTCGAAAAGGCCTGCAGCACTTGTCATGTCGCCAACGGCACGGGACGGTCTCCTTCGCTCAACGGCATGTATGGCGCGCAGGTTCTCCTGGCGGATGGTTCCATTGTCGTCGCCGACGAGGCCTACATCCGCGAATCGATTCTTCAACCAAATGCAAAAATTGTGGCCGGGTATCAGCCATTGATGCCCACGTTCCAGGGACAGTTGACGGAGGAGCAGATTTTCGCTCTCACCGCCTACATCAAGTCTCTGCAGTCGCAGCCGGTGCCCGAGAAGGGCTCTGGAATTGCGCCGACCACGGGGAAGAAATAAGTTATGAGCAACACGCCGCCAACGCCAGAACTCGAACTGCCGGACAAGCATTATTTGAACGCCACTTACGGCTCCGGCATCCGTTCGTGGCTGCTCACCACCGATCACAAGCGCATCGCTTTGCTGTATCTCGCCTCTGTCACTGTTTTCTTTTTCATCGGCGGCGTCCTCGCCACCATGATTCGCATCCACCTCTTGACCCCTGGTGGAGCGCTGGTCACGCCGGAGACTTACAACAAGCTCTTCACCATGCACGGCGTGGCAATGATTTTCTTCTTCCTGATCCCTTCGATTCCCGCGGTCATGGGAAATTTCCTGATTCCTCTCATGATCGGCGCGAAGGATCTGGCCTTCCCGAAGATCAATCTGCTGAGCTGGTACATTTACGTCATCGGCGGCTGCTTCGTTCTGTATTCCTTCAGCACCGGAGGGTTGGACACCGGCTGGACGTTTTACACGCCGCTCAGCAGCGTGTATTCGAATTCCGCGGTCACTCCGGCGGTCATCGGTATCTTCATCAATGGCTTCTCTTCAATTCTGACCGGCCTCAACTTCATCGTCACCATCCACACCATGCGCGCCCCCGGAATGACCTGGTTCCGCATGCCGCTCTTTGTTTGGGCTCATTACGCCACCAGCCTGGTCATGATTTTGGGAACTCCGGTAGTCGCCATCACGTTGTTGCTCGCCGGCCTCGAGCGCATGTTTCACTTGGGCTTCTTCAATCCCGCGCTCGGCGGCGACCCAATTCTCTTCCAGCACCTTTTCTGGTTTTATTCCCACCCCGCCGTGTACATCATGATTCTTCCGGCCATGGGTGTGATCAGCGAGATCATCCCGACGTTTGCGCGCAAGCCCATCTTCGGTTATGCCTTCATCGCGGGATCGAGCATTGCCATCGCCGTCATCGGTTTCCTCGTTTGGGCGCATCACATGTTTGTCACTGGCGAGTCCACCTACGCCGCTCTCGCTTTTTCGTTCCTCAGCTACCTGGTAGCGATTCCATCGGCCGTAAAAGTCTTTAACTGGACCTCGACGCTCTACAAAGGCTCGATCTCCTGGGATCCGCCGATGGTCTATGCCCTCGGCTTCATTGGTTTGTTCGTGATCGGCGGCCTCACTGGACTTTTCCTCGCGTGCCTCGGCCTGGACATTCACATTCACGACACCTATTTCGTCGTCGCTCATTTCCACTACATCATGGTCGGCGGCGCAGTCATGGGCTACGTCGGCGGCTTGCACTTCTGGTGGCCAAAAATTACCGGCAGGCTATATCCGAGATCGCTCTCGCGGTTTGCCGCCGTGATTCTCTTCATCGGTTTCAATCTCACGTTCTTCCCGCAATTCATTCTTGGCTATCTCGGCATGCCGCGCCGCTATCACACCTATCCGCCGGAGTTCCAGGTGCTCAATGTGCTCTCCACCGCCGGCGCTTCGATTCTTGCGCTCGGCTACCTGCTGCCCATGAGCTATCTGACGTGGTCCATGCGTTATGGCAAAGTCGCCGGCCCGAATCCCTGGCCTGCCACCGGCCTCGAGTGGAAAACGGATTCGCCGCCGCTCACGGAAAATTTCGAGGTTACGCCGGAAGTAACTTGGGAGCCTTACGACTTTAAGAACCGGCCCGATCTCGGGCTGGCAACAGGCGCACCGTTGCCCGCCCCGGCTCATGGAGACGATTAGTTTGTCGAGTCTTGCTTGTGGGACGGACTTTAGTCTGTCCGCTTCGTGGCCGAAACCAGGCCATAGATTGATCTAGGAAGAGGAGCACCGCGTGCACCGCACCGGAGAGCTGTACGGACAGTTCGAAACGCTCGGCCAGCAGAAAGAATCCGCTACGCTCGGCATGTGGATTTTTCTGGTCACCGAAGTCTTATTCTTCGGCGGCCTGTTCCTGACCTACACCATTAATCGCAGCGCCTTCAGCACCGCCTTCGGCATTGGCAGCAACACACTCGACATCAAGCTCGGTGCCGGTAACACCGTTGTCCTCATCATGAGCAGTTTGACCATGGCCTTGGCCGTCTGGTCCGCGCAAGTCGGCAAAAAGAAACTCGTCAGCTTTTTTCTTGTCGCCACCCTCGGCCTCGGCACCGTCTTCCTCGGCGTCAAAGCCGTCGAGTATAAACAGAAATACGACCATCACCTCATCCCCGGCCATGGCTTCGACATGCGTTATCGGTCCGCGCATCCCTTGCCCGGCGATAACCTAAAAGACTTGGCCCTGGAAAAAGAGGAAGTCGAGAAGGCCATTGTTAAAGATCCGGACATCAACTACCACGGCCAGCTGTATTTCTCTCTCTATTTCGGAATGACCGGCCTCCACGCCCTTCACATGATTGTTGGCGCCGGCCTCCTGCTCTGGCTAATCAAGGGATCTTTCGCCGGCCGCTACACGCCGCAGTACAACACCCCTGTCGAGATCGTCGGCTTGTACTGGCACTTCGTGGACATCGTCTGGATTTATCTATTCCCGTTGCTGTATCTGATTGACAGGCACCACTAGGAGAGTTTGGGAGAGGGACGCGTGTCCGAGCATATTGTTTCGCCAAAAATCTACGCCCTAATTTTCTTGTCGCTGATGGTCGGCACCGCTATCACTGTATGGGCCGCCTTCCAGAATTTCGGCAAATTCAATATTGTCATTGCGCTCGGCATTGCCACCATCAAAGCCACCCTCGTCGTTCTCTACTTCATGCACGCCCGCTACAGCCCCAAGCGGACCCAGCTTGTAATCGTCTGTTCCGTATTCTGGCTGGCCATCATGCTCGTTCTCACTCTCGCCGATTACAATACGCGTTCCCACGAAATGCAGCCTGGTGTAAGCCACCTCGCTTCGCCCGCCACTTCTAAGTTCTTCCAAGTTTGAGCCGCAGTCCACAAACACCAATAGCCTGTCACGAAGGAACGCTGTATTTATGTTCGGTAAGTCCTGATTTGGCCTTGAAGGCCTCGGAGTGTTAACAGCTAGCAGAAACAGAAAAGGGGGGAGTAGCGAACCGGCCCAGCCCTCAATCCCCTAAAGGGATCCTCGGCTCGCCTCCCCCACGCCTTTGGAAGTGCAAGCCCTAGGCCAATTCTAACTTCTTTATTATCAATAGACTGCCGCCTAAACCTGAGTAAAAAAGCTCTACCTACCCGGCAAATTTACCTGCCTGTCTGACCGACCTATGCTCTGTCTTTCAGTCTCTGTTTCCTTGGGATCGGGCCCGGAAATGACCGGTATCTCTCTGATTGTACTGAGCTTAACGGACAATCTTGCCGCCTCCGCTGACCCTACTATGGCGTTGCGTCTCCCAGGCGTCATCGCCAGAGCTTTCTCGTACGCTTCGAGAGCCTCCTTCGGCTTTTGCAATTCCATCAGCAAATCGCCAAGCAATTCCCGCGCGGGCAGAATCGCCCCGGGTGTTATGGGATGCTTTTCCGTGTCATCTTCATGGTCCGCCGCCATTCGCATCATACGCAGGGCGTCTTCCGTTCGAAGCTCCGTAAACGCCACCCATGCCCCGGCTTCCTCGCTTTGGATCGCCACTTGTTGCGCCCAGTACGCTTCGCCTTTTTCCTTCAATACGGTCGAAAGCCTGCGAATCTCCTCCGCTTGCCGCCGTGCCTCCTTCAGATTTCCCGCATGCACAGCTCCCAGTGCGGCAGCCCAATGTGAAATCGCCGCCACCTGTGGCGGTACACCCGGATCGGGCGCCAGATTCTCGGTTTCCTTCCAAAGCTTTTGCTCCACAACGCAGCGAGCCCGGATCGCCGCCGTCGCATAGCTGATTTTGAACCGCGACGTTTCAGACACCTCTCCGAACGCGGGCAGGTGATTTCTGATTTTTTCCGCCTCGTGATTCCGTCCCAGCTGCAGGTACGCGTACACCAGGTAATCCAGTGAATGGTATTCTTCGCCCGGATCACCGTGCTTTCGCGCCGCCGCTGCCGCCGCGATATTCGACGAGATCGAATCCTCCCACATTCCCAATCGCGTAAAAATGTGCGACGGCATGTGCAAAGCATGCGGCACGTCCGGAGCAATCTTGGAATACGCCCGTGCCGCTGTCACGCCCTGCGCCGCCAGCACCGGATTGTCATACCCGTGGATCAGATAATGTGGAACCCCCGGATGATCCGGATGCGCCAAAAATATCGGCTCGAGGATAGCCGCCGCCTTACGCTGGTTCGCATAACTCTTATCCTCGGGAGAAGCCGTGGCGATCAGCGCCAGCGCGTAGAAAATCGCCGCTTCCAGATCTTCGGGATTTCGCTCATGTACACCCTTCATCGCCTCTCGATACGCTAGTGCCCGCACCGCGTGGCCACGCTGCTCCCAGCCGTCATAGAAAGCGCCCAATGCCTCAACGTAGTCTTTTTCTCGGCTCGACTTCGGTTTCAATCCACGCGCCTTCTGTATTTCCGCGGATCCACGCTTCAATTCGGCCGGCCCGGGGTAGGGGTCCCAAAGTTGATGGTATTCCGTCATCGCCAAGCCCCAATGCGCCATGGCGCAACGCGGATCTTTCGCCGCGGCATCACGAAACGCCTCCGCGGATTCCTCGTAAGTGAACGAATGCAACAGCGCGACACCACGCGTAAACGATCGCTGCGCCTCTCCGTTGCACGAAACCGGAAACTCCACAGTTCCCAGTGCACCATTTGCTCGGTGTGACCCGTGCTCTTGCGCGCGCAATACCCTGCCACTACACAGCAGCACCAAGGCCAAAGCCCATACCATCGAGGTTGTCCGTCGTTTAGTCTTGCGCACTTTAGGACTCCTGCTGCAAACCTGGTTGCCGTTGATAGTAGTGCTGCCGCTCGGGCGCGTCAATTCCTCAACAGTTTCTTGAATCCATTCCATTCATTCATTGCTGCACTTAAAGCAGCACATCACCGTGCCGAAACCTTGTAGGGTCAACGCGCACAGAGTAGACTTTCCGCCTGCGCTTGCCCGCAAACTGTCACTTGATCCGCGGAACGCATGGAAACGTCACGATGAGCGAAACTCATACCGAAACGCTTCGCGCTGAAACCATCCAGAGCAGCTCGCTCTACAACAAAGACCTCGCCCCGGTCCCCAGAGACCGCCGCACCTGGCGCACCTACAACTACGCCGCCCTGTGGATTTCCATGAGCGTGAATATTCCCACCTACATGCTCGCCAGCGGAATGATCGCCGGCGGAATGAACTGGAAGCAAGCGCTCTTCACCGTTTTTCTCGGCAACGTGCTTGTCCTGATTCCCATGCTGCTCAACGCCCACGCCGGCGCGCAGTACGGCATCCCCTTTCCGGTTTTCGCACGCGCCTCCTTCGGTGTTCTCGGCGCCAACGTCCCCGCCATTCTCCGCGCCCTCGTTGCCTGCGGCTGGTTTGGCATTCAAACCTGGATTGGCGGCGAAGCCATCAACGCCATGATCGTGGCCCTCGCGCCCTCTTGGGCAAATTTTCGTTCCGGCGCGGCGGTCTGCTTCGTTTTTTTCTGGCTTCTGAATGTGCTCGTAATTCTGCGCGGCATCGACACCATTCGTTTTCTGCAGGGCATCTCCGCACCGTTCTTGCTTCTGATTGGTCTCGCATTGCTTCTCTGGGCCCGTCAAAAAGCCGGCGGTTTCGGCCCCATGCTAGCTACGCCTTCGAAATTTCAAACCTTCGGCGAATTCTTTCGCTTCTTCGTTCCATCACTCACCGGCGTCGTCGGATTCTGGGCCACTGTTTCGCTAAACATTCCGGATTTCACGCGCTACGCTCGCAGCCAGCGCGATCAAATTATCGGCCAGGCCCTTGGCCTTCCCGCCACCATGACGTTTTATTCTTTCATCGGCATTGCTGTCACCTCCGCCACACTGATTATTTTCGGCGAAGCGCTCTGGAATCCCGTCGCCGTCCTCGCGCGCCTCGGCAGCCCCTGGGCGGTAGTCCTGGCCATGATCGCCCTGCTTATAGCCACGCTCAACGTCAACGTTGCCGCCAACGTCGTCTCCCCCGCCAACGATTTTTCCAATCTTTCTCCCCGCCGGATCAGTTTCCGCACCGGCGGCCTCATCACCTGCGCCATGGGCATCTTCATGCAGCCGTGGAAACTTATGGCCAGCTACAGCAGCTATATCATCGGCTGGCTCGTCGGCTACTCCGGATTCCTCGGCCCCATCGCTGGCGTTCTCATTTGCGATTATTTTGTCGTGCGCAAAAGATTCCTCGTTGTCCAGGATCTCTATCAACGCGGCGGCCAGTACGAATATGAAGGTGGTTTCAATGGAACCGCCATCATCGCTTTGACTGCTGGCATCGTCGTCGCCTTCGTCGGCCTGGCCGTTCCACTCCTCCGCGTCCTTTACAACTACGCCTGGTTCGTCGGCTTCCTGGTCAGTTTCCTGTCCTATTTCATCTTGACGGCTAAACCCGCTGCATCGGTGCAGCGAGCAGACTAAGGAGGCAGCATCCAAGGTGGCACAGGCTTCAGCCTGTGCTCTTACGATTTCAGCCGCGAAACGCAACTCAATGACGGACTACCAGTTGACCCTTGGGAGGGATCTATGGAATTTGGCATCACCATCAAGCCCGACATCTCGATTGATAGAATCCTTACCCTCACGCGCCAAGCCGAATCCTCTGGCTTCTCCTTCGGCTGGATCTTCGATTCCCACGTAATCTGGAAAGAGCCCTTCCCGCTCCTCACCCTCATGGCCGCCAACACCAAAAAAATGCACCTCGGCACTTGCGTCACAAATCCCGCCGTCCGCGACGTCACCGTATCCGCCAGCCTCTTCGCCACTCTCAATCTAGCCTCGGGCGGACGCATGGAACTGGGCATCGGCCGCGGCGACAGTTCCCGCCGCGTGCTCGGCAAGAAACCCACCACCCTCGAAAACCTGGAAGAATTCGTGCGCACCTTCCGCACCTTGAACGCTGGAAGCACCCTCGAACTGGATGGTGTCCCCACAAAATTTCCCTGGGCCAGTGGCACCGTTCCCCGCGTCTGGGTCGCCGGCTACGGTCCCAAAGCCCTTCGCACCGCGGGACGCATTGGCGACGGCGTAATTCTCCAGTTCGCCGACCCCGACTTGATCGATTGGTGCCTCGGTTTCGTCCGCGAGGGCGCCAAAGAGGCCGGCCGCGATTTCAGCAAAATTGAAGTCATGGCCGCCGCTCCTGTCTGGGCCTCCGACGATCTGAAAACCGCCCGCGAACACGTCCGCTGGTTTCCCGCACTCGTTTCGAATCACGTGATGGACCTCATCGCGAAATACAAGCCGGAAGATTTGCCGCCAGCTCTAACTTCCTTCGTGAAAGACCGTGGCAAGTACGATTACCACCACCATTGCGAAGTCGGTAGTGACAACGCCGATTTCGTCAGTGATGAAGTTGTCGACCGTTTCTGCCTCATCGGCCCCGTCGACGACCATCGCAAGAAACTCGACCGCCTCCGCTCTGTCGGCGTCACCCAATTCAACATCTACCTGATGTCCGGCGACGAAGAAAAAACCTTGGACATCTACGAGCGCGAGATTCTGCCGAAGTTCAGCCGCGCGCGATCCTAATCTAATCCTTTGTAGGGGCGCTGCACTGCTGCGCCCCAGTTTAGCAAGGCGTCAAAAGCAGATTGCGTTCTGTAGTCAGACCCAGATTGGACTGTTGGCAAATGCGTTGCGACACAGGAATCTGCAAAGTAGCGGTCGCCATAAACCGCGGCAAATTATCTTCGACTGTCGGCCTATGGGCCCCAACTTTCCTGACGGCCTCTCCCGCAAATTCCCCTTGCCAATCCTATATTTCTATGGTACACTACCTTACAGGTACATCGCTGGCCGCATCCGTAACCTTCCGTAGTCCACATACCCCTCCCCCAAATGTCCCCAAAGTTGCACAACTTTCGTGCAGCCGAAGCTCTTTAGATTCAACACTTCTACAAGTGTTCATTCTAAGAAACATAAAATCCTTTAGAATCAACACTTATGAAAAACGTGGGGGTGGAGGGTACCTCCGATTCTCCTCCCGTGTCACTCAAAAACCATCCCTGAGGAGCACCGATGCGCTTTGACACCGTAATCCGCAACGGCACCGTCGTTACCGCCACCGACACTTGCCTCGCCGACGTTGGAATCAACGGCGACAAAATCACCGCCATCGCCGCTCAGCTCCCCACCGAAAATGCCGGCCGCATCCTCGACGCCACCGGCATGCTCGTCATCCCCGGCGGCATCGATGTCCACACCCACCTCGACATGCCTTTCGGCGGCACCACTAGCGCCGACGATTTCCAGACCGGCACGATCGCGGCTGCCTTCGGCGGCACCACCACGCTGATTGATTTCGCTATCCAGTACAAAGGCCAGACCCTCCGCCAGGCCTTCGACACCTGGATGAAAAAAGCTCACGACAAAGCCGTCACCGACTACGCCTTCCACTGCATCATCACCGATCTCGGCAGCGCGCAGCTCGAAGAAATGGGCCAGCTCATCCGCGAAGGCGTCACCAGCTTCAAACTCTTCATGGCCTACCCCGGCGTCTTCATGCTCGACGACGCCTCCATTTTCAAAACCATGCGTCAGGCCGCAAAACACAGTGGCCTCATCTGCATGCACGCGGAAAACGGCGGCGCCATCGACGTCATCGTCCAACAAGCCCTTGCTGAAGGAAAACGTGCGCCGAAATATCACGCCCTCACCCGCCCCACCACCGCCGAGGCCGAAGCCACTTCCCGCGCCATCGCTCTCGCCGAAATGGCTGGCGCCCCCGTCTACATCGTTCATCTCTCCTGCAACGACGCGCTCGAAAAAGTCCGCGAAGCCCGCGATCGCGGCCTCCCCGCTTACGCCGAAACGTGCCCGCAATATTTGTATCTCTCGCTCGAAAACATGGACGCGCCCGGCTTCGAAGGCGCGAAATATGTTTTCACTCCGCCGCTTCGCGAAAAATGGCACCAGGAAAAACTCTGGCAGGGCCTCGCTCGAGACACTTTGCAAGTCGTCTCCACCGATCATTGTCCGTTCTGCATGAAGGAACAAAAGGAACTCGGCAAAGATGATTTCACCAAAATTCCCAACGGCGGACCCGGTATCGAACACCGTCTGAGTCTTATCTACACCGGTGGCGTCAACGGAAAACGCTTCTCCGCGAATCGTTTCGTTCAGCTCGTCGCCACCGCGCCCGCAAAACTTTTCGGTCTCTATCCGCGCAAAGGCACTATCGCCGTCGGCTCCGACGCCGACCTCGTCATCTTCGATCCCAATCGCGAAGAAATCATCAGCGCCAAAAGTCACCACATGCGTGTGGACTATTCCATGTTCGAAGGCATAAAAACAAAAGGCGCCCCCAAAACCGTTTTCTCCCGCGGCCGCGCCGTAATCGACGCCGGCCAATTCGTCGGCCGCCCCGGCGCCGGCCAATTCCTCCGTCGTCAGACCTACACGGGAATTTAGAATTGGTCGCCTTGTACAATCTCGCCGTCAACATCGTCCGTTTCACAGACGATCATTTTCCCGGTTGGGTGGCATCCGAATTCATGGACGCGGAAGGGCATCGCCATACCATCATTGATAAAGTGCCCGGCCTGAGTCTTGAGGATCTTGATGCAACTAGCAAATATCCGAGGCCAGGCGCTGCACGATGCGAAGTGTTGGATCGCTGGCAGGACTCGCAAGGGCGCGAGCTTGCCAGGATCAGTTTGGTAAGACCCGACGGTCTCGAATCCACAGAAGGATTGTCGGAGTTTGTTGTAATCTCCGCGCAGCTCTCAGCTAGCCTCGAAGAAAGTACATAACTGAGAGGTGTTTTACGCGAATATGTGGAAGATCGAAAGTTCCGATTCGTTTCGATTGTGTTGTAGACTGAAAACGTAAGTTGCATCGGTGATTTGGAAAACCGGCTGTTGTTTTGAGAGCCTTCCCCGCCCTCCTGCAGTTCTGGTTTGCTCGTCCAAGAAAAAAGGCGAGCGTATGCCCATTTTCAATAAGATTGATAAAGAGCGGCGGCTGGTCTTCAGCACGGCGTGCGAAGTTTTCACCATGGCGGATGGCTTGGCGTACCAGCAACAACTCCTCGGCGATCCGGAATTTGATCCCACTTTTTCTCAGCTCTTCGATTTCACGCACGTCACCCAATTCGACATCGGCATGGATGACGTTCGCACGCTCGCACAGAAAACAATTTTCTCAAATCAATCCCGCCGTGCTTTCGTAGTGAAAGGTGATTTGGCCTACGGTCTCGCGCGCATGTTTGAAATTCTCCGCGAATCGTTCGGCGAGCAGGGCATTGCAGTCTTCCGCGAGCTTGACGACGCCCTCGAGTGGGTTCTCTCGAACCCCCAAAAGAGTGCCAGCGCGGAATAGCCAGTTTTCATTCCCAAGTTCCGTCCCTGCTCAAGTTCCTACGTGATCATTTGATTTGAACCTAATGTCCTGAGAAAAGGCCCGTGCGTAAGTCGCTAAAGCCACATGACTTACTTCCCTTTGTTGACCCTGAAGAACGCTCCCTGCTATTCTTGTAAGTTATCTTGGGCTCAGTGTATCCACTGAGCGCCAGGGCCTGCATACCAGGCATGCCTGCCTGCCGCAGGCAGGCTCCTGTGGAGGGAGCGTTCTCGTCTCATGGGCCTGACTAAACTGGTAGTTCGCGGCGCGCGCCAGCACAACCTGAAAAATATCAGCGTCGAAATTCCCCGCAATTCCCTCACGGTCATCACTGGTCTTTCCGGCTCTGGCAAATCTTCTCTCGCGTTCGACACCATTTACGCGGAAGGCCAACGCCGTTACGTCGAATCGCTCTCCGCCTATGCGCGCCAGTTTCTAGATCAAATGGAACGCCCCGAAGTGGACGTCATCGAAGGACTTTCTCCCTCGATCGCCATCGAACAGAAAACGACGACGCGTTCGCCGCGGTCCACCGTTGGCACCATTACTGAAATTTACGATTATCTTCGCGTGGTCTACGCCACAGTTGGTGTGCCGCATTGTCCCAGCTGCGGAAAACCCATCACGCGCCAGTCCAGTGAACAAATCGTGCAATCCATTTTGCACGGAGAAATTTGCAAAGCGGACGATCGCATCATGATCCTCGCGCCCATCGTGCGCGGACGAAAGGGCGCGTACCGCAAGGAACTTGAAAAATTCGCGCAGGATGGCTACGTTCGCGCACGCATCAATGGCGAGCTTTACCAGCTTGACGAACTTCCGGTCATTGATAAGCGCAAAAATCACACGATCGAAATTGTTATCGATCGCCTGCTCGTGAAGCAGGGAATCGCCGCACGGCTCGAACAGTCCATCGTGACTGCGTTGAAATTGGCGAGCGGGCTCGTTACTGTCGCGATCGTCAGCGGCAAGGAACATACTTTTTCGGAAAAACTCGCCTGCCCCGATTGCGGTATTTCCGTTCCGCAGCTTGAGCCGCGTTCGTTCAGTTTTAATTCTCCCTACGGCGCATGCCCCGCTTGCAACGGCCTTGGCTCGAAATACGATTTCGATCCTTCAAAAATCATCACCGATTGGACTCGCCCGCTTTTTGACGGTGGCCTCGGGCCCGGCTCCGGTTCCGCAATTCTCAAGCGCACTCTGGAACTCGGAGCGTACGCGCATGGCTTTGAACTCGAAACGCCCTTCGAGAAATTTCCTACGCGTGTTCAAAATATGCTGCTCTACGGTTACCCACCGTCGAACGGCAGTGCGTCGGGCGAAAATGGTTCAGCGGAGAAAAAATCCAAGGGCGACAAAGGATTTCGTTTTCCGGGAATTCTGAAATTCCTGGAAAGGAATTTCGAAGAATCCAATTCCGATACCTATCGTGAGTGGATCACGCAGTACATGTCCGCCACGCTTTGCAGCGTTTGCCATGGCAAGCGCCTGCGTCCCGAATCGCTTGCAGTAAAACTCGCCGGATGGTCGCTCGCAGATTTCACCGCGCTGTCGCTTAGTGCCGGGCGTCCCGCCGTTGACAAGATTCTTGCGCAGCTTACCGACCGACAAAAGGAAATCGCCGCGCGCCCTCTCGAAGAGGTTTCTGAACGCATCGATTTTTTGCTTGCTGTAGGTCTCGGCTATCTCAGCCTGGATCGTTCCGCCGCCACACTCTCCGGCGGTGAAGCTCAGAGAATTCGATTGGCCACACAAATCGGATCGCGCCTGCGCGGTGTTCTCTACGTTCTCGATGAGCCGAGCATTGGCCTCCATGCGCGTGACAATGCGCGATTGCTCGGCTCGCTCGAACATCTACGCAATCTTGGCAACACCGTCCTCGTCGTCGAGCACGACGAAGACACTATCCGCCGCGCCGATTTCGTCGTGGACCTCGGCCCCGGCGCCGGTAAAGCCGGCGGTTACCTCGTCGCGCAAGGCAAGCCCGCCCAGATCGAAGCCACTGCGGAATCTCTCACCGGCCAATACCTCAGCGGCGCCGCGAAAATCGCCGTTCCTGAAAAACGCCGCAGCCCCAACGGAAAAGTGATTCAGATTCTCGGCGCCAGCGCCAATAATCTGAAAGAAGTAGATGTAACGCTACCGCTCGGACTGCTTACCGTAGTCACTGGAGTTTCCGGCTCGGGAAAATCCACCCTGGTCAACGACATCCTCTACCGCGCGCTCGCGCAAAAACTCTATCACTCCTCGGAAGCTCCGGCTTCACACCGCGAAATTCTTGGCGCTGACCAAATCGACAAAGTTATCGAGATCGATCAGGCACCGATTGGCCGCACGCCACGGTCGAACCCGGCCACTTACACCGGCGTCTTTGCGCCGATTCGCGATCTCTTCGCCATGCTTCCGGAATCGCGCGAGCGTGGCTACCGCGCGGGTCGCTTTAGCTTCAATGTAAAAGGCGGCCGCTGCGAAGCGTGCCAGGGCGACGGCTTGCGCCGTATCGAAATGAATTTTCTTCCTGACGTTTACGTGATGTGCGAGGTCTGCCGCGGCCGCCGTTACAATTCGGAAACCCTCGCCGTCCGCTACAAAGGCCATTCCATCAGCGACATCTTGAATTTGCCTTCTTCCGAAGCGGTGAAGGTTCTCGAAAACATCCCACAGATTCAGCAAAAGCTTTCGACACTTGTCGAGGTCGGCCTCGGCTACGTCACGCTCGGCCAGTCCGCTACCACACTTTCCGGCGGCGAAGCCCAACGCATCAAACTCGCACGCGAACTTTCCAAACGCCAAACCGGCCGCACGCTTTACATTCTCGACGAGCCCACCACCGGTTTGCATTTCGACGACGTGCGAAAGCTACTCGACGTCTTGCAACGTCTCGTCGATCTCGGCAACACCGTGCTCATCATCGAGCACCATCTCGACGTCATCAAACAAGCCGACTGGATCATTGACCTTGGCCCAGAAGGTGGCGAAGGAGGTGGTCGTATCGTCGCTCAAGGCCCACCCGAGCTCGTCGCTCGCACAAAAAAATCCTACACTGGCCAGGCCCTCGCTCGGGTCCTCGGCATCTCCGCCAACGGCCATCACAATGGCCACGCGAAATGATCGCCTTCGTCCGATCTCTCTCGTGCTTGGTATTGTGCCCAGTGCGCGCTAGAGTATCCCCGTCTCCATGAGCATCTATTCCATCCAGCCACTTACGCTTGGCGCCCTGCGCACGTATCCGCTGGCCTCGCGGAAGAGCAAAGTCACAGTGCGCGATTTTGCGAAGCCTGCGGCCGCGAATACCTCGCTCACGCGATTTCTCGATTCGCTTCCCCACTTTCTTGCCGCTGAAGATCTCCGGCATTTACTCGGCGCAATTCACAGCGCGCGCAAACAACGCAGAGCCATTCTCTGGGGAATTGGCGGCCACGTTATCAAAGTCGGGCTCGGTCCCGTTCTGATTGATCTGATGAAACGTGGATTCATTTCCGGAATTGCGATGAACGGCGCGGCGCTCGTTCACGATTTCGAAATCGCGCTGGCGGGAAATACTTCTGAAGACGTCGACGCTGGCCTCGGCGAAGGCGAGTTCGGCATGGCTGCGGAAACCGGGCAATACATCAACGAATTTGCCAAGCTTTCGCACCGTCTGCGTATCGGTTACGGCGAAGCTGCGGGGCAATTTCTCACCAGCGGCATTCTTAACGTGAAGCACTCGGATTCCAGCGTCCTCGTTGCCGCGTACAAACACTGCATTCCC
>JBGPDI010000079.1:0-21637 GCA_041482215.1 Candidatus Acidiferrum sp. | reverse complement strand
GCCGTTCAACCTTCGCGCGTCGCGCGAATCAGCGCTTCCATGTGATTCAGATAACGCTCCAAAGCCTTCCGCCCCGCGGCAGCCAAGCGATACTCCGTCTTCGGCAAGCGCCCATCAAAAGACTTCGTGCACACGATGTAGTCGGCTTCTTCCAGCTTGCGAGCGTGCACGCTCAGATTGCCGTCGGTGGTTTTCAGCAGCGCCTTCAATTCATTGAAAGTGAGCGAGCGGTTCACCGCCAACGCACTGACGATACCCAGGCGGATGCGTTCATGGATCAACCGGTCCAGATCGGCAGGCACGGTCTCCCTCGCCGGATTGCGAATCGCTTCCAGGGGAGTCTCGCGCTCACGAGACCGCTGCGGTCGTTCTTGATGTGCTGAAGACGACTTAGCCATGCGAATTCCTGCTAGCCTCCATAATGGCGTGCGATCCACCAGCCAAAGCCAATCTGCACTACTCCAAACCCCGCGGCCATTAAGGCATCGCCCCAGACCGCGGGCGCGAGCAGCGCAGTGCTGCCAATCAACATCAAGCACAATCCCATCACCGGCACGACGCGCACGGAGAATGCCCCACCGGTAACGATCGCAGTCCCATACAACAGGAGCCAAACACCCGGCAGCGCCGCAAACACACCAGCGTGATAAAGAGCAAAGGTCAATAGGCCGCCGACAACAATCGGCGGTGCAAAACTGAGAACAAATTTGCGGCCTGGTCCGGAAAAAAGCGCGGAGTTGGCGCGGTGCGCCTTCGTAGCCGCCGCAGGCGCCGCGATGGCCACCGCGACGAAGGCTTCAATCAGCCATACGGTTAACCAGGCACGAGGCGTGGTCTGTCGCGACGCTGCAAACGCCGCCACCAACGCGGTAACGCCCATGGCCACACCGCCCCAGCCAGGTACGGCCGTAAATTCGGCCGCGCTCTCCATCGTTTCGCGAATGTAGCGAAGATGATCGGCGGCGCGAGCGTCGATGGGGATGGGCTCGTGTTTCGGAGAGCGAAGCGGACCAGAGGTCGCCATAGCAAAAAGGCTAAAGCAAGAATTAGTAGTTGTCAAGTACTTTGTATTGCAAAGCGACCTGTGGTCGAATCAAGTCTTTCGCGGGTATCGTCCCAATAGCGCATTCCACCGGATTGTGAATACGTCGATAAACATCTGAATGCTGTCGTGCAACATGCTCACTTTTGTAGCCGGCGAGTGCCCCCAGCGCACAGGAATTTCTATGGCGCGCAAGCCATGATGCCGTGCCAGGTACAGCAGCTCTGGGTCGAACCCGAATCTCTCAATCGTTTGCTGTTCGAAAAGGATGTGGCAACGTTCGCGCCGGAAGGCTTTGAATCCGCACTGGGTATCCACAAAAGGCAGCCACAGGATGACTCGCACAATTTTGTTGAAAATAATTCCTGCAAATTCTCGGAACGGAGATTCGCGTACGGTGATCAGGCTACGGTCCATGGCGCGCGAGCCGATAGCTAGGTCGTAGATTTCTAGAGCGTCAATGAGTTTGCCGGCCTCCTCAATTGGTGCAGATAGATCCGCATCCGTGAAAAGTGCGATGCGACCGCGCGCTTCCTGCATGCCGTGGCGCACACTGTAGCCTTTGCCTCGATTTTCACCATTCGAAACCACGCGCAGCGCAGGGATCTTGATGCGAAAGTATTCCGCTACCGCGGCTGTGCCGTCCTTGGAACCGTCATCCACCACCAGAACTTCCGCTTCCCGCCCGCACTCCGAAAGGTATTCAGCAATTCGCTCCAGCGTGGCAGGCAGACGCAGTTCTTCGTTGTAGGCAGGAATAATGATGGAAAGATCGGGAGCCGGTGTGCTCATCGCTTGGGAGGTTCCTGCCAGCCATAGTAGCCGACGAGGGGCACAAATCGGCAGCCTTCCAGCATTTTTGTAGGGAAGGTATCGCCGTGTTTCTCGATGAGCTGCAGTTCCTGATGTTCCGCGTCTCCGACTGGGAGAATCATCCGGCCGCCCTCGGCAAGCTGCGCAAGGAGCGGCTTGGGAACTCCGGGAGCGGCAGCGGCAACGAGAATGGCGTCGAAGGAAGCAAATTCCGGCAGGCCAAACGTGCCATCACCGCAGTGAACATGGGCGTTTGCATAACCGAGCTGCGCAAGCTTGGCCGAGGCCGCGGATGCAAGCTCCGGTCGCCGTTCGATTGTGAAAACCACTTTGACCAATTGTGAAAGCACAGCCGCTTGGTAGCCGCAACCCGTGCCAATTTCTAGAACCCGGTCGCTCGGTTGCAAATGCAACGCTGCCGTCATAGCCGCGACAATGTAAGGTTGGGAAATGGTTTGTCCCCCGCCGATCGGCAAGGGCACGTCTTCATATGCCTGCGAGCGCAACTCCTCCGGCACAAATTCGTGCCGTGGCACTGCCGTCATGGCCGCAAGCACATCGGCATCCTGAATGCCGCGCCGGCGCAGTTGCCTTTCGATCATTTCCGCGCGCTGCGGTACGTACTCTTTATTTTCAAGCATTGATAACCGCTGCGGCATGTTTTTCCCATGCCCCTGTTTTCAGAATTTCTTCCATTTGCGCGAGTGTAAAGTCGCATTCATCCTCGCGATTGTAGAAGTGCGGGGAAATGCGCACGCCAGCTTTTGGGCGGTAGTCGACGATGATGTCGCGCGCGAGGAGTTCGCGGCACACTTCATAAGCATGCGGACACTCGATCGAAACCGTTCCCGCGCGCTGCGCCAGATTGTCCGGCGTGTTCACACACCAGCCGTGCGATCGGGCACCTTCGATCAATCGAGAGGTCATGCGTATTGATTTCTCGCGAATCGCCGCAATGCCAACCTTATTCAGAATTTCCAGCCCGGGCTGGCACGCATACAACGCAGGAATGTGTGGCGTGCCATTCAGATAGCGAAATGAATCTTCGCGTGGATCGATGGCGCCGGTTTCGAAAGCAAAAGGGCGGCGATGCGCGATCCAGCCCGTCAGCGCCGGTCGCAACTTGGCGCGTAAATCTTCACGCACGTATAAATAAGCCACGCCCGGTCCGCCGCAGAGCCACTTAAGTACACCGCCGACAGCAAAATCAACGCCGAGTCCATGTACATCGATGGGGATTGATCCCGTGGCTTGGAAAACATCCAGAATCACGTGCGCGCCGACACGGTGAGCTCGTTCAATGATTGCCCGCGCATCAACGATGTACGAACTGCGGAAAAGAACCTGCGAAATCGGCACCAATAGAGTCGTTTCGTCGATGGCCGCGAGCAGCTTTTCCAGGTCAATTCGAATATGGTCCGGTGTGGGAACAACTTCGACACGCGCGCCGAGCCGGCGCTGCTCATGGTAGAAATACTGAATCGAAGGAAACTCCATCTCTACCATAACAACTTTGTTGCGCGGTCCGCGGTAATCAAAGCAGGACGAAACCACCGCCTGCGTGAGCGTCACATTCTGGTGCAGCGAAATCTCGCCCGGGCCCGCGCCGATCAATGGCGCGATCTGATCGCCCACGCCGACGGCCATATCCCACCAGTCTTCTTCCCACGCCCGCACTCCGCGCTCCGCCCACGAATCAGCATAAGATCGCATGCCATCGTAGACGCCGCGCGGCATAGCCCCAAGTGAATTGCTGATCATGTATGTGGTGCGGTCCAGGATCGGAAATTCCCCGCGCCACTTTAGAAGTTCATCCATCGAGACGTTCTCCACTCCCATCTTTCACGGAGTGAGCCTTTCTCCACACAAAGTAGCACAGCGTGATAAACGCTAGCCAGGGAGGGCCCGCACGGAGCGTAATCCCAAAGCCGGGGACCCACCAAGTGGATAGGAGAACCCCGAGCAGAGCGGCAAGTCCAAGCAGCGAACTCCACGGGCCGGGAGGCGCGAAGCGCAATACCTCCTTTCCCGCTCGCGCATTAGCGCGCCGGAACGCCAGATGTGTTAGCAGAATCATGATCCAGATGAACGGCCCACCGAAAAATGCCACGCCGATCATGAAGACGAACGCCGTCGCCTCGAAGTAATGCGACAGAATGACTGCCACTGCCATGCCCACGCTCGACGCCAGCACCGCTCCCACGGGCATGCCCCGCTTGCTCAAGCGTCCGAGCGCCGCCGGTGCGTAGCCACCACGCGCAAGAGAGAAGAGCATTCTTGCCGTGAAATAGAGGTTGCACATCGCGCTGGAAAGTGCGGCCGTCAGTATGACGAAATTCATCACGTGCCCCGCGGCCGGAATGCCTGCGGTCTGAAAAACGCGCACGAAAGGACTTTCGCCCAGGCCGATCTGTTTCCACGGCACGAGTCCGACCACCAGAGTCAATCCGCCAAGATAGAAAAGCACCAGAAAAAAGAGCGTCCGGCGCAGCGCTTTCGGCACGGCGACTCGGGGTTCAGCTGCTTCCCCCGCGGTCGCGGCGACAATCTCGATCCCTAGGAAACTAAAAACGGCCATGGTGATCCCCAGCAGCACACCGGTCCAGCCGTTTGGAAAAAAACCGCCGTCTCCGGTGTAGTTGATGGTTCCCACGCGGGGGAATCCCACACCGAGCAGAAGAGCCGTTCCAAGCACCAGGAAAACTGCGATGGTCACCACCTTGATCATCGCGAACCAGTATTCGAACCGGCCAAAGCTCTTCACGCTAACCGTGTTCACGTAGATCATCGCGGCGGAAAAAGCTGCCACCCACATCCATGACGGAATCCCCGGAAACCAGAACTTGCAGTAGATCGCTGCGGCCACAACCTCACTGCCCACAATTACCACCAGGCAAAGCCAGTATGTGTAACGCATTGCAAAACCCGCCCAGGGGTGAAGATAAATTTCCGCTTGCAATCCGAAGGAGCCCGCCGCCGGATGCTCCGCGGTCATTTCTGCCAGCGCCCACATTACGGTGAGCGCGATCAGCGATCCTCCCAGAAAGCTCAGAAGCACCGCCGGGCCTGCAAGCTTCACGGAAATGGCGCTGCCCAAAAACAATCCGGTTCCAATGGTGCTGCCCAGCCCAATCATCGCGATCTGGCGAGGTGAAAGGTCACTATGGAGACCCTCCTCGCGTTCAAGAATCGCGGCCGCATCAGGCGTTTCTGGAGTCCCGCCCGCAGCCATCTCTGTCTTGCTCATGGCGAGGCATCGTAACAGAAATTCATTCCGCGCTCCTTACCTGAACTTTGGGCCAGTGAACGACGCGGCACGACTGTCCTGCGAACCTCTCGCTTCCGTCGGCGCCACTTCCTAGAATCGCAACTGTGGCGCGAATACAGGCAAAGTCGCCACGGAGGCAGTCATGAAAGCGGTTCTTGCGCTGGTTATTATTTACATTGGTACCTTTTTCCTGGTGATCCAGGGAGCGTCGCAAAACCCCGTGCAAGCGGCGCCGCAAAGCACGTCCCCAGTCCAGGGCAACGCTGCTCCTCCTCAAGCAAATTCCTCGATTGATCCTGCGAAAGAAGCGGACATCCGTTCTCTTATGGAGCTCGTTGGCGCTCATGACCTGGTACAAGATGGTGCCAACTCCGCCATCGAACAGTCCCGGGAAAAGCTACTCGCCACCGTGCCCAACAATGATAAAGGCCAGGCCTTCGTCAATGCTTTCGCCGCCAGCTATCAGAAAAAATTTGACGTTGATCAGGTAACCGATCAACTCGTGGGAATCTATGACAAGCATTACACCGAAGACGAGATCAAAGGGCTGCTGCAATTTTACGGCTCACCACTAGGACAGAAAGTCGCCGCGGAAATGCCCAAGATCGGGCGCGAAATTCAAGCCGCGACCCACGCAGCCAACACCAAAGCCGCCAAGGAAGCACTCGCGGAGATGAAGCAGCAGAATCCCGAAATTGGCCAGTCCGCGAGGCTAGGAAATGCTCAAGGCCTGGACCGCTGGCAGCAGCGCAGGTCACAACAGCAAGGGCAGGCACAACCGGCCCAACAACAGGCCGCGCAACAACAAGATCCTCAATAGTTCGAATCGACGTTCAAAAAGTGCCCCCGGCCTACTGGAAGCGTTTCTTGATTTTTATGTCAATACCGAAAGTTCCATTCTGATCCCGCAATCCAACAATGGACACGTTACGGTCCACGTTGTATTCCACTTGAATCACTTGCTGCTGCGTTGAGCTCACGTTCGAAACGTAAGTAATCGTCAGGTTGCGTGCGATCTGCTGCTCGACCGTCACGCGTGCCGCGGCGTTTTGTTCCGAGCCAGTTGAACCCACCCCAGTTAGCCCGGGGTCCACCCGGAACCGCGTGATGCCGAACAGTCGCTCAAGCCGTCCGCCCAGCTGGCTCGATATCGCTTCCGACAGAATCGCCGATGCTCCAGCAGTTCCGCTCTGCGATGTGCCGCCGCTGCGCGTGGTCGCTTCCGAACTAGTCTGCCCTAGGGCTAGCAAAGTGATGATGTCGTTTGCTGGCAGTGGGGGATCGGAGCGATACGCCAGCGTAAGCTTGCTGGCAGGTCCATTAAAATTCAACGTGATCTCATATTGTTGAATGGTGGTTGTTGCCTCCACGTTCATGACCGGATCAAGTCGGAACGGGTTGGCAAAATTCAAATCTCCGCGCGTCACACGGTAACGGTTTCCCGCGAATTGTAAATCGCCGGACAAAATGTGGATGTGTCCGAGCAGAATCGGGTGCTCCCACGTCCCTCGCACGCGAAGATTCGCGTCGGCCTGGAGCCCAGCTCCCGGCCATTCCATGCGCGCGTCCGGCGCCGAGAGAGCCTCAATGTCGAACTGCAAGTTGCGCAGGTACGATGAACTCGTAGCAGGGCTACTAATCCCTTCCTTCGCCGAGACCAGCATCCCCGCAACTTCCAGCCCCTGCGTAAGTGTGACGCGGTCGATTGTCACGCGCCCCGAAAGCGTTCCCGCTGCCGTTGTTCCGGTCAACCGGAGTGAACCTCCTACCAACCAGCTCATGCCTTCGGGATAGCGTATGCGCACGCGATTCGTAAACACGCTCACGTCATATCGCAGCGGACTCTCCGCGTAATTCAAGTTGCCGGAAAGATGCAGAGTGCCTCCTCCGGATTCCGCGCTCATATTCTCGAAGTACAATCGCGTCGCATCGAACACCACGTCGCCGTTGATTGCGCTCAGGCCCGTGGGAAAATCCGCGGCGCGAGCAGACGCATTTTCGATGTGTATGCGGCCCGTGATCCGCGGCCGGTCTAACGGCCCTTCGAAGGAAGCATTGATTTGTGCCGGACCGTGCGCGTCCAGAGTCGGAACGAAACCGGTAATGAGCCGCAAGTCCAGCGACCCATTAAGGCGCAATCCGATGGTGCGGCGCCCGCCAAACTGTACCGAGCCCGCTATCTGCAAATTAGTGTCTGTTCCCCGCAGCGTCACCGGGTCGATTTCCAAGCTGTCCTTTGTCGATCGGAAATGAACAGGGCCTGAGTTTTCAAGTTTTACATTGGCGTAATTCATTGCCAGGCGCGAAAGATTTGCATCCACGACGATGCTTTGCAGTTCCTTCAGTGAACCGTTCAGCGCAATGTCACCGTCCGCGTTCGCGTGGCCATCGAAACTCTTTAGGTGCAGTGCCGTGAGCAGAAATGGGTCCAGGTCAATGTTCTTGATCGAGACCTTTCCGCTCAGCGGATAGGGGCTGGCAAGTCCGAGTGTGTATCCACCGGAGACTTGTCCCGTGGTCATCGCAGATCCCAATTCGAGATGGGCCGTGCTGCTGTCTGACGTCAGTTTGCCGTCGAAACTGCCCACAATCACTTGGCCAATCCGAAGATCCACTACGCGAAGCGTTCCTTCGCCGCGAGGTGCTCTCAGTGGGCCATTGGCTTTCAAGCGAAAGGTTACTTGCCCACCCACTGGCAGTCGCGCCGACTGTAATTTTTCAAAATTCTCTAGTGGCAGCGCTGCGCCAACGAGGTCAGCGGAGATCGTTTGATCTTCGTAGCGGTAGCCAGCCGACCCGGTGATAATTCCCGCGCCACGCCCATTTTCTTTTCCCGGAGAAAAAAATCGCAGCTCCGCATCGGCGATTTGCACTTCCTCAGGCGAGACGCTCAGCTGCCCGCGAAGACGATTGAAAGAAAGCCCATAAACACTACCTTCTGCAAGATCGAATAGGCCTGTTACGCTGGGTGCTTCCCGCGTTCCTCGCCCGTGGAACTGGCCTGTTAACAATCCGTTTACTGGATATGACAGTCCGAGTAGCTTTTCAAGGCCCTCGACAGCGATTTTTTCGAAATTGACCTCAGCCGTCCAATTGTTCTCTGGCAGAAAACTCCACTTTGTTAGCGAAAGGTTGGTCTCGATGTCTGTTTCCATTTCGCCGCGTCGGACGTGTCCCCGCACCAGGGAGAACTGCATCGGTGAGTAAGTAAGGTCGCCGTCGAGATAGTCCAGCAAGACCCCGTCGTAACGCGCGCGTTCCCCGCGGACGTGGCCTTGAAATGTGGGGCTACCGGAGGGCCCGGTGAACTTGCCATCCCAGCGCACACTGCCAGATATCTGTTTTGCTGCCTCGGCGCTTCCAGGCGCAGCCCCGCGCAGCGCATCAATGAAATCCTTGTACGTTTCGATCGAGCCCGTATCGAATCGCAAGTTCATAGCGGAGTTACGCGGAGCAAGTATGCCGTCGATGCTGCCACGTGATGATGGCGTTTCGAATTCACCCGATTCGATTGCCAGAATGTTGGGATCGTAGCGATAGCTGAATTTCCATGCTGCGTTTACCGGCTGGTGTCGCTCCGCTAGTTTCTCCGGATTCTCCCAGACAGTTTTCACTGCAATTTCGAAGTGCTGGAATGGTCCGCTCCAGGTTTCGACCGTGTCTCCGCTGATCCGCGCATCCCAGCGCAATTCGTCTATGGGGAAGTCGAGGTGCTCGATGGCTGGCAGGACCGCGGCGAGGCTTGCATCTTGTACATGAGTGTCCGCCCTGAATTTCAACCCATCAAAACGCATCGCAACGCGCCCAGTCACCTTACCGCCGAATGCGCCGGCAAAAAAATCCGGCACCTCCAGTCCACGGTCGTCGATGCGATAGCTGCCGCGGCTAGTCAGTCCGCCAGCATGAAAGACGTCATAGGGCAGAACTATCTTCTCCCCCGCATAACTTCCGTTGCCCTTGTACTGCCCGCCCACGTACTCGCCTTCTCCGCGCACATCCACGTGTCCGGTCGGCACCATCGGTTCGCGCAAAGTGTCCCTGATATCCATCAGCTCCACCCATCCGCGATACCGGAAATTCCACGCCGGATCGGTGAAACTCTTCATTTCTGCTTGCGCATCGAGATGCGAGTGCCCCGCGGTGAGTATCCCCTGCTCGAGAGTGAAACCATCGCGCCGAAGTGTAAATTTCGCTACAAGGCCCACCGGCAGGGGCGCAAATCGTTTTGATGTGAACTGCAGGGTTTGCCAATCAAGGGTGCCGAGATAGGAAGGATGGTCCAGCGTGCCCCCGGCGTCGAGTCTGAACTTCAGATCTCCTCCATGCACCGTAATTGGGGTCATGGTGTCGTTGTAAAGAATCCATCCGTCGGCCAGCAGCAGCCGGCGGATGCGCAATTGGAACAACGTATCTCGCCACGGCCTATTCTCGGAAGCAGGCTGCTGAGGCGTGGGTACGTTGCTCCTTCCGTTTTTATCAACGCGGATATGCGCGTGCGGCTTCTGCACAATCAGTTCGTTCAGCGAAATCCTGCGGCCCCAGAAGGAATCGATGCGAAGCCCAGCCTGCACCTCCTCAGCGGTGAAAAGTGGCTCAGTGCCCGCGGGTTCCTTTCCGTGGATGACCAGGTTCTTTATCGTGGCCCGCATCGCAAACCATTGAATCGAAAGCGCTCGGAATTCCACCTTCCCACCGGTCATCGCCTCCAAGCGGCTTACCAGCAACCGGCTCAGCAAAGGATTCCCAGCGCCACTCCCAAAGAAAATGATCAGGCCCGTGGTGATCAGAAAAATCTTCGCGGCGAGAACCCACGCAACGTGACGCAGCCAGCGCCACTTCCGGCGGCGGGTCACCTGCGTCATTTTGACGCCTCATCGAGAAGCTTTTCGATGTGCAAGCGGGCCTTGCTTTCGATGAGCCATTGATCGGCCTGATCGTTGATGCCCCGCTGCACCAGTGCTTCCTGGATCAAGTCGCGTGCCGTATCCAGTGGCGGCGGCTCTCGACCACGAGCCTTGGCCCGCGGCACAACCGACTTCTGATAGAAATCATCAATCGTTTTCGGATCGATCTGCACCCCGGGTCGAAATCGCGAGTCCAGGTAATTGCTCAAATACAGCTGCGAGGCCGCCATCTCCCGTATTTCCGCATCGCTCAGTCCGATTTGTTTTTTTCTTGCCTCGTATTCCTCCGCCGACGCGAACGATTTCCGCACTCCTTCCATGCTGCGCTCGATCTCGGCACTGGATGGTTGAGGGAAACGCGCGACGTTGGCCTCGGTGCGCACGATCCACTGATCAATCAGCCGGTCGAGAATTTGCGCATCGGTTTCCGATTTTCCATCAAGGAATTGCTGGTAGCGGCTGAGCGCACGGATGTCACTCAACAGGATGATGTCGTTCTCCACGCGCGCCGCGATGCGGTCCACCGTCTCCTGCGGCACCGCGAATCCGGCCATCGTCACGAAGAGCAGCGACGACGCAAGAACGCAAATCGCAAATCCGCGCATTAGAACGTCGACCCCAAATTGAAAAAGATCTGAAATCCAGGGAGCCGCGTCCCTCGCTGGCCAAGCGACCCGAGTTCGCAAGTCTTGTCGCTGCTCGGACACGGTATCGGTATTACAAACGAAGGGCGATTGAGCTGATAACCAAAATCGATTCGAATCGGACCAACTGGCGTTCTGTATCTCACCCCCAAGCCGATGGTGTGCGCGAAGTAGTTGAGTTCATTCGTGCAGTTCGTGACGCACAGCGGCAGGTTCGTCGGGCTCGCAGGTAACGCCGGATTTTGCAGTGCAAACGTGGGTGCTGGCAGCATCGAGTGGAAGGAAATTCGGTTCAGCCGGCTGTAAACGTTGCCACCGTCGTAGAAGATTGCTCCGCCAAGCGACGTTCCGATGAACGGCAGGCGCATCGGAAACCGGAACTCCTGATTAAGCACCAGCATAGCCTGGCCACCTACAGGAAAGCCCGTGCATGGATCGCGGGGGCCAGCTTGATTCAGCGCGAAACCGCGCAGAGATGTTCCGCCGCCCGCAAAGAAACGTTCGGGCAGTGGGATAATCGTTGGTGTCGGACCTGAAGGCACCGTGCCTGGGATGCACTGGTCGGGCGTGGGTGGCGGGAAACTCAGCGAAACGGTATCGCGATAAGGCACCAGCACGCCAAATCGCGTGGAGCGCGCGAAACTGAATCGTCGCTTGATCGGGTAATACGTGGAGTTTTGAAAGAAAAACCTTAGAAAGCTGGCGCTCGAACCGATGGCGGTAGAGGCGTCACTGAAATCGGCGCTGTTAAAACTGCCCTTGGTGGCGTCCGCCGGATTGTCGCGCGAGTCGCGGACCCACGTTACGCCAAACTGCGAAACCAGTGTTGGCTGGTTGAACAGCGGAACTTCCTCGCTCAGGATCTGCAGATTGGAGACGCGCACTTGTCGGAAAGAGTACCGATAGAGAATCGTCGTCAGCGGCGTCACTTGATGCGTCAACTGCACCCCAACCTCGTAACGCACTTCCGTAAACGTATTGATGTCCCGCGTTTTTTCCGCAAACGCGGTTGCTTGAAAGCTGAAGTGCGGATTAGCAAAAGTATTTGGCGCCGAATATCCCAGCACCGCGCGCCCCTGTAAGGTGCTCCCGCGTAGTTTGAACGACAGCGAGTCTCCTCGCCCGGTGAGATTTAGCTTGCTGAGCTCGATAATTCCCCGAGGTGCAGCTTCGATCTGCGATTGCGTCGGGTTCGACGTACTCGCCAGCCTCTGCACTTCGAATCCGCCGCCATAAGCCAGCGTGTAACGCTTGGCTTCCTCGACAAGCACGGCGATATCCTTGTCTGGATCCGTCCCCGCGGGATTCTGCGGCTCAATCGTCACACGATTGAAAACTCCGAGGTTGTAGAGCCTCCTCTGCGATTCCACTACGTCGCCTTCGCGCAGCGGTTCTTTCACCTTGATGTGTACTTCCCGATGAATCACACCGGGCCGCGTGTGCTCGTAGCCGCCGATCAATATTCTCCGCACTCTCGTTTGGGGGCCTTCCTGGATTCGGTATACCAGCCGAACCGCCTCGGCTTGTTCGATCGCGGATTTCGAATCTTTATCTTTCCGCTCTCTTTTCTCTTTTTCCTGCGAATCAGCAGTCTTTCCATCACTTTCTGCTTTTTGAGTCGCATCATCAGCCGCGACGCGATCTGCTGTCGCCGTGAAGTTCGCCTCCGGAAACCCTTCGTTAAAGTAAAGCGCCAGAATATTGTCCCTGTCCGTCGTTACGTTGAAATCGGAATATGGCTGCCCCGAAGTTGAGGCGATAACCCCAAGTAGTTCTTCCTGCTTGAATGCATGAATTCCCTCGATCGAAAGGGAAGCAACGCGCGTCTGCTTTCCCTCTTGAATCACGAAGCGTATGAACAGATCGCCGTCTTTACCCTTGTAGTTGTCTTCGGTCTGCTGTTCCACCTTGGCATCTAGAAACCCGTTCGCTAAATAAAGACTGCGCATCGATTGTGCGTCGGATTCCACCAGCCTCCGGCTAAAGCGTCCCGCCGATCCAAACGCGCCCCCGAAGATTTGCAATCGGCTGCGCAGTAGTTCCGTGTCGAAATACTTGTTCCCCGCGATATCTATTCCCACTAGTTTGTGTCGATCGCCGCGAGTGACCTTGTAAGTGATAAGTTCTTCCGTTCCTTTTGCAGCGCTCCCACCGGCCTTTATATCGTGTATTTCGGTCACATAATTCACGTCGGCGTCGAAGTACCCTTGCCGTTCCAACCGCTCGCGAAGATTGCGTTTCCCCTCCTCCAGAAGGTCCGCATCTACGGCGCCTTCCTGGTAGATGGGAATCAGTTTTTTCAGGTCACCCCCGGAAAACTTTGCACCCGTCACAATCATCTGCACGCGCGGCCCTTCCGTTACTTCCAGGTCGAGAGGAATCGTCTTTTTCGCCGCATCGTACTCTCCCCGCCGTACGGAAGCTCGCGCGCTCAGATGCCCCTTCTTCACTAGAAATTTTCGGATGCGGTCCGTCCCGCGTTGCAGTCGTGCCGTGGTGATCTCGCTCCCCGCTTTCATTTTCAATCGCGATAAAATGTCCGCATCGCGGTATTCCGTTCCGTTCTTCAGCTGGATGATTCCTACTCGCGCTCGCGGGCCCGGCTTTACGTGCACTACAATGTCCATCTGATGCGTCTCGGGATGAGGCACCGTCTCCGCGGAGACTTCCGACCTATACAAGCCTTCTTCGTGCAGCGTTTCCCGCAACCGCTCCACCGCTTCTTTAAGGGTGGCCTGCCTGAAGGTTTGCCCAAGACTGAGTTGCATCGCCGCTGCCGCTGAAGCGTCGCTGGGTGGCGCGACGAGACCCTCGATGCGCACCTGGTTGAAAAACAGATTCTCCCGCACCACGAAATCCAGCCGCACGCCATTTGGCACTGGCGTCACCACCGCTCGAATGTCCGCGTAATCCCCTAGACGGTAAAGCGCCCGCAGGCTCTCCCCGATTTTTCCTCGGTCCAGCGCTTTGCCCGTTTCCACCGCTATTCCCGCCGGCGATTCGGTCACAACTTGGCCATCTTCCTTGACGATTCGAATCGCCACAATCGTCGGTTCTTCCTTCGCAACACCATTCACCGCTGGCTCTGGTGGCGTTTGCCCGCGCGTCGGCGTTGCTCCCATCAGGAGCGCAAGCGCGAAAATCCCCTCCAACCTATTGATCCAGCGCGATTTCATGTTTCCATTCGCTCAGACGAAGGGTAGCACAGCGGCGTTGCCTGCCCTGTCACCTTTGGCGCTATCATGTACCTTAGCAGGCGCGTCCGTAGAGCCTGCCGGGGACGCACCTTTCGTGAACGACTCTCTCCAGGAAAAATACTCCCGCCAGATGCTTTTTGCCGGCATCGGCCCCGAGGGGCAGCAGCGCCTGCTCGGCTCTCGTGCGGCCATCGTCGGCTGCGGTGCCATCGGTGCTGCCGCCGCCAATCTTCTCGTTCGCTCTGGCGTCGGCTATGTCCGAATCATCGATCGCGATTTCGTCGAGCCCTCAAACCTGCAGCGCCAGACTCTCTTCGATGAATCCGACGCTCTCAACGCTCTTCCCAAAGCCGTCGCCGCCGAGCGCAAACTCCGCTCCATCAATTCCACTGTGGCCGTCGAAGGCGTCGTTGACGATCTCAGTCCGCGCAACGCCGAAGCTCTTCTCGGCGGAGTCGATCTCCTCCTCGATGGCACCGACAATTTCGAAACCCGCTTCCTCGTCAACGACTTCGCTGTCCAGTCCGCCCTCCCCTGGATCTACGCTGCTGGTGTCGCCAGTTACGGCTTGACCATGACCATTCTTCCCGGCGCCACGGCCTGCCTCGCCTGTCTTCTCGAATCCGGCGCTGTGACCCATGGACTTGAGGAAACTTGTGACACCGTCGGCGTCCTCGGCCCGCTCGTCAATTTGATTGCTTCGCTCGAAGCTGCCGAAGCTTTGAAGCTACTCTCCCGCCGTTCCGAGGCTCTTCATGGACGCTTGATTTCCTGTGATGTCTGGACTGGTCGCATGCAATCCATCCGTGTAGCACGCCATCCTCAATGCCGCACCTGCGTCCGGCGTGAATTCACCTATCTAGAAGGAGAAGCCCAGCCCCACGTCACCATGTGTGGCCGCGATTCCGTCCAGATTCACGAACGCTTCCGTACGCTCGACCTCGGCGTCCTCGGCCTTCGCCTGAAGCCTATCGTCGAGGACGTGCGGCAGAATGACTTTCTGCTGCGCTTTCGAATTGCGCCCTATGAAATGACTGTCTTCGCCGACGGCCGCGCCATCCTCAAAGGCACCCGCGACCCTGCTGTGGCGCGGTCCCTCTATTCGCGCTATATCGGCGCGTAATCTTTCCATCCAATCTCGTTTCGGAAAATGGCATTCAGCGAGGCAGGTGCCCCGAGCGTCCGAACGAGCTCCGCATGTTCGGACGGTCGAGATTTTCACGCAGGTTCATCAACGTTAGAAATGTGCTCAGGATTCTAGCCTTCAGGTCATCCGTCAGGTGCAGCCCACTGGTGGCCACACGCGCCAGCCGTTCCCCGTGCTCCGTAATGAACTTCATGATTTCACGCTGGCGTTCTTGCGGAGCGTTGCCCAGCGCCGTCTCCCGCCGCATCTCCGAACACCCAGCTTCTAGCGAAAGCGTGAAGTGCAGCACACACAGACGCTGCTCGGCGAGTGCCGGCGGCGAGTCGTTCTTGCATCCCGAAATTTGGCAAGACGTTCCCATGGGGACAAATGGCGCTGAAGGATAGGTTACATCCCTTGTGCGAAAAATCCAGCTTGCATCGCGCCAGTGCTGCGAATCTTACATGAGGCGCCTCTTCGTTGTCTCGTCCCCTCGCGGCGCAAGCCACCCGACAAATTTGCAATATTTATTTGACATGAGTATGCAGGAGCATGTATAAAAATACAGAGGCCTGAATCCTCTATACTTTATGGGCGCGCACAAAACATTCCGTCACGGTCAAATCCTCCGCCTGGTCTCGGATCAGCGCATTTCCAATCAGGAAGAGCTGCGCCACCGCCTTGCCGCGCAAAAGCTCCGCGTTACCCAGGCTACGCTCTCCCGCGACCTGCAGGAGCTTCGTCTCATCAAGACCCACGAAGGTTACAGGCCCGCCGCCGCTATGCCCGAGGAGCCCGCGCCTCTCCCCCCGCTCGCTCGTGCTCTTGGCGAATTTCTTCTCGACATTCGCCCCGCCGAAAATTTACTCGTCCTGAAAACGCCTCCCAGCGGTGCGCAACCACTTGCTGCCGCTGTGGACGGTGCCAAATTCCCCGAAATTGCCGGAACCATCGCGGGCGACGATACCGTTCTCATCATCACGCCCAACAAGAAATCCCGCGAATCACTCCAGAAAAAGATCGAAGCCCTGGTGAAATGAGAAACCCCCGCCAAGTCGCGGTTATCGGCGTCACCGGTTACACCGGTCTCGAGCTCGCGCGGATCCTTCTCCGCCATCCCGAGCTTCCTCCCCCGGTCTTTTACGTTCGCGAAACCAACGGCGCCAAATGCCTCGCCGAACTTTTTCCCCAGTTCCGCGGCTGGGGCGAAGCGCCCCTCCGGCCCCTTTCGGTTGACGCGATCACTTCAAGCAACGCGGGCTCCGCATTCCTTGCCACTCCCCACGAAGTCTCTGCGGAAATGGCGCCGGCACTGCTCCGCGCCGGTCTGCGCGTCGTGGATTTGAGTGGAGCCTTCCGTTTCCGCGAGGCGGAAACCTTTACATCCTGGTACAAGCTGCCCGCTCCCCACGCCGCTTCGCTTTCGGAAGCCGTCTACGGTATTCCCGAGCTTTACTCGAGTGAAATTGCCAAAGCTCGTTTGGTTGCGAACCCGGGTTGCTATGCGACCAGCGTAATACTTGCCCTTCGGCCTCTGACCGAAGCTCGCCTTCTCGCTTCTGGCGCTGGCGTCGTCTGCGACTGCAAGTCCGGTGCCAGCGGTGCCGGCAAAGACCCGCGCCGCGATCTCCATTTCGTTGAGGTGGATGAAAACTTCAAGGCCTATGGCCTTTTCTCTCATCGCCACACACCCGAAATTCTTGAACACACCGGTCTGAGCGAATCGCAAGTTGTTTTCTCAACTCACCTGCTCCCGCTCTCCCGCGGCATTCTTTCCACCATCTACGTTTCCCTCGAGGAATCGCAATCTGCTGCGGACATCGAAGCCCTTTACCGCAAGTTCTACGCCGGCCGCCCCATGATCCGCATTTGGGCCGCTGGCACATTGCCGGAGTTGCAGCACGTCGCACACACCAATTTTTGCGACATCGGTTTCGCACTGGACAAGTCCGGCCGCCGCCTTGTTATCGTTTCGTGCCTCGACAATCTCGGAAAGGGCGCAGCTGGCCAGGCCGTGCAGAATTTCAATCACATGCTGGGAATAGAGGAGCAAACTTCACTTCAATGAGAATCGTAATCAAATTCGCAGGTGCATTGCTCGAAGACGACGCCACAGTGGCTTCTCTCGCGCGGCAGGTTGCCGCACTCGCGCAGGAGGGTCACGAAATTCTCGTCGTCCATGGTGGCGGTCGTCTTTTCACCGCCACGCTCAAGCGCATGGCCATCGAAAGCAAATTCATCGCTGGCCTCCGTGTCACCGACCGGGAAACACGCGACGTCGCCGTCATGGTTTTCGCCGGCTTGCTCAATAAGAAACTCGCCGCCGCGATCTCCGCGGAAGGTCAGCCTGCCGTCGGTGTCTCCGCCGCGGATGCCCAGTGTTTCGTCGCCGAGCCCATGGTTCATAACGAAATCGCAGGCAGCCTCGGCTACGTCGGATATCTCACCGGATTGAACGCCGATTTTATCGGTTCTCTCTGGCGCCAGGGTTTCGTCCCCGTCGCTCCTTGCCTTGGCATCGGCGCGGACAACGAGCTCTACAATATTAATGCTGACCACATGGCTGCGGCTTGTGCCGAGTTTCTCAACGCCGATCAATTGATCTATCTCACCGATGTAGCTGGCGTCCTCGACGGCGAGAAAGTCCTCTCGGCCGTTACGTGCGAGGAAGTCGAGCGCTTGGTGCAATGTCACATTGTTTCCGGAGGCATGATTCTCAAGCTCGAAGCCGCCAAGCGTGCCATCGAAGGCGGCGTCCGAGAAGTTCGCATTGTCGGTGGCGCTTCACCTGACGCTTTGCTCCTGACTTCCCACGCGACGGAAGCCTCTAACCGTGAAGTAGTAGTTTCGATTCCGGGAACGCGCGTCCTCCGCGAACCTCTTTCCGCCGCGCAAGCGGCTTTCTCGGCGGCATGATGCGAACTTCCTCCCAAAAGAACTCCCCAGGACAGTCCGCGCGCAAGCCCAAGAAATCGGCGGCGCAAACCGTGAAACTCGATTCGCGTCTGCTCGACGCTGAGAAATTTCTTCTGCCCACTTACAAACGTCAGCCCGTCGTCATGACGCACGGGCGTGGACCCTACGTCTTCGACGCCACTGGCAAGAAATACCTCGATTTTCTCGGCGGCATCGCCGTAAACGCGCTTGGTCACGCCCACCCGCGTATCGTGAAAACGATTCGCCGCGAATGCGCTCGCGCCATCCATCTCTCAAATCTTTATCACAACGCCTATCAGGGCCCGCTCGCCCGCAAACTTGCCGCTTGGTCCGGCCTTGACCGCGTTTTCTTCGCCAATAGCGGTACAGAGGCCGTTGATGGCGCCATGAAGCTCGCGCGCCTCTATGGACGCCAATCCACCGAAGCTGTGGGGACCACCGCGAAGAAACATCGCTTCCTGGCGCTCGAGAACTCTTTTCATGGCCGCACCTTCGGCGCCGTCAGCGTCACCTCCACGGAAAAATATCGTTTGCCCTTCGCGCCCCTGGTTCCAGGCGCTGAGTTCGTACGTTTCAATGACGTTGCTGATCTCGAAGCAAAATTCGACGACACCGTCTGCGCCATCCTCCTCGAAACCGTGCAGGGCGAAGGAGGAATCTATCCCGTCAGCGAGGTCTTCTGGAATCGCGCCCGTGCCCTCGCCACGCAACATGGCGCTCTCCTTATCGCCGATGAGATTCAATGTGGACTTGGCCGCACGGGTCGCTACTTCGGTTATCAAAAGTTTTCTTCCAAACCGGACATCGTGTTGATCGCCAAGCCGCTAGCTGCTGGTCTTCCGCTCGGCGCTATTCTCGCTAGCGAGGCGGTAGCCGCTCGCGTCTCTCCCGGAATGCATGGCACCACGTTTGGCGGTGGTCCGCTCGCTTGCGCAGCCGCGCTCGAATTTCTCAGCATCGTCGAAGATGAAAAACTCCTCGAAAATATCCGCCAGCGCAGCGTGGAATTGCGCGATGGTCTTGCAAAGCTCGCTGCAAAATTCAGTTTCATCCGCGAAGTCCGTGCGGAAGGCTTGATGATTGGTGTTGAACTTTCCATCGATGGGACGCCATTCGTCAGCGAAGCTATGCAACGTGGTTTGCTGATCAATTGCACTCACGATTTTACGTTGCGTCTCCTGCCCCCATTCATCATCACTCGCGCGCAGGTTCGCGAATTTCTAAAACTTTTTGAGCTCGTTCTTGCTACAACTCCAAAGCAGGCTTCCGCTTCTGGCACTTCCGCAAACCCAGAGCGCGTCGCCCATGCGACAGCTAGGTGAAATGAAAAATGACAGCTACCACTCTCGTTGCGCCCATTTCCTTGTCCAATGATCTCCTCACCGGGGCGGAATGGAGCCCCGCGCACACGCGCGAATTGCTCCAGCTCTCGGCGGACATCAAGTCTCGCCCAGGGCGCTATGCCTCCACGCTGCAGGGCAAATTCATCGCCCTGATTTTTGAAAAGCCCTCGCTCCGTACGCGCGTCACCTTCGACGTCGGCATCCAAAGCATGGGTGGCTCGGTGGTTTTCCTGGATCACACGCAAGCGTCTGCATCTCTTGGCGCGCGCGAATCCATCGCCGATGTCGCGCGAAATCTCGAACGCTGGGTGCAGGGCATCGTCGCTCGCGTTTATCAACAGCGAGTTCTCGAGGAAATGGCCGCGAATGCTAGCATCCCGGTGATCAACGCGCTCTCCGACAAATTCCATCCCTGTCAGGCGCTCGCTGATTTCTTCACGTTGGAAGAAAAATTCGGCGCGCTGCGTGGCTTCAAGCTCGCCTACGTCGGCGACGGTAACAACGTCTGTCACTCTTTGATTTATCTCGCCGCGCGGCTTGGCGTTCACTTGCGAGTTGCCACGCCCGCGGAATACGCGCCTCTCGCTGAAGTTGTCGCCGACAGCAAGCGCGTCGCCCGCGAAACCAAGGCCAAAATTGAATTGCTGACCGACCCGCGCGAAGCGGTAAGCGGCGCGCAAGCCGTCTATACCGATGCATGGACCAGCATGGGATTCGAAGCCGAGGGGCAAGTGCGCAACACCGCGTTCCAGCCGTATCAGGTTAACTCCGAGCTGATGTCGCTCGCCGCGCCGGACGCTGTCTTCATGCACTGTCTTCCGGCTCACCGCGGACTGGAAGTTACCCCGGAAATTCTCGACGGCTCCCAGTCGGTCGTCCTCGACCAATCTGAAAACCGCATGTACGTGCAGAAAGCCATCCTGCATACTTTGTTCTGATCTCGTCATGCTGATTCTGGCGTTGCACCAATTGTTCTTTGTAGGGGCGCAGCATGGCTGCGCCCGAGCTTGGCAACACCTATACGCAAGAGAGGGATCGTGAAAACGCAATTGCCTAAACCGAAAAAAGTTGTCCTAGCCTACTCCGGAGGTCTCGACACCTCCATCATCATCCCGTGGCTCAAGGAGAACTACAGCTGCGAAGTTATCGCCGTGATCGGCGACGTCGGGCAACAGGAAGATCTGGAAGCCGCGCGAAAAAAGGCTCTCGCTACCGGCGCCGCCTCCGCGAGCATCGAAGACTTGCGTGAAGAATTTGTGCGCGATTACATCTGGCCAACGCTTCGCGCCGGTGCCGTCTACGAACACACCTACCTACTCGGCACTTCCATGGCGCGCCCAGTCATCGCCAAACGCCAGGCGGAAATTGCGTTGAAGCTTGGCGCCGATGGCCTCTCACACGGCTGCACCGGAAAAGGCAACGACCAGGTGCGTTTCGAATTAGCCTATAAGGCCATCGCTCCCAACGTTCAAATCATCGCGCCCTGGCGCGAATGGGACATCGATTCCCGCGAAGATGCCATCGCCTACGCGCAAAAACACAACGTCCCCGTCGAGCAGAGCAAAAAAAATATCTACAGCCGCGATCGCAATATCTGGCACCTCAGCCACGAAGGCGGCGAGCTCGAAGATCCCGCAAATGCACCGAACGAAGCCATGTGGCAGTGGGTCGTTTCTCCGGAAAATGCTCCGGATAAAGCCGAAGAAGTCGAAATCGGATTCGAATCCGGCACCCCCGTTTCCGTCAACGGTTCGAAACTCGGCCCTGTCGATCTCCTCAACACTTTGAACGAAATCGCCGCGAGACACGGCATCGGCCGCACCGACCTCGTCGAAAACCGCCTTGTCGGAATGAAATCCCGCGGCGCCTACGAAACTCCCGGCGGTACTCTCCTCGTCAAAGCGCACCAGGAACTCGAGCGGCTTACGATTGATCGCGAGACCGCGCATTTTCAGCAAGCACTCTCTCTGCGTTACGCCGAACTGGTTTACTACGGTTTGTGGTTTGCACCCCTCCGTGAAGCACTCGACGGGTTTTTCAACGTCGCGCAGCAGCGCGTCACTGGCGCCGTCGGCCTGAAACTCTGGAAGGGCACGCTCAACGTCACGAAGCGCATTTCACCCTTCTCACTCTATCGCGCCGACCTGGCTAGCTTCACCATGGGCCGCTACAACCCCAAGGACGCCGAAGGTTTCATCAATTTGTTCGCGCTGCCCGTTACCGTCAGGCCGAAAGCAAAAGCCGAGAGCAGTTAACAGTAGTGGTTCCTTGTAGGGGGCGCAGCATGCTGCGCCCTGTTCAGCACCTAGGTTGAGATCGCCTATGACCGAACGCAAAGACGACCGGCTGTGGGGAGGACGCTT
>JBGPDI010000078.1:0-22424 GCA_041482215.1 Candidatus Acidiferrum sp. | reverse complement strand
TTCTTCTGAGTCCTACCTCTGCTTCGAAGATCGGGTTGCATCATGGTCCGCGCTCAGTCTAGTCGAGGAAAGGAACAACGTCTTGACCATCTACAGGTACCAGCCGAAGCTCTCGCAGAAGTAATTGCCGTCGCCCACTTTGCGAACGACTCGTTTGCCGCCGTATTGGAATTCGAGAGTCGCTGTCTCATTGGCTACCGTGGGTTGAGCGAGGGCTACGGCAACATAGTCGCCATAAGATTGGTAGCGGTCCTTGGTCTCCCGTGATTGAAAATACTCCAAAGTGTTTCCGGCGGGGTCTTTTATCGCGCTGATGCGCAAATTCGAATCTAGTGTGAAGAGTAAAACTCGCTCGCCGGCATATCTTGGCTGCGGATGAAGTTGCACGGTGGCCGTCAAATCCGCATTGTCCGCGGCGTTGGCGTGAATTTGATAGCTCGGAATCAGATAATCCGCTCGGCTGACAGGGTCATCGAATACATGCTTGGGATCATGATTCGCCGCGGGGAAGCTCATCCAGACATCGTGTAACTTCAGTGGTCCGACATCGCGCCATCTGCCAACGAAGATCTCTTCGGGTTGCATCGCATCAGAAACGGCTTCCACCTAGCCTGCATCGTTGGTCTTGAGGTCTGCCAAGAAAAATGCAGTGCGCGCTTTGTCGCTGGACAAGATCCCCTTGAACAATCGGGGGAGATAGGCAGCGCCAAGTGACTCGCGTTCCTTTTGACGATTGGCGTAGAGCTCATCGCTAGAGGGGCCGGAGGCCTGCCACTTCACCAGTTTCGCGACGTCGTCCAGCATGCCGTCCGTGAAGCTGAAAGCCGCATCGGTGAACGGCAACTCCATCCTGACTTGGCCAGTAAACAACTTCAGTTGCTGCGCTTCGATCGGGTTGGGAGGCTCTACCCGAAACTTCCCTTTCCCGTGAAATACGGCTCCGAATGTCACGCCGTTGATGGGCTGGGCGAACTGGATCGTGCCGTCTAGCAAGGTAATGTGCACGCGATCGCGGATGATCTCGACGTTTTCCGTGTGGGCGGATTTCGAGGGATCCATCGATGGAACGGAGAGAGCGTTCCAAACACCGGCTGTCGACGAGGGGGAAGAAGCTTGCGCGTAACTGCAGGCGGAAACAAACACAGCAAGAACGGTCGAGAGAAAAAAATGGCGAATCATTCGGCTGGCTCCTAGTCTATGGCGAGAAGCTACACTGTCTTGGCTTCCCGGGCAAGTGCCCCTAAACCAACATAAGACGGCCAAATGGCGCTGCGGATTTTGCTCAGACAAGAAAAGGACATCGCAACTGCACGCAATGCGTTCAAGAGAATGAAGAGAGTTGAGGTAGTCTAGGCAAGCGATGGCGGTAGTCAACCAACTCGAGGAAGGACGCGAGAAAAAGCGAGCTGCGCTCTTGAGCGTGGGCTCAGCGCTGCTGCTGGTGTCGCTCAAGACTTTCTTGGTCGTTCGAACGGGGAGCTTGGGTGTGCTTTCGGAGGCGCTGCACTCCGGGCTCGATCTTCTCGCTGCGATCATCACTTTTCTCTCGGTGCGCATGTCGGACCAGCCGGCGGATGAGAAGCATCCTTATGGCCACGGCAAGTTTGAGAATTTTTCCGCGTTCGTCGAAACCGGGCTGCTAGCGCTGACGGCGCTGTACATCGTTTATGAAGCGTTTGATCGGCTGTTCTTCCACAACGTGCATATCCAGCCGAGCATCACCGCCATTCTAGTGCTGCTGGTCGCTTTGTCGATCGACATAACGCGCTCGCGGGCACTCGGACGTGTGGCTCGAAAATATTCGAGCGACGCGCTGGAGGCGGACGCGCTGCATTTTTCGACGGATGTGTGGAGCACGATCATCGTTATTACCGGCATCGGACTGGTGTGGGCCGGTGAAACGTGGAATATGCCATGGCTTCAATATGCCGATGCCCTGGCTGGGCTGACGGTTGCGGCCGTGATTCTGTGGGTTGGCGCACAACTCGGCCGGCGCACGCTGGATGCGTTGCTGGACGCGGCGCCGCAAGGCTTGCAGCAGGAAATCGCGAAAGCCGTGGCGCGCATGGATGGCGTTCTGGATGTGGATCGTGTGCGCGTGCGGCGCGCCGGGAATCGCCACTTTGTGGATGCCACGGTGAGTGTGGCGAGGACGGCGAGCCTCGAACAGGTACACGCTCTGAGCGACGCCATCGAAAAACGCATTAGCGAGATTGTTCCCGCGGACGTAATGGTGCACGCCGAACCTCGCGCACCGCAGGGGGAGCATTTATTTGAAGCGATTCGCGCGGCGGCACAAAGTCTGGGACTAGCCGTTCACGACCTGACCGCGGTGCAGCAAGACGGACAACTCTTCATCGAGTTGCACCTGGAAGTGGATGAGAATTTGAGCCTGCGCGATGCGCACCGCCAAGCCACAGAACTGGAAGAAAAGATTCTCGAGCTGCGCTACGGAACCGCGGAGGCAAATATTCACATCGAACCGCTGGGGCGGCACATCGCCACGCCCGACGCGGGCATTGGGGAAATGAAGCAACTTTCGCGTGCCATCGAGGATTTTCTGAACCGCCTGCCGCTGGAATTCGACGAGTTGGTGAACTGCCACGACGTCCGGGTGCGGCAGGTGGAGCACCACATTCTGGTGTCGTGCCACGGGACGATGAAGGGCGATTTGCCGATTACTCAAATTCATGACGTGACGGCAGCGCTTGAAGACCGCGTGAAAGAGAAGTTTCCGCAGATTTATCGCGTGACGATTCATCCCGAACCGTTCGAAGGAAAATAGTGGCACTGGATTTATCCTGTGCGCGTATTGACCCGGGCAAGCACAGCGCGAACGGAAGTTCGCGCTACTGCACTTCCGGACGGCGAGTGAAAATCTGCGCTCCCATCGCGATTAACATTGGAAAACAAACCAGGACATAACGCGGCTCCGGCGTTTCCAGCGTGGTGAGGAAGGCCGTACGAAGTACGATGAACAGCGCCAGGAAAACGACGACAGGCCGAGCCGCTGGATTCGAACGCCAGCACCACACGGCACCGCATAGTCCCAGACTTACATAAAATAAATTCAATATGAAAAAAAGGCTGGTGACTTCCTGATCGACGGGGTCGTCTTCACGCATTTGGCGAATCGGAAAAACGTGCCCTGAAACCGGAATCAGTTCAATGCGCGGAGTAAACCAGGTCGTTGCCGCTCGCAATAGAGGCACCGAGAGATAGGTGCGCAGAGGATAGCGCGCGGTGCGCTCGCGTGCGAGTTGCGCGAACTCTGCATCTTCTTCGACAGTCAGCGTCAAATCATTGTTGTACTGTTCGAGAATGGTGGCCACGCGCTGCTTTTCTTCAGCGGTGTCAAAGGCACGCGCTGGAATATCTTCCACAACGATAGCTTCTTCATTCAGCCTCCACGGCACGAGGTAACAATCCCGAACACGATAGAGCCAGGTCTTTTCCCAAGCCATGAAACCGTACGGCACCAACTCGCCCGGCAAGTTCGAATACTTTGGCGCCAGAAGCTGCGGCTCACCCAACGTGATTAGGTTTCGAATGGCCCAAGGAGAAAGAAGCAACAAGCAGCCGAGTCCCATGGCCAAGCTCACCCAGATCCAGCGCATGAAGTTTCCGCGGAGAAAAAATAATCTGCCGAAAACAATGATAGCGGCAACGAGAAGGAGCGGCGTTTCCGGACGAAACAGAGTCCCCACGCCGACAATTAATCCGGCGGCCAGCGCTGCATATTCCACGCTTTTGCTGAGAGGCAGATGCGAGTTCCTCACAGGAAAGCCAGGCATATCGATTCGGCGGAGGGCGACCACCAGGGCGCAGCAAGCGAGCCCCGTCCACAGGGTTGCAAACACTTCCGTAAGTGGGACCGCAGCGTAATTCGCGGTGAAGGGGCACAATGCGGCGAGCCAGAGAGCTACGGAAGACACACGATTATTCGGCGTGAAGTCGTCGGAGGTGCTGGCCAATAGCACCGCCAGCCTCGCGATCACGAGGCAGGAAAGAAGATCCACGCCAATCTGCGCGAGCATCACAGGGAGGCGCGCATCCGCGCCGGTGCGTCCCGTGATCGCGTAAACGATGGCGAGAAACGCCGGATAGCCCGGCATGCGCAGATCAACGGGCGTAACGGTGCCAAACACGTCCATGGCATAGACGTGGTGCTTCAGCCAGTTTGTGGCGATCTGCTCGTAAAGAACCGTGTCACCGGAGTTGGCGGGAAACTTCAGCACGAAAAAGAGCCGCAGGCAGAGGCCAGAGGCTAACGCGGTAATAGGATTCGAGAAAATTCGCTTCATCAATGCCACGCATCTTACAATAGAGCAGACGGATTCGTGCAGACGCACTCAGCCCAGCCTGATGTATATTTGCGTGCCGTACCGCCCGGTTGAAAGGTGAAATGAAGGAACGCGGTCCAATATTTTATGACGCGGAGCGTGTGCGTTGGAGACGCACACGGCGGGTGATGGAAATCAGCGGCGCCCTGTTGACGCTGCTGCTCGCGTATTTTTTCGTGACCATCGCGATCAGCGTTGAGCTGCCCGCGGGGTTGCTGCCGGATACCAAGCCCGGATATCATCCGCTGAAAATCAAGAAGAAAACCGTGCCCGTGCGCGAGGGCCGGAAACGGCGCGTCGCGAATATCGGAAGCGTGCCAGCAACCTACGATCCTTTGCGCGCCGCGTTTTACGTCAGCTGGGACCCCAACAGCATTGCCTCGCTCAAGAAGCACTACAAAGATCTCGACTTGCTGATTCCCGAGCAACTGCATGCGGTGTCGCCAGACGGTGCGATGACGGTGGTGGATTACGACCCTGCGGGCCAAAAAGTTGTGAAGGCTTCCGCGGCCGAAGCGGTGGCCATCCTCAAGCGGGATAAGCTCCATCAGTGGATGAAGTCGCTCACTCCACCGCTCGAGCTGCCGATGATGGGCCTTTTGAACAACTACGACGGTTCGACCTGGCACATCAAAGAAATGACGGAAATGCTGGCGAACCCCAAGGCGCGGCAAAACCTTGTGCACGATGTCGCCGATTTTGCCGTGCAAGCGCACCAAGCGGGCATTGTCGTTGATTTCGAGGAAGTACCCGACGAGAGCCAGGCGCACTTTCAAAAATTTGTGGCGGAGCTCGCGCCGGCACTCCACTCAGCCGGGCTGAAGCTGATGGTCGCGCTTCCCGCGCGCGACGACGCCTACGACTACGAATTCTTCGGGCAGCAATGTGACGCGATCATGCTGATGAACTACGATGAGCACTGGCTCACGTCACCGCCCGGCCCAATCGCTTCGCAGGACTGGTATGTTGAAAATCTGAAGCAGGTGATGGAAGACGTCCCCGCGCAGAAAATCATTAGCGCAGTCGGCAGTTACGCGTACGACTGGTCGGAAGCTCCAACGAAAGCGAACGAGCCGGCGCAGTCACTCACCATTCAGGAAGCATTGCTGCACGCCTACGAATCCGAGACGCAGGTCGAGTTTGATTCCACATCCCTGAATCCGCACTACTCCTACTACGACGAACACGATCACGTTCATCAGGTGTGGATGCTCGATGCCGTCACGGCGTATAACGAATTGCGCGCTAGCGAACGGCTTGGCGTACAGGGTACAGCTCTCTGGAGGCTGGGATCGGCCGATACATCCATGTGGCCAATCTGGGATGCGACTCGCCCCGACGACGCTGCCCGGCAAAAACTTACCGACGTGCCGCCGGGGCCCGATTTGATTCTGGAAGGCGAAGGTGACGTCTGGCACTTCATTGATACGCCCAAACACGGCGTGCGGAGTTTCACGTATGACGCCTCGACCGACCTTTTTACAAGCGAAAAGTACGATTCATATCCGCTTTCCTACCACATCGATCAAATCGGAGAAGCGCAGAAGAAACTCGCGCTTACTTTTGACGACGGGCCCGATCCGAACTGGACTCCCAAAATCCTCGATATCCTGAAACAGAAGAATGTCCCAGCGACATTTTTTGTAATCGGCGTGAGTGCCAATCGGTGGCCACAGTTGCTTCGCCGCGAATATGCGGAAGGGCACGAAATCGGCAATCACACCTACACGCATCCGGACTGGGAAAACCCAAATCTCTCCGCAACACAAATTCGTTGGGAACTCAATCTGACCGAGAGGCTCATCGAAAGCATCGTCGGCGCCAAGTCCATGCTCTTTCGCCCGCCATTTGGGATTGACCACCAGCCCGAATACGCCGAAGAAGTCGCGCATCTACCGACCGCGCAGGACATGGGCTACCTCATCGTTGGTCAAAAAGTGGATCCCAATGATTGGAGCCAGGAATCGCCCGGTGTGCCGATTTCTTCGGAAAAGATCCTCGAGAATGTCTTGGAGGAAGCTCCCAAGGGAAACATCGTCCTGTTGCATGACGGAGGCGGTAACCGTAGCCAGACGCTCGTTGCGCTACCTCAGCTCATTGATACTCTTCGCGAGAAGGGCTATCAGTTTGTTTCCGTAGCAGATCTGATCGGCAAAACACGCGCCCAAGTGATGCTGCCGCTCTCGTCCGAAGAACAATTTGAAGCGCGGGCTGACGGATTCATTTTCGGCATTTATCACTGGTTCTGGGTGGTCATCACCACGACTTTCATCCTGGGCATCATTCTGGTCAGCGGCCGCACTCTCATCATCGGCATCCTCGCGCTGATCGAAAAGCTGCGGCCAGACCACGCCGTGATGCCGGACCCTCCCCCCAGCGTGACGGTGCTGATTCCCGCGCACAACGAAGAAAACGTGATCGTGCAGACCATCACCTCCGTTCTTCTGTCAGATCTGAAGGACTTGCGGATCATCGTTGTGGATGACGGCTCCACGGACAAAACCGGCGCAATACTCGATGCGAATTTCTCGCACGAAACACGTGTTCGCATCATTCATCAGGTGAATCGCGGAAAGGCGGCGGCGCTGAACCTGGCCATGTCCCTGGCCGAAACGGAAATCGTCGTTACCATTGACGCCGACACGGAAATCGAAACCGACGCCATCAGCAAACTGGTCCGCCATTTTTCGGATCCACAGATTGGCGCGGTCGCGGGCAATGTGAAGGTCGGCAACCGCTCACGCTGGCTCACACGCTGGCAGGCTCTCGAATACATCACCAGCCAGAACATGGAAAAGCGCGCGTTCGATTTATTGAATTGCATCACGGTCGTGCCGGGCGCGCTCGGCGCCTGGCGCAAGAAAGCTATTGAAGACGCCGGCGGCATCACCGCAGACACCGTTGCCGAAGATGCCGATCTGACTATCGCCATTCGCCGCCTCGGTTGGCGCGTCGGTTATGACGATGAAGCCATCGCCTGGACTGAGGCTCCCGAAAAAGCGGGGCAGCTGATTCGCCAGCGTTTTCGCTGGACCTTTGGGACGCTGCAATCCTTTTGGAAGCACAGCGGCACACTGTTCCGCCCGAAGTACGGCACACTCGGGTGGGTGGCCTTACCGAATATTTTTGTATTCCAGCTCGCGCTGCCGCTGATTTCTCCGATCATCGATCTACTTTTCCTTGGCTCCGTGCTGCTGTGGGCTATGGAACGGTGGCATTTCACATGGATGCCGGCCATTCAGTCAACCAGCGACGATTTGCTGCGCTCGGTCTTTTTCTTCATTGGCTTTCTGTTGATTGACATTCTGACCTGCGTCATTGCGTTTTGTTTGGAACGCAAAGAAGACTGGACTCTGCTCATTCCCGTCTTGCTACAGCGTTTCTACTACCGCCAACTTATGTACGTGGTGCTGTTTCGTTCCGTGAAGGAAGCCGTCAGCGGACGGCCCGTGGGCTGGCGCGGCGTCGAGCCGGAACTTCCACATAAAGCGCGGACCAAGCCTGCCCCCGCCGAAGGCAATTGAGTTTGCTCGCACCTTGAGAGACCATGTGGCTGCCGATTTGGGCACGGACTTGTGCTCGACCTGCGCGGCTTTACGCGGATTTTCATCTATACGGGAAGTTGTTGTAGGATATTGGTCTGCTGAGGGAGGTTTCCATGGCCATCAGTTTCACCTTAAACGGCAAGGCCCAATCTGTTGATGTCAGCCCGGACATGCCGCTGCTCTGGGTCTTGCGCGACACGCTGAACATGACCGGCACGAAGTTCGGCTGCGGCATGGCGCTCTGCGGTGCGTGCACGGTGCACGTCAACGGAGAGGCCACACGTTCGTGCATTACTCAGGTTTCCAGTGTCGCCGGGAAAAAAGTTACCACCATCGAAGGTCTTTCCGCCGATGGTAGCCATCCCGTGCAACAAGCCTGGATGGAGGAAGACGTTCCGCAATGCGGCTACTGCCAGTCTGGGCAGATCATGTCCGCCGTCGCATTGCTTTCCAAGAAACCCAAACCCACCGATTCTGACATTGACGATGCCATGAGCGGCAATATTTGCCGCTGCGGCACTTACCAGCGCATACGCAAAGCCATTCATCGCGCCGCGTCCATGCAAGCGGGCAAGGCCTAGCTCGCCGCTAAAGTGGTTTTCAATCGCAGTTGTCGCAATTCGCCCCGAGGTGTCCCATGGCAATCGCTCCCGTTGTAAACCGTCGTGATTTTCTGAAGACCGGTGCCGCTGGAAGCGTCGCTCTGGTCATTGGATTCCATCTTTCGCTGCGCGCGTTTGCGAATCAGGCCGCAGAGCAGGAGAAGAAGACTCCTAATCCGCTCGACGCCTGGGTTCGCATCACTCCAGACAACAAAGTCACACTGATTCTTGGCAAATCGGAAATGGGCCAGGGCATCATGACGGCGCTCCCCATGATCCTGGCAGAAGAGCTGTGCCTCGATTGGAAAAACGTGAAGATCGAGCAAGCACCCACCAATCCCAAAATTTACGATCACGGTACCGGCGGCAGCGGCAGCATCGCTGGCTCCTGGCTGCCGATGCGGCGAGCAGGCGCTGCGGCTCGCGAGATGTTCATTACTGCCGCGGCGGCGCGTTGGAATGTCAGCCGCGACACCTGCAAAGCGCAGGATGGTGGAATTCTTCATGGAGCGCGCAAGAATTTCCTCACCTATGGGGAACTTGTCTCTGACGCGGTCAAACTTCCCATTCCGGATTTCAAGACGGTTCCGCTCAAAAATTCAAACGATTTCACTATCATCGGCCATGACACGCGTCGCTTTGAAGGCCGCGATAAGGCTACGGGAGCTGCAAAATTTGGTCTCGATTCGCGAGTGCCCGGCATGCTTTTCGCAGTCATTGCGCGCTGCCCGGTTTTCGGCGGAAAAGTGAAAACCTTCGACGCGGCGAAAGCGAAAGCCGTGCCTGGCGTTCGCGATGTTTTTGCCATTGATCCCGTGGCGCAAGGGGCGTTCACCGCAGGCGGCATCGCGGTCCTCGCGGATAATTCCTGGGCTGCCATTCAAGGCCGCAAAGCACTTCAGATTTCCTGGGACGAAGGAGCGGCCGCATCGGAATCCTCTGCTTCGCTCCACCAACAGTTTCTGGACAATGCTGCCAAACCCGGCAAGGTTGTGCGCAACGAGGGCGACGTCGGCGCTGCGTTTACCGATGCCTCCAAGAAAATTGAAGCAATTTACGAACTTCCTTTTGCTCCTCATGCCACCATGGAACCGATGAATGCCACGGTACACATCCGGCCTGACGGCGCTGAAGCGTGGGTGCCAACTCAGGCGCCGCAATGGGCGCAGGAGGTCATCGCCGGAGTGGCGAAACTGCCGCTGGAAAAAGTCATCGTCCACACAACTCTGATGGGCGGCGGCTTTGGCCGGCGCTACCAAGCGGACTTCGTGATGGAAGCAGCACAAGTGGCGAAAGCCTCCGGCAAACCGGTAATGGTTTTTTGGACGCGCGAAGACGACATGCAGCATGGTTTCTATCGCCCCGCTTCCTATCATCATTTTTCCGGCGCTTTGGACGCGAAGGGCAACGTCGCGGCCTGGAAACATTTCCAGACTTCCACTTCCATCGACGCAATGTGGAGTCCCAAAGGCAAGGAAACTCCGGAAAACTCGGAGTTTGCTACTGCCGCCTTCATCCCCTATCAAACGCCGAACTATCGTGTCGAATACACGCTCGCCCAGTCATCCGTTCCGCGCGCGTGGTGGCGCTCCGTCGAGCATTCCAGCAGCGGCTTCGTGGTGGAATCATTCGTGGACGAGCTCGCGGTGGCGGCCGGCGCTGATCCGCTGGAATTTCGCCTGCGCCACATAGGAGAAGATCGCAAAATCCCGGATTTCACGAATCCGAAGGAAAACAAGCCGCTCGACACCGCTCGCCTCAAAGGCGTGCTGCGCCTGGCAGCAGAGAAAGCAGATTGGGGCAAGCCGCTGCCAAAAAGCATTTTTCGCGGCATTGCGGGATACTACTCGTTCGAAAGCTACACGGCGGCAGTCGTGGAAGTTAGCGTGAAAGACGGCGCCGTGAAAGTGCATCGCATCGTTTATGCCGTGGACTGCGGCCGACCGATCAATCCGGAAGGTGTGCGCGCGCAAGTCGAGAGCGCCGCCATCTACGGGCTCTCCGCCGCTTTGCATGACGCCATCACCATCAAGGGCGGTCGCGTCGAGCAGTCGAATTTCAATGACTACGAAATGCCGCGCATTGGCGCGACGCCAAAAACCGAAGTTCACGTGGTGATGAGCCAGGAAGATCCGACCGGCATCGGCGAGCCTGGCCTACCGGTGATTGCCCCGGCCATGTGCAACGCGATTTTCGCCGCGACGGGAAAACGCATTCGCCGCCTGCCGATACGCGCGGAAGATCTGGCGTAGCTCTGACCTCTCCGGTTGTTGCAGAATGGCGTGTGCTTTTTACCTCCATCTACGCCGCTGCTATTCCCTTTGCTATTTGGATTTATCTACTCCTTGGGCGCGGGAATTTTTGGCGGCTCGGCGATGATGACATCGCGCCGAAACCACTTGAAAAATGGCCGCACGTAGTTGCCATCGTTCCGGCACGCAACGAAGCGGAAACGATTGCTCGCGCGGTTAGCAGTCTGTTGAGCCAGGACTATCCGGGCGAATTCGAAATCATTGTCGTTGACGATCAGAGCGAAGACGGAACCGCCGCAATTGCACGGCAAGCAGCAGAATCCGGCGCTGCGCGACGGGTGACGATACGTTCGGTTGCAGCGCTTCCTCCCGACTGGACAGGAAAACTCTGGGCGTTGAACGAGGGCACTTCTGAAGGAGCGAAGAATTCGCCGGAATTCTTCTGGTTCACCGATGCGGATATCGTGCACGCGCCGGACACTTTGCATCGCCTTGTTTTCCGAGCGGAGAGAGATTCACTCGCTCTCGCATCGCTCATGGTGCTCCTGCAGGCGAAGACATTTCCCGAGCGATTGCTGATTCCGCCGTTTCTCTATTTTTTCTTGATGCTCTATCCGCCGCGCTGGATTGCCGATTCGAAAGCGCGCACGGCGGGAGCAGCAGGCGGTTGCATTTTGTTGCGCCGCGAAGCGCTCGAGCGCATCGGAGGAATCGCCGCGATTCGAAGCGAAGTGATCGACGATTGCGCACTGGCGCGAGCGGTGAAACGCAGCGGCGGAAAAATCTGGATGGGCCTGACTCGCGCCAGTGTGAGCCTTCGCGAATACCGCACCTTCACCGAAATCCGCGACATGATCGCGCGCACGGCATTCTCGCAGCTTCGCCAATCGCCTGCATTGCTCATCGTTACATTAATCGGACTGTTTGTTACGTTTTGCCTGGCCTGGATTCTCTTTTTCACTGGCGACGATCCAGCCTGGATCATGGCAAGCACCGCTGTTTCCTTAATGACCACAACTTTCCTTCTAACAGTGCTTTTCTATCGTCTGTCGCCTATTTGGGCATTCACTTTGCCGTTTGCAGCCCTGTTTTACGGCTATGCGACATGCGTTTCCGCGGTGCGGTACTGGCTCGGCCGCGGCGGCCAATGGAAAGGCCGCGCTCAAGCGCCACGACAAGACTAATTCGCGCCATATAGCATCCAAGTTTCTAGTTTTGCGTATCGAAATTTGTTATCCTTCGCACAGGGCAAGTACAGGGCTGTATCCCGCATTTAGGGGAACGGCACCGGAGGCCACTATGAGCGTTGTTCCGAATTCCGGGAACGGCAAAATTACCGTGCCCGACCTCCTGCAGCGCAAGAATCAGACTGCAAGTTTTCCACTCAAATCCCAGAAGATCACTTGCCTGACGGCGTATGACTATCCGACCGCCCGTTTGCTTGATGAAGCCGGCGTGGATTTGATTCTTGTTGGCGATTCGCTTGGCATGGTTGTGCTGGGGCAGGAGAGCACGCTGGCAGTGACGATAGACGAAATGCTGCATCACACGCGAGCGGTGCGCCGTGGAACGCGGCGGGCGCTTCTTGTTGCGGATATGCCTTATGGCAGCTATCACACGGACATCGCAGAGTCGGTACGCAATGCGATGCGTTTCGTCAAAGAGGGCGGAGCCGAGGCAGTGAAGTTGGAAGGCGGGGAACGCCGGCTGGAATTAATTTCGCGGCTGACGGAAGCGGAAATTCCGGTGATGGGGCACGTGGGCTTGACGCCGCAATCGGTGAATGCGCTGGGCGGATATCGCGTGCAGGGAAAGACAGCGGATACCGCGGAGCTGTTGATTCGCGATGCACGCGCGGTGGAAGCGGCCGGGGCGTTTGCGGTTGTGCTGGAGGCGGTACCACGCGAGCTGGCGGCGCAAATTACGCGCGAACTGCGTATTCCGACGATCGGAATCGGCGCGGGGCCGGACTGCGACGGGCAGATCCTCGTGCTTCACGATCTAGTGGGGCTTACTTTTAGTGCGCCGCCGAAATTTGCCCGGCAGTATGCCAACGTCCGCGAAATCATTTCGAAGGCCGCAAAGGAATATTGCGAAGATGTACGCGGAGGGACGTTCCCATCGGATGGAGAGTCTTATCATGCGGCGCAGATGGCGATGGGACAGAAAGAGACGCCGGTTAATAGTGACGGCGATTGGTAGAAAGCGAACCACGGAGAAAAAGTCCAAAGCAGATTCCTCGCTTTCGCTCGGAATGACAACCGAGATTTAGTATTGCAAGGGGAGAGAAAATGACGCCGCAAGAGATGCGCGTGCTGTATGACTACAACGCCTGGGCGAACCACAGGTCACTCGACGCAGCTTCTGCTCTTACGACAGAGCAGTTTGTGAAACCGATGGGTTCAAGCTTTGGCTCGGTGCGCGATACGCTGGCGCATATCCAGGGAGCGGAATGGGTTTGGCTCGAAAGGTTTCAGGGGCGCTCGCCATCGTCGCTTCCGGATGCAACGCAATTTCAGGATATCGCGAGTTTGCGGGAACGTTGGAATGAACTCGAAACGCGCTTGCTTGGATTTGTGCGTGGCTTGACGCAATCCGACCTGGACCGTGTAATGGAATACAAGACGCTGAAGTTCGGCATCTACAGCAATCCGCTTTGTGAATCGATGCAGCATCTCGTGAATCACGGGACGTATCATCGCGGGCAGGTTACGACGCTGCTGCGGCAACTGGGGGCGCAGCCGATTGCTACGGACCTGATGCATTTCCATCGCGAGCGCGCTACTGCGGCGAACGCGTAGTTTCTAGCAGCCAACGCGACAGCACCGTGGAAACCATCCGAACGATTGCGTGGATGAAGGAGCAAGCGCGGCAAGCGCGTGCGGAGAACCGCGTCATCGGGCTGGTGCCAACGATGGGTGCGCTGCACGCGGGACATTTGTCGCTGATTGAACGCGCGCGGCGGGACTGCTCGCCGGTGATTGCTTCCATTTTTGTGAATCCGAAACAGTTTGGGCCGAACGAGGATTTTTCAAAATATCCGCGGACGTTTGAGAGCGACAGCGAGAAACTCGAGCGCGCCGGCGTGGATTCACTTTTCGCTCCGGAACCATCGGAGATCTATCCGGCTGGATTTTCGACGTACGTCAATGTCGATGGATTGAGTGACAAACTCGAGGGGCGCTCGCGACCCGGCCATTTTCGCGGCGTCACAACGGTCGTGATGAAGTTGCTGCAGATCGTGCAGCCGAACTTTGCGTACTTCGGACGCAAAGATGCACAGCAATCGCGGCTGATTACGAAAATGGCGCACGATTTGAATTTAGATACAGAGATTGTGGTTTGCCCTCCGGTGCGCGAACCGGACGGGCTGGCACTTTCCTCGCGAAATGTTTATCTGAACGCGGACGAACGACAGGCGGCGACCGCGTTGCATCGAGCGCTGGCGGCTGCAAAGGATGAGCTTGCCGCTGGAGTGCGCGATGCGCTGCAATTGCAAGCCGTGCTTCAGCGTGTGCTTGGCGCGGAGCGTCATGCGCGAATGGATTACGCGGAGATTGTGGATGCGGAGTCGTTCGAGCCGATCGTGCGGGTGAGCAAAGCGTGCTATTTGCTGCTCGCGGTTTACATCGGCAAGACGCGCTTGATCGACAATTTGTACGTCGAGCCGAAGTCATCTGGCTCGGATGAATTCGAGATTCACTTTTAACGGGAAGCTGTATTACGACACGGTCGGAGGAAGCGACGCCTGCCTCCTCGGATGCCTCCAGCGACATAAAGCTGTAAGAAGGAATGGACTTGCGTTCTGGTTAACCGTAACACCCCCCCTCCCCCCTATGCTTTTCATAAGTGTTGATTCCAAAGAGAGTTTAAGTCATTCGGAATGAACACTTACGTAAGTGTTGATTGCAAAGGATGTTAGAGGTGAAATTCTCAGAAGTGTTGGTTCTGAAGAGTGTTAGCCAAAGCCAGCCAGCGCTTCGAGTTCTCCGGGCCGGACGGCGGGGCATGCTACGAGGCATATCAATGCGAGAAGAGCAGGTCCTTTGCAGTGAGAGAGGACATAGAAGTCTCCTTGGATTTGAGTTTTGGGATTGCTGAGCGGAAAAGAACACAGGCTCAAGCCTGTGCCACCAAAAACAGAAACGCCCCGAACTAGGTCGGGGCGCAGTATGCAACAGGGACATTGTACCACAAGGGTAATTGGAGACAAGTTAAAACATTACTGGAGAAGAGAGTCGAGAGATTTCTCGACTTGGTCGTGGAGGTCGGGGGGAGCGCCGTAGAGGATGCGGGAGGTCTTGCCGGAGCGGTCGAAGAGGAAGAGAGTGGGGACGGCGGTGATGTCGCCGAAGGACAGAGCGGTGGGGGCATCAGTGATGGCCCAGTGGAGATTGGGACTAAGCGAACCAGCGGTAGAGCGAATCTGGTCCTCGGGAGATTCGACGGCTAGGGCGAGGATGGCGAGCTTATCGCCATGCTTGCGATTTAGATCGCCGAGCCATTCCAGAGTGGAACGGCACGGCGGGCACCAGGTAGCCCAGAATTCGACGAGGACAACGCGGCCGGAGAGCTGATCGGCGGAGAGAGGATGGCCGGAAAGATCCGTAAGTTTGAACTGGGGAAGAGCAGCAATTTCCTGAGGGGCGCCAGTGGGGTTGGGATGCTCGCGGGTGACGATGTCTTTTCTCCCGGCCAGGATCAGATCGATCATGCGCGCGAGATCGACTCTGAATTTTTCCTGGCTGGCAGCGTTGCGCCAGGGAGCGTAGCGGCCGGTGCCTTCCACTTCGCCGAAGTAGCCGAATTCGCGGGGGGCGGCGACGAGGACGTCATCAACAAAGACGGCGGGGTAGCCTTTGATGCCAAATTTATCGGCAAGCTTGGAAGCTCCGAAGTTTTCTGTGACGAAAGTGACCTGGCCGGGGTATTGCGAGGCGACATCCTGGACCAGCAAACTTGCTGGGTCGGAGATATTTCAAGTGTAGGGCCAGCGGACGAGCGTGATGTCCACAGTTTTGCCGGAAGCTTGCTGGAGCGGGGAGGCGGGCTTCTTTGCCGCGAAGTAGGCGGGGAGGACATGATCGAGGATGACGCGGGCACTACGCCATTCGTCAGCGGTGGGAGCTGAACGATCGGGATGAACTGTTTGTGATTCGGCGCGCTCGAGGAAGAGCTGGGCGAGGGAGTCGTCCTGGTGGGACGCGGCGAACTTTTTTCGGGCAGTGGCGAGGTTAGCTTTGACAACGGATTCCTGGGCAGCATCAAGGGGGCGAGCTTCCAGCATGGCGAAATGGCGTGTGGCTTCGAGGTATTGATAGAGAGCGCCGGCATAGAGTTTTTGGGAGTCGAGCTCTTCGGCAAGCTTCAGCGCGGAGTTCAGCGCGATGAATCTGGGGTGGAGATCGACGGAGGCGGGTGGCTTGAAGGCGGCGTTGGTTTTCTTCTGGAGCTTTTGGAGCTCGGGCAAATAGGAGCGCAGGGGGAAGGACGAGGAATTCCCTGTAACGAGGAGAGAGGCGGTGAATTTGGCGAAGACGGCTTCGCCCTGGGCTTGGCCAATGTAGAAAAGTCCGTCGGTGGGCTTGGTGGAGGAGGCGAAGCCACGGCCACCTTCGAGAAGAGGGATGGAACGCCCTTCGGCGGTTTCGGCCAAGGCGCGAACAACCAGAGGGGCGGAACGCCAGTCTTTTTTGCGGGCCTCGCCGTTTAGTGCGTTGAGGTTTTGGCTGGCCTTTTCCCATTCGACTTCGAAGGCGGGGAAGCTGGATTTGACAGCGTCGGTTTTGTCGACGACCGCGTGAGCGCCGTGGAAAAGATCTTCGGCCTGAAGGAGCCTTTCCAGGGCAAGGTACAAATTGCCGGTATTGAGGGCTTCCGATGCGGCATTGACGCTGCCGGTCACCGTGGACTGAATGTCCGGGAAATCCGGGCTCTTAAGTGGGTTTTCCCGCAGGGATTGTTTGAGGCGGTCGAGTTCGGCTTTGATTTGAGACTTCGCGTCTTGCGCCGCGGCGGAAAAGGCCAGCACGACAGACAAGAGCAGAGCGAGAAGCAGGTAGCCAATATTGAGTTTTATGCGCATCGAGCTTTGCTTGGTGGTTATGACGGGGCCAAGCGGAGGAAGTAAGCGGCGGGGGAAGGAAATTTAGCGCGGACGGCGTGAAATTAGCAGAATTCAAAATCGCCGAGTGTAGTTTTGGCGTTTATTTATCACCGGGAAATATGTTTTAGAACTTCGGCGGGGTGGCCTTTGGCTTTGACGAGGGGCCAAACGTGTTCGATCTTGCCGGTCTTGCCGATGAGGAAGGAACTGCGGACGATGCCCATGTAGGTGCGGCCCATGAATTGTTTTTTCTGCCAGGCACCGAGTTTTCGGATGGTTTTGTGCGCGGGATCGCTGAGGAGCTGAAAATTCAGATTTTGTTTGGCTTTGAAGGAGGCTTGGGCTTTAACGGGATCGGCGCTCATGCCGAGGATGGCGACGCCGAGCTTGTCGAATTCTTTTTTTGCGTCACGAAACTCGGACGCTTCAATTGTTCAACCGGTGGTGTTGGCCTTGGGGTAGAGAAATAGGAGGACGCGCTGGCCGGCGAAGTCTTTGAGCGAGAGTTCTTTGCCTTCGTCGGATTGGAGGCGGAAGGTGGGGGCTTTGGCGCCGATTTTCAGCATCGGAAGTTCCTCGCGTCGTGTATAGGAAGCTTAACAGGAAAAGAGCGCGGACGGCCTAAGAAGGCCGTCCCTACAACTAAGACGCAGAATACGTCCAGATGTTTCGGTCATGACCCGAATCTTGACGGGAATGCCTCCGAGATGCCCAGGGTAGGCGGGACAGGTTGATTGGCGATTCTTAGTTTGAACTTGAAGCTCACCTTCCACTGAGCCAAATTGTAACCGACACGGCGACAATGCACAGCAATACCATTAGAACTGCAAACATGAATTGCCATCCCCATTGCCATGCGCGCAATTCATCCGGGTCGTTGGGACGTTGACTTGAGAATACTCGCGGCATGTCCTCTGGACCTAGACCTAGCTTCCGTAAATTCCGTTGGAGCTGGAGCAGCGCGACAACCCCCCATGTGAATGATAGAACACAGACTAACTGAAGGATTAAGTCGGCTATCCCTGGGTGACCTGCCCATCCAGCCCACAATGTCAGTGGTACGACCACCGCAAGCGCCCACACTGCGAACACCCAGGTTCCACTTCTGACAATGAACCCAAGAGCGGATTGAAATTTTTCCTCTAGCCGCTTGTCCATGTGGCCAAACCTCCGTTCACTTCTTGCCTGCTGGGCACGGCGGCCTTCAGACCCGACGGTACAGTTCCGCGTTGAGTCTACGGCTGCGCGGCGTCAAGTTAGCAGCTTGCGGACGATGTCGTTGACGGCTTGCGGGTTGGCTTGGCCGCGGGTGGCTTTCATGACCTGGCCGACGAAAAACTTGAATACGCCTTCGTTGCCGGATCTAAATTTGGCGAGGTTGTCGGGATTCTTGGCGATGACTTCACGGGCGGCTTCTTCGATGGCGGAATCGCTGACCTGAGCGCCGAGACCTTCGGCGGCGACGATATCGGCGGCACTGCGGCCTGATTCAAACATGGTGGCGAAAACCTTTTTACCAATCGCGCCGGTGATTTTGGCGGACTCGACGAGCTTCACTAGCTCGGCCAAGGCAGCGGGAGCAACAGGGCTGGCGGTAATTTCCTTGCCGGAATCTTTCAAGCCGCGAAGAAGTTCGGTTTGCATCCAATTGGCGGCGGCTTTGCCGGGGGCACCGGCTTTGACGACGGATTCGAAATAATCGGCGAGCGCTTGCGTGCTGGTGAGGACTTCGGCGTCGTACGGAGTGATGCCGAAAGAGGCAGCGAAGCGGGCGCGCTTGGCCTCGGGCAATTCGGGGAGGGAGCGCAGAACTTCTTCGCGCCAAGCCTCGCTGACGTGCACGGGAAGCAGGTCCGGTTCGGGGAAATAGCGATAGTCGTGGGCTTTTTCCTTCGAACGCATGGAGACGGTGTGGCTTTCGGCTTGATTCCAGAGGCGCGTCTCCTGCGAAATACGTCCGCCGGATTCAAGCACGCCGATGTGCCGTTCGATTTCAAACTCGAGGGCCTTTTGCAGATAGCGGAAAGAGTTGAGATTTTTTACTTCGACCTTAGTGCCGAATTCCTTGGCACCACGCAGGCGGACGCTGACGTTGGCGTCGCAGCGGAGCGAGCCTTCCTCCATGTTGCAATCGCTGACGCCGGTATAAAGCAAGATTTGGCGGAGCGTGGTGAGGTAAGCATAGGCCTCTTCGGGAGTGCGCATGTCCGGCTCGGAGACTATTTCGGCGAGCGGAGTGCCGCCACGATTGTAGTCCACGTAAGACTTCGTGGCCGATTGCGCGAAGCCTTCGTGAAGGTTTTTTGCGGCGTCGTCTTCGAGATGGAGGCGCGTAATACCGATGCGCTTTCTGGCCCCCGCCGCGGCAGGCAGGCCGCCAACTTCGATTTCAAGCCAGCCGCCGGTAGCAAGCGGCAATTCGAATTGCGAGATTTGGTAGCCCTTGGGCAAGTCCGGGTAAAAGTAATTCTTGCGCGCGAAACGCGAATGATCGTGAACCGTGCAATGCAATGCGAGCGCGGCGCGCATACCCAATTCGACGGCGCGTTTATTGAGCACGGGGAGCGTGCCGGGCAAGCCGAGGCAGACCGGGCATACGTTGGTGTTCGGCGGATCGCCGAAGCGCGTGGAGCAGCCGCAAAATATTTTTGTGCGTGTGAGGAGCTGGACGTGGACTTCCAGGCCGATGACCGGCTCGTATTTCGCGAGCAGCTCCGGTGAGAGTGGAGTCTCCTCTGGGGTGGATTTCGTCATAGGAAAATGAAGATTATAGCATTGGCCGGTTGTGAGTTTTCAATCGAAGCGGGCGCAGCAATGCTGCGCCCCTACAAAGTTTGCGCAATGGTATTCAATCGGAGGCGCGCTGACGAGACGGTTGCAGTGCAGGGAGCAGACGCTCGGCAAGAGCGTAGGTGCCGAAGAAGAGCGCGGCGTAGACGGCGTCACCAGCGAGAGTGTTCCAAAAAAAGGGAACTCCGGCGGCGTAGCATGCCGCAAGACCTGCCGCCGTCTTTGGGTAAAAGCCGCCGAGGAATCGCCAGACGGCAAAATTGGTGACGAGGAAAAACTGGATGGCGCCGAGGAGCGTGGCGAGACTGATGCGGGTGACGCTGCGACGGTCGCGGAGCCAAAGGCCGATGGCAACGTTGATAAGGAAACTTGCGTAGACGACAAACATTAGTTTATGGAAACCGATGAAAATGTCGCCGAGGAAGAGTGTGAGCAAGGGAAAGAGAAAGGCGAGGCGGCGGTCTTTGAGAACGGCGCCGGAGAATAATGCCATCGCGCCCACGGGTGTGAAATTCCATGGATGCGGAGCGATGCGCAATGCGGCAGCGAGCAGGATCAAGACGACAGCGAGCAGCGTGCGATAGAGCAGATTTTCATTTCGGGATATTTCGGCGTTCATTTTGTTGCTTCCTCCATTTGGGGCAGTAGATCGCAAAACACAAAACCATCGCGGTTTACAACTTCACCGGTTCGAACGGGAATGGGTGATTGAAAAATCGGGCCATCGAGGACGAAGGTGTGGAACTCACCGTTTTCGCCGCAAGGATCGGCGTGCGGCGGAAGATCGCGGAAGAAGGATTCGTCCAGTTCGCGCCCAGCAAAACTGGGATCGAGAACTTTCGAATCGATGCAGGCGGCGATGGCTCGGAAATGCTGGGTGTGGAAATGGCGAATCAGCTCGCGCGTGTCACGCTTCCAGATGGGGAAGATTGCGGTCATGCCGATGCGGGCTAGATTTTTCTCTCGGTAGGCGCGGAGATCTTCAAGGAAGATGTCTCCAAAGGCGACTTTTCGAACGCCCTGATCATAAAAAAAACGGAGAGCTGCTTCCATGCGCGCTTCGTAGATCGGATTGATACATTGCGGTGGAATAAAGACTTCGTGAAGCGGCAGGTGGAGTGATTCCGCCTGCCGCTGGAGAAGTTCACGGCGAACGCCGTGCATGGCAATGCGATCATAGTTTTCGGTAACGGTGGTGAGAAGAGCGACGACCCGGAATTGTTCTTGTTGGAGCAGGATGTGCAGCGCCATGGCGCTGTCTTTGCCGCCGCTCCAACAGAAGAGAATGGGTTCAGGGATCGTCAAGAAGGGGCTCCTTGAATTAGAAATCTTGCCAAGCAAGGGCGCAGCGGTGCTGCGCCCCTACCAGTGGATTGAAGCAGAGCGGGGGCATCAGTTTTTACCTTTGAACGTGTAGCGAACGCCTGCGCGGAAATCTCGGCCAAGAGCGGGGTAGCCCAGGGCGTCCTGGTATTGCTTGTCGAAGAGATTGGTGACGCGCGCGTAAAGTGAAACACCATAGCCAATGTCGTAGTGAGTGGCGATGTCGAAGCGCGCGTAACCGGGATTGCTCGTGAAGCCGAGCCCTAGAAAATCGGTGTCTGTGCGAACTCCGGTGAAATAGCCGCCTAGCGTCATGCCGAAGCGGCGATAGGCGGCGTTTAATGTGAGTGAACCGGAATTGACGGGACGCCGGGCCAAGTGGTTTCCAGGAAGCTGCGAAGGATCGAAAGCGTTGGGGGAGGCCAGGACGCGGCTGTCGTCGTAGGTGTAGTTCCCCGCCAAGTTCAGCCAGCGAGTAATTCTGGCTTCGCCGGTGAGGTTGATGCCACGAGCGCGGGCGAGGTCGGTGTTGAAAAAATATCCAAAGAAGGACGGCGAGCCCGGAAGGGTGAGGTCACAGTTGTTGTTGGCGGGCGTGCAGAACTCGAAGCTGACGATGTTGTAAAAGCGGCTGGAAAAGTATTCGGCGGAGAAGTGAATCCGATCTTCGAGCAGCTTTTGCTCAATGCCGGTGGTCCAAGTCTTGCTGGATTCGGGTTTAAGCGATGGATTGCCGAAATCGCCGAAGTTGTCGCCGAAGATCTGGTCGAAGCGCGGCTCCTTGATACCCTCGCCATAGAAAACGCGATATAGGGTGTCGCCCCAAAAACCCTTGCCGTAGCGGACAACGACAGATGCGCCTGCGCGCGGAACGAAGCGTGTGCCAAAACTGGCGTTGGCTTCTGCGCGGCCGCCGAAATTAAGAGAGATGCGCGGATGCGGGCGGTAACGGAAATCCAAAAAGCCAGCTTGATTGTTGCGACGGGCATGGCTGACATCGATTGAGGAGAGGGCCGCGTTTTCAACTTCATATTGGTAGCCGGCGGTGACACCGAAATTAGAGAGCAGATAGCTTGTTTGAGCGCTCACGTTCGCGCGGTTGTACTGCAAACGGCTGTCGCTTGGGAAATCGCAGAATTCGGCGGTCGGGACGGCCGTGGGATTGGTCTGCGGGCAGAACGCATTGGGATCAGTGGCAAAAAAACTTTGCTGGGGATTGTAGTTGTGCTGGCTCGTGTAAGATTCGCCGCCGCTGATCTCGTGGCGCCAGTGTTTGCCAGTGGAGAAATTCCAGCGGGCACTGGAACTGAAAACCTGAGCGACATAACGCTGGTAGAGGCTGGGCGGTTCGAATTCGGTTTGCCCGGGAATTCCGGCAATGCTGGAGTTGTTTCGAAGAGTGAGGCGGAGCTGGTTGCTATCGCTGAAGCTGTAGCCGAAATTGCCGGAGAGCGTGCGATTCA
>JBGPDI010000077.1:0-22624 GCA_041482215.1 Candidatus Acidiferrum sp. | reverse complement strand
GCATTGCCGAAGCCGCAGCACAATTCGATCTCTATCGTTAAGCCGCGCTCTTTCCATATCTTTCCGCCGGATGAGTCAATACCTGGAATAATCTGGACCTTGTAACCAGAGAGAAGCACCACGGGTGAGCGCGAGCTAGAGACCAGCGAGGAAATCGATGGCGAATTGGACTGGGCGTGGCTGTTGGGCGCGAGCAGGAGTAAAGATAGAGCAGCGAAGGTGCAAAGAAGGTTTCTGCGCATGAGTAAGCTCTCAGGCAGCTCGGGGCGGAGCCGCATATTTTGTAAGGTAATGTCGAAGTGCAAACAATCAATAGAGATAAATAAAGTAAATGTCAATAGATGGCTGATTAGCTGTGGGAAGGATGCCCACAGACAGCGGCAGCTTCTTCTAGATGGACCAGCCTTGGCGGTAGTCGCGGCGCAAGAAGTCGTTGGCGGCGATAGCGTTGGTGATGCGCATGTTGGGGCCGTCGTAGTAGATCTTTTTTCCGGCGCGGAGGGCGACTACGCCGAGGAGCATGACCTCGGTGAGGCGGGAAGCGTATTCGAACGGGCAGGAGGATTCGACTTTACCCTTGGCGGCGTCTACCCAGTTTAGTTCGTGATGTTCTCCGGCGATGCGCGGAAGTTTTTGCGGGGGCTTGCCAAAAGAATCGTGGAGTGATTTGGGCAAGAGGCGGGGCTTGTAGCCATAGGTGTCGTAGAGGAGCTTGCCTTTGCTGCCGATGAGCAGGGCACCTCCTTCTTGTTTCAACTCTTCGTCGCCGAGTTCTTCGGGCTTGTTGGGCTTGAGGCCGCCGTCGTACCAAGTGAGACGGACGGGAGGCATGCTGCCGCGAGCGGGAAAATCGTAGAAAGTAAGAGTGGAGCGCGGATAGGAGACACCGTTGAAAGGCGTCGAGACAGTTTCGACGCTGGAAGGAAAACCGAGGTTAAGCGCCCACATGGTGTGGTCGATCAAATGAGCACCCATGTCCCCGATGGCGCCGACGCCCCAATCGGTCCAGCCGCGCCAGTTGAAAGGGTGATAGATGGGGTGGTAGTCGATATTCGAGGCGGATGTGCCTTGAAAAAGACTCCAAGCGAGACCGTCGGGGACGGGATAGTCGCCGTAGGTGGCGGAAGCGAGGCGGGCATCGACGTCGCGGCCGCTCCATTTGAGAGGTTCGGCGCCGGCCTTTGGCGCCTCTGGGCGCGGGACGCCCTGGGGCCAGAAACCGAGCGGGCGATTTGTCCAGATGTGAACCTCGCGCACGTCGCCGATCGCGCCGCTCCAAATATACTCGACGGCGGTGCGTCCATCATCTGAGGAGTGACCCTGGTTACCCATTTGGGTGGCGACTTTGGTTTCTTTGGCGCGACGCGAAAGTTTGCGAGCCTCTTCGACGGACCAGCACAGCGGCTTCTGGACGTAGACATGTTTGCCAAGCTCCATGGCGGCGAGGGCGATGGAAGCGTGCATGTGATCAGGAGTGGCGACGACGACGGCGTCGATATCTTTTTGGCGGTCGAGCATTTCGCGAAAATCGGTGTAGCGCTTGGCTTTGGGGAGTTGGACGGACTTGAGCTTGATCATGGCATCGATCCGGGCTTGGGCTTTGACGGGATCAAATGGCTCCGGGGCCTCCCTTTTGCGCGGTGGTGGAGCGGTGCCAGCGATACGCTTCTGGAGATTTTCGATTTCGATGTCGAGATGGCTGAAACCTTTGTCGGCGTAGCTCCAGTCCACGTCGCAGAGGGCGACGATGTTCTGACTGGTGAGGTTGAGCAGATTGGCACGACCCATTCCGCCGACGCCGACGGCAGCGATGTTCAGTGTATCGCTGGGAGGAGTGACTCCACCACGGCCGAGAACGCTGCTCGGAACGATGGCGCATGCGGCGCTACCGGCGGCCACGTTTGCCAGGAAAGTGCGGCGGGAGATTTCAGTTTTTTTGCTCATGAGTGTTTTTCCTCGGGGGCACTATAACGTTTAACGGGCACTTAGTGCTAGGGATCGACTCGTGTGTCAAAAGAGGCGGTCTGGACCTGGCCACTTCGCTTGACTTGGACAAAGAGACGATAGTCGCCAGGTTCGGGGAAACCGTATGGAAAGGTAACTTCGGCAGGCATGGCTGTGGACATTCCAGGCATACCCGTCATTTCTGCACTGGTGCTGCCTTGCTGTTTTTCGAGGAGCATGAGAGCAGCCATAGGCATGGAGCCCGAGGGATGGACATGCGCAAAGACGGTGAGATCACGTTTGACGATGACAAGATGACCGGCCATGCCCATGTATGGTTGGAGGTCTGTGGCGGGTTTGCCATCTTTGTCGAAAATGCGAAAGCGCAAAAGCGTGGGGCGGCGCGCGTGGATTGTAGGAGTGTCGAGAATCCATTCCCAACGGCTGTGATCGGGCAAGGTCGAACTCGTCGCAGTTTTTTTCGCGTCGGACGGATCGGGGAGGTTTGCCACCATGGCTTCGGAATCATCACCGGCGGGAGGATTACCGGGCACGGCTGGCAGGGTTATTTGCGTGGTCATGGTGTCCGGAAAGCCGGATTCGCGAACGATATCGGCAAAGACGGCGTAATTCCCGGCGCTAACGGCGGGCAAATTTTCCGTGAAAGTGTCCTTTGCGGTCTGCTCGGGATGCAGGTGATAGAAGCGATCCAGGTTGGGCTGCCCGATCAGGAAGAGGTGCATTAGATGACCGTGGTCAGGAATGATTTTGTCGAGCAACATGGTTTTGCGACGGTCATGCCAGGAAGAAAATCCCATCTTGAGTACGAGCGTGTTTGTGTTTTGCAGAGTCGCGTCGAGAGGGGGCGCTTTGTACATCATCATTTCAGCACGGCCGCTGGCAGCGGCGTCCCACCACATGTTCCCCAAATAGAGAACAGCGACGATTGCAACTGCGGTGACAGCCATGGCGATTCTTCCACGGCGGCGTTGCGGCGTGGTGGGCGCCACGCCCGGGTCCAACTGACCATCCCGCGCGGCCGCGCCGAAAATGGCGATGAGACTGGCGACGAGAAGAAACATCAAGACGAGAAGCAAAGCTCCTGTGCCCTTCTGCATTCTTAGGGTGCGCCGCGCGGCGGCGGGAACAGGGACGGCTGTGTCACCCTTGCCATGGGTTCCAAACACCTCCAGGCGGACTTGCCAAGCTCCGGATCCCATCAGCCAGAGTTTGCCCGTGAAATACTGAGTGTCGGCTTGCGAGCGCAACATGCGATCTGAAGGAGGAGCGTATTCCGAACCCTCTCCAACAGCGCGCAGGGGCACGATGCGAATGTCGGTTGCGTCGCCATCGAGCGAGCGCACTTCAATTTCCGCAATCCCAGGAACCATGGGGGGCGTTCGAATGGTGACGAAAAGCCGATAAGGTCCGGCCATGCCTTCATAAAAGACATCGGGACTACCGACGTGTGCCGAGGAGCGTGAAACAAAGAGCAGACAACCGGCGAAAAAGAAAAGAAAGATGCGCTTCATAGAGTTAACGCTTCACCCTACGCATCCAATCGCCCCAGGCAAGGCCGAGGCGCGTCATGACAAAAGCAGCGGCGAGGGCAATGAGCATTCCCACCCAAAACTGTGCGCGAGAGGTCTCGTAGAATTCAAATTGGTGGTTGAGGTGATATTCGCTCGGCGGCAGCATGTAGGGATAGTAGTTGGTGCCGAAGATGCGATTCTCCGCGAGAGGGGAAATCAGAAATCTTCCGACGGGCCATTGCACGACGATCATGGCGATTAAAAAACCTGCGCCGCCAACGGCAGCTTGCAACCATTTATTGCGCCCCGATAGGCGATCCAGCAGAAAATCCAGCGCGGCAGCTCCAGCGAAAAGCAAGATCGGAAATTCGAGAGGGATGAGATGAGTGACTCGCGTATAGACGGGCCCTAGCTTTGGTTCGGCCGGCACCAGGGGTACCAGCCAAAGCGCCAGGAGCCATAGCACAAAATAGATGAGCGCAACCTTAGTGGCCGCCCATTTGTAGCCGGAAGCGCGTGCAATGCCGACGAGAACAGGGGGCATGGCCAGCGCCAGCGCGCGGTAGTAGATGGCGCTGTGAGACAGCGTGTAGCTGCTGTATTCGGAGATCAGCATCAAGAGCAGAATCGTGAGCATGCAACCGACATGGAGAAAAATGCGATTGAGGCTCGCGCGGGTCTCTTCGTTCGCGCGATTCATCTCTGCGATGATTAGGAATAATCCTCCTAACCCCAAAATGAAAATCCCGAGAATGAGAACCACATGCGGCGGGCTGAGGATTTGAACATCCAGGCCGAAAGCGTTGTGCCACCAATCGTCGAAAGGAGCGGAGGTGAGCATGGTGAGTCCGCCCCAGAGGGAGACGAAGGTTCCCAAGGGTCCGTAAAATCCCCAGATCTTTACGGAGGATTCTTGTTTGGCAGGATTCTTACCGAAAGTTGTGGTGAGGATCAAATAGGTGCTGGAAAGTCCCGCGAGGATGGCTCCAAAGTGAATGCATAAGTGCGCGGGAGTCCAGAAAGTGTCGCGACCGATGGAAGTGTGCCATGAAATGTCCCAATAGAGGCCAATGGCCGTGGAGGTTACGGCGACGGCGGAACACCAGACGTACCAAGGGATGCTGGCCACGCGAGGGAAAACGGCGCTTTGCGAAGGGGGCGAAACGGGAAAGGAAGCGCTGTGCGCCAAAGACTCACCTCGTTGGAATTAGGCTAGATTTCTACCCTGTCGGCAAAATGACAATATACACCCGGGCGACTCACCGGGGAACACGCTCACTCTATTTCGAAGGCGAAGTGAAGGTTGAAGGTGCGGATAGATCGACGATATTTTTCTCTTATGTCGACGATGGGAGGGAGTTTGGCCTATGATTGGCCGCCGCCCCGACCCGGTCGGGGTAAAGAGATGAGCAGGGTTACGGTGGGCCGTGAAAAAACGCCGGCAGGGATGCCGGCGCTACCAAGAACTTGAGCGAGGGACGGATGGAAGAACAACTGAGCCTTGATTTTTTGCGCGTGGTGGAAAATGCGGCGATTGCTGCGGCGCGCACGATGGGATTTGGCGACCGGCACCATGCGGATGAAGTGGCTGTGGAAGCCATGCGCAAGACGATGGACTCGGTGGAGATTGACGGGACGATTGTGATCGGCGAGGGCGAGCGGGATGAAGCGCCGATGTTGTACATCGGAGAGAAAGTAGGGCTGGCGACGCACGCGCCGAAATCACTTTTTCCGCAAGTGGATATAGCGGTGGATCCGCTGGAGGGCACGAACTTGTGTGCGACGGGAGCGGCAAACGCCATTGCAGTGCTGGCGGCGAGCGACCGCGGCGGATTGCTGCACGCGCCGGATTTGTACATGGAAAAAATTGTGGTGGGGCCGTCGTGCAAGGGCGCGGTGGAGCTGGATGCTCCGGTGGCGGACAACCTGAAGGCCATCGCGAAACGGCTGGAGCGCGACGTGGAGGATCTGGTGGTGGTGGTGCTGGACCGGCCGAGGCACGAGAAACTGATTGAAGAGATTCGGGCAGCGGGGGCGCGGATACGATTGATCGGAGACGGTGATCTTTCGGCGGGAATTTCATCGGCGGTTGTGGGGACGGGAGTTCATGCGGTAATGGGCACGGGGGGCGCGCCGGAGGGTGTGTTGACGGCGGCGGCGCTGCGTTGCTTGAACGGGCAGATTCTGGCGCGATTGGTAATCGGCAAGCCGGAACATGCGGAGCGGCTGGCAAAAATGGGAGTGAAGGATACGAAACGGATTTATGACACGGAGGACCTGGCGCCGGGGAAGAAAATGATTTTTGCTTGCACTGGCGTGACGGATGGAAATTTGTTGAAGGGCGTGCGGTTTTTTGGTGAGGGTGTGCGAACAAGCTCAATGATATTGACACTGGATGAGCGGCAAGTGCGGTTTATTGATTCAGTGCATTTGGAGAAGCGGCCGGATATTAAGGTGCGGTTTAACTGAAAGTTGAAATCTGTAGCCAGTGAATCGTGGCTGGTGACGCATACGAATGCGGTAACGGCGCTAATGTTCGCGCACAATGAGTAATTGAAAGCGTTCTCTAGTAATGGGCTGCGTGGGCTGTTGCCCAGTTTCTGGCCTTCAGGACAGTAGTCTTGTCGATTGAATAAACATACCCTCACACAACTCAGCCAGGCAGTAACTAAACACATGCAACGGGGTTCGGGAGAGACAGCGATTTGTGTCTCGAATGGCTCCGGGATGTTCGCTGGGTTGTGCACCGAGGGGGGAAGCCGTGAAACGTCAATTCGTAGGTGCAGTGGGTTTATTGGCTTTCCTTCTAGCGGGTTGCGCGGGCTGGACGACGCTTGGCGGTGGCGGCAATCCACCACCGCTAGACGTGCTGACGGTGACGCCAACAACTGCGACAGTTCGCGGCGGTGATTCACAACCGTTTACGGCGCAGATGAATGGAAAAACGGCGGTGGTGAGCTGGACGGTGAATGGCGTGGCGGGTGGCAACGCAGCCACGGGAACGATTTCCGCTGCGGGAGTGTATATAGCGCCGGAATTTCCACCAGCGGCGAATGGAATCACGATTGGAGCGGTGGAGACTTCGGACTCGACGAAGACGGCGAGTAGTGCGGTCACGCTGGACAATCCAGTACCACAAATCACCACGGCCACGCCGACTTCGATTCAGGTGGGAACGTTCAGCTTGACGGTGAATGGGGCGCACTTCGCGAATGGCGCGACAATTTATTTCGGAACTGCGGCGCTGACAACGACGCGGACTTCTTCGACGCAGCTCACAGCATCGGGCACGGCGACGGCAGGGCAAGTGGGAAGCATCTCGATTACGGTGAAAAACCCCGATCCGGGGACGATTGTGTCGGCGGGCATAAACGCGCAGGTAGTGAACAACACCAACATCAATGTGCAGGTGATTCCGGCCACAGCGACGATTCGCGCAAGCGGGCAGCAACCGTTTAGCGCAACGGTGACGGGGAATTCGAATCAAAGCGTAACTTGGTCGGTAAACGGAGTAGCCGGTGGTGCTGTGGCAACCGGGACGATTACGGCGCAAGGGCTATACACAGCTCCCGCGGTGTTGCCGAACCCAAATACGATCACGATCGCGGCGACGAGCGCGGCGGATACGACGAAACAGGGCACGGGCGCAGTTACGCTGCAAAATGCGATTCCGGTCTTAGCGGGAGTCGATCCTAACAGCATGGGCTTGGGCGGATTCGTGATCACGCTGACGGGAAGCGGATTTGCGAAGGGTGCCACGGTTACGTTTGGGGGGCAAACGCTGAAGACAGTGTTTGCTTCACCAACGGAATTGTTGGCAACGGGCTCGGCAGTACTGGCGCAAGTGGGAAGTGTGCCGGTGACGGTGACAAATCCTGATCCGGGTGGAGCAACATCGGGCACGCTGATGGCGCAAATCGTGAACAACGGTACGGTGATTTCCGCGGCGGCAGCGGTACGGTTCTTGGAGCAATCGAGCTTTGGGCCGTCGACAGAGCAGGTAAATCAGCTGCAACAGACGGGGTTCGATACGCTGCTGCAAAGCCAGTTTGCGGAACCGGCGACGGTGTATCCAACGCCGGCGCCGACGGACATGGGGCTTGGTAACGTGCAGACGCAATTTTTCTTCAATGCGGTGAATAACTCCGACCAATTGCGACAGCGGCTGGCGTTTTCGCTGAATGAAATTTGGGTGGTGGGCGAAAACAAAGTGAGCGACCCGACGGGGTACACGAATTATGCGCAGGCGCTGACGAATGACGGCCTTGGAAATTACTACAACGTAATGAAAGACGTGACGCTGACGCCGGCAATGGGTCACTGGCTGGACATGGTGAACAACGACAAGCCCGGAACGGGGCAACACGCCAACGAGAATTATGCGCGCGAGTTGATGCAGCTCTTCACGCTGGGATTGAACCAGTTGAATCCGGATGGGACGGCGGTTCTGGATGGCTCAGGAAATCCGGTGCCAACGTACACGCAGGATGACGTGATGGCGTTGGGGCGGTCGCTCACGGGATGGACCTACCCAACGCAGCCAGGCGCATCGCTGGTGAAACACAATCCGGAGTACTACGGCGGGCCGATGTTGCCGTTCGAATCGAATCACGACGCGGGAGCAAAAACATTTCTGGGACAGAGCGTGGCGGCGGGGCAATCAGCGGAGCAGGAATTGGACAGCGTGTTGACGATCATTTTCAATCACGCGAATTTGCCGCCGTTCGTTTGCAAACAGTTGATCGAGAAGCTGGTGACGAGCAATCCGAGTGCGGCGTACGTGCAGCGAGTTTCGCAGGCGTTTATAAGCGGCAAATTCAATTCGTATGGATCGGGGAAGCGGGGGGACATGCAAGCGACGGTGGCGGCGATTCTGCTGGATGCGGAAGCGCGTCGAGGGGACTCGTCGACAATGGCGGACCCAGGCGACGGCAAACTGCGCGAGCCAATCGTGATGATGGTAAGCGTGGCGCGGGCGTTTCATGCGGCAAGCGACGGTTCCGGATTCGAAAGCAAGGGCGCGGGAATGTCGCAGGACATTTTCAATTCGGGGAGCGTGTTCAACTTCTTCCCGCCGGACAACTTGATTCCGCAAACAACGCTGAACGGCCCGGAATTCGCGATTTTCAACACGAACACGAGCCTGGCGCGAGTGAACTTCCTGAATTCGATTGTCTACGGGAGCATCAGCGGAAGTACGAAGCTGGACTTCAGTCCGGTGGTCACGGCAGGAACGCCGGACCAGATGGTGGCATGGCTGAATAATTTGTTTTTGCACGGGACGATGTCTGACTCGATGAAGCAGAGCATGCTGACGGCGATCGGAACGATCACGGTGGCGACTCCGCCTTCGAACAACGATCTGACAAACCAGGCGAAGGCGGCGATTTATCTGGTGACCTCGTCGTCGCAATATCAGGTGCAGCGCTAGTTCGCAAAAGGGAGAAACGAGATGGCGGCTCATACACGAAGAGACTTTGTGCGACTGGCATGCTGCTCGGCCGCGACGGCTTCACTCGTTGCGGGGTTGAGCAAATTTGGATTGGTGAGCGCGCTGGCGCAAGGAACAGCGAACTACAAAGCGCTGGTTTGCATCTTCTTGTTTGGCGGAAACGATGCGAACAACATGGTCGTGCCGATTGATTCGACGGGCTATCTGAACTATCAAACGATCCGGGCGAACTTGGCACTGTCGCAGGCGTCATTGCTTCCGCTGCAGATCGGCAACCAGGCGAGTTTTGGTTTGCACCCGAGCGCGCCTGAACTGCAAGGCCTGTTCAATACGGACAAGGCGCTGGCAGTGCTGGCCAACGTGGGCACATTAGTGCAGCCGACGACTCGGCAGAATTATCAGAAATACCAAAACCTGCCGGAGAATTTATTTTCGCATTCGGATCAGCAAAACCAGTGGCAGACGACGCAGCTGAAAGGAATGCCAAACGCCGGGTGGGCAGGAAAAATTGCGGACAAGATTGCGCCCACATTCAACAGCGCAGCATTGTTTCCACCGATCCTCTCGGTGGCTGGGAATCCAATCTTCAGCACGGGCGATGCGACGCGGCCGTTTACGATGAGTCCGGGGAGCACGCCGGGCGCGCAGGGATTCGATAGCTCGGCGGCGGCGCAGGCACGGTTTCTGGCACTGCAACAACTGCTCACGTTTGATACGGGAGTGTCGCTGGTGCAAGCGGCTAGCACGGTGACGGGTCAATCGATTCAAGAAGGCATAGTGCTGGCGAACGCGTTGAAGAATATTCCGGCGATTCAGACGGTGTTCCCGGCAAAGAACGGACTGGCATCACAGTTGAAGCAGGTGGCGCAGGTAATTGCGGCGCGCAGTGCGCTGACCATCAACCGGCAGATTTTCTTCTGCTCGCTGGGCGGCTTCGATACGCACAGCGACCAACTGGGAACGCAAGCGAACTTGCTGACGCAACTGAGCCAGGCGATGTCGGCGTTCTATAAAGCGACTGGGGAGCTGGGAGTGGCTAGCAACGTCACGACGTTCACGCTGTCGGAGTTCAGCAGGACGTTCCAGCCGGGTTCGAATGCGGGGACGGACCATGCGTGGGGCGGGCACCAGTTCGTTTTGGGTGGGGCAGTAAAAGGCAATGCGATGTATGGAACTTTTCCGACGCTGGCTTTGGGTGGTTCGGATGATACCGGCAGCAATGGACGATGGATTCCGTCGACGTCAGTGGATCAATATGCGGCGACGCTGGCATCGTGGTTTGGAGTGGCGAATACGGATTTGGCAGGAATTTTTCCGAACCTGGCGAATTTCACGACGGGGAATTTGGGATTTCTGGGCTAAACAAAGAGTGCGGGTCGTCTTCGGAGTGGGCCGCAATGGGGTATTGCGTCCGGAGACTGGGCGCGGCGGGCGCAGCGATGCTGCGCCCCTACAAAGAATTTCGTTAGATTGTTCGAGCATCGAGGGAGTGACGGGTTAAGTTGAAGACTTGAATTTCTTCCTCGGGCCATAGCACCGGGCTTTCCGACTTTCTTGGGGAGCCCGTTTTTTATTGAGTCATGGAGGGCAAAAGACTGACGAGAGCATCGCAGACTTCGGCAATTTGATCGTTAGTGATTCTGTTGAAAAAGGGGAGGGCGAGGGTACGCGGCGCGATGGATTCGGTTTGGGTGAGATCCATGCAGCGGTGTGGTTGGGAGCGGTAGGCGGGCTGGAGATGAATGGGAGCGAAGTACCGGCCGCAGGCAATTTCCCGTGATGACATTCCCCTGATGATGCGATCGCGGTGAGTGGCTGAAAAGCGATTGCTCAAGCACAGGATGTAGACAAACCAACTAATGCGGCAGCGCGGCACCGTAATGGCGGGCAGCTCCAGGTCAGGATGGTTTTCCAGACGGCGGTGGTACTCGCAGGCAATGGCTTCGCGTCGTTCCAAAATGGGTTCAATGCGCTGGAGCTGGGCGGCGCCGAGGGCGCAATTCAATTCGGAGATTCGATAGTTGTAGCCGAGCTCTTCGTGCTGGAGCCAATCGGCGGAATCGTTGCGGCCGTGATTGCGAAGTTTACGAGCGAGCGCGGCGAGTTTCGAATCGTTTGTGACGATCATACCGCCTTCGCCGGTGGTGATTTGTTTATTGGGATAGAAGCCAAAAACCCCAACGTCTCCGAAGGATCCAACTTTGCGGCTGTCGAATTGCGCGCCGAGGGCTTCGCAAGCGTCTTCGATGACATGGAGATTGTGACGGCGAGCGATTTCCAAGATGTCGGAGAGTGCGGCAGGACATCCGAAAGTGTGCACGACGATGATGGCGCGGGTTCGCGGGGTGATGGCTTCTTCGATGCGGGCGGGATCGAGATTGAGCGTGTGAGGATCGATATCAACGAAAACGGGGACGGCACGCTCGTAGCGGAGAACGTTGGCGACGGCGATGAAGGCGAAAGATGGAACGATGACTTCATCGCCGTCGGAGATGCCGAGGGCGCGAATGCAGAGATGGAGCGCGGCCGTGCCGGAACTTACGGCAATGGCATGCGAAGTGCCAACGTAGTGTGCGAGGGAGTGCTCAAACTTTTCCATTTGGGGGCCGAGGCTTAAGCGGGGAGTGCGAAGGACAGCGGTGACGGCGGCGATTTCGACTTCGGTGATGTCGGGAGCGGAGAGCGGGATTCTCATTGCTGGGGATTAGCGGGATTGATGAAAGCGGGAGTTGGGGCATGACGCTTCATCAGGAGCGCTTGGGAAAAGGGAACGGTGGTGAGGACTTGAACGATTTTTTCGGAGGCGGCGCCATCGCCATACGGATTGGTCATGCCGCGGAGTGTTTCTCGAAACGCGGGAGTTTGCGCGGTGCGGAGAGCTTCGAGAATCGCGCTGGCATTCGGAGCGGCGTCAATAATGTTTCGTGCGCGTTCGCGGCCTTGTTGGCGAAGACCGATGTTGACGGTGGGCAGAGCGAACGAGGGGGTCTCCATGATGCCGCTGCTAGAGTTTCCGAGGAAGACGTCGACCTGGCGGAGTAGGCTCCAATAAGTGAGGGCGTCAAGATTGACGAAGACGTGGGAGTTTTTTCGGGAGGCGGCGAAGCTGCGCGTGCGAGCGATTAGATCGCGGCTGCCGGCGTCGGCATTGGGGTAGCAGAAAAGAATCTGTTCGGGTAGAGATGCGAGGGCTTCGAAGAGCGCATCAGCTTCCTGGAGGGTGTCACGCGCGATGGTGACAGGATGATAGGCGACGAGGATGGAAGGCTTGTCGAGATTGATTCTCAACTGAGATTGGAGAACTTCGCGCGAGTACAGAGTGTTGCGGCGCAAATGGTCGAGCGAAGGAGCACCCGCGCGATGGACGCGCCACTCTTCTTCGTCCATAGCGATGATGCGGCGGCGGGCTTCGCAGGTGGAAGTGAAATGAATGTGGCTCATCTTGGTGAGGGCGTTTCGAACGGCGTCGTCAATGGCGCCTTCGCTGATTTCTCCACCCTCGATGTGGGCGATGGGTATGCGAAGGGCCAGAGCGACGGAGGCTGGGGCGAGCATTTCGTAGCGATCGGCGATCAAGAGAAGAATGTCCGGACGCATCTGGCCGAGGCAGTCGGCAAGGCTGAGCGTGGCGACGCCAATGGTTTTGGCCATACCAACGTCGGAATCGGAACTCAAGAGACATTCGATTTTCGCAGCGATGGGGAAACCGTCGTTTTCGATTTCGCGGAGGGTGTGGCCGAATTCGGGAGAGAGATGCGAGCCGAGTACGATGAGTTTAAGATCCACTTCGGGATGCGCGGAAAGATCGCGGAGCGGCCAGTAGAGATGACTGTAGTCGGCGCGGGAAGTGGTAAGGACGGCGATTTTGCGTTTCAAGGTTTTCTCAGGCGAGCGACGGATTCAAAAGCGCGAGAAGAGTTTCGCTCGGTTGGTATTCGGGAACGAGTTTGGTGATTGCGGCGAGCAGCGCGGTGAGATTGCGCTCACGGATACTCTCGGAAATGTTTTGTAGCGCGGCGGCCAAAGTTTGCGCGTCGCGCTGCGGACCGTGTGCGCGGTAGAGACGCTCGTCGCTGGAAGGTTGCAGGACTTCACTAGCGTAAACCAGCTCTTCTTCCAATTTGTCGCCCGGACGCAGGCCCGTCAGGACAATCTCGATTTCGCTAGAAGCTGAGGGAGTTATTTCCTGAATCGTGCGGCGGGCGAAATCCAGGATTTTGACGGGTTCGCACATTTTGGGAATGAAGATGGTGCCGAAATCGTCGAGGGCAGCGGCGGCCATGATGAGTTCTACAGTTTCGCTGAGCATCAGAAAATAACGTGTGGCATCGGGATGAGTCACGGTTACGGGGCCACCGCGCTGGATTTGCTGACGAAACAACGGGCCGACGCTTCCTTGGGAGCCGAGGACGTTTCCGAGACGCACGGCGTTCAACCTTGTCCGGGCAATGCTTGTCTTTGCGGTGCTTGCGTCCGAATCGTTCACAGCGAGCAGAGCCAGTTCGGCGACGCGCTTGGATACTCCCATGATGCTGTGGGGATTGACGGCTTTGTCCGTGGAAATCATGAGGAGGCGCTCAGCGCCGAAGCGGACGGCGGTCTTGGCCAATTCCCAGGTGCCGAGGGCATTGTTCCGAACGACGGCGAGAGGATTGGATTCCATGAGGGGGACGTGTTTGAAAGCGGCGGCGTGATAAATCGTTTGAGGTTGATAGCGTTCAAAAAGTTCGGTCATTAGAGGCGCGTCGAGAATATCTCCCAGGACGGCGACGTAAGAAGATTTTCCGACGGCGGAGAGTTGCAGATCGATGTCGTAGAGATTCTGTTCGGAATGATCGAGAAGAATTAGGAAATGAGAATTGCTGGAAGCTAGCGCGTGGGTAAGAGCGGAGCCGATGCAGCCGCCGGCTCCGGTGACGAGTATGGTTTTGCCGGTGCTGGTTGTAACGGTATTTGTTGAGCCAAACAAGGGTGCGCTCACGCTAGAATTCAAATCGCGAGAAGATTGTGGATGAGCACACTCGCGTAATCAAGGATCAAAGTTTAGTGCTGCTGGTTCGCGATGGCCAAGAAGACGCGATCGTCCACGGCGACCGAGCGCGTGAAGAGAGTGGCGGCGTTTCCACCCGGGATGGCGACTCGCACCGCATTACCACTGAGAGCGGGACCCGCGGGCTTTGCGGCGGATCCAGCCCCGTCACCTGGCTGTAGCGAAATGCGGGTGGTCTTGGGAGTGCAGTTGGAGGCGCCGAGACAGGTATCGCGAATAAAAACCTGGCGGTATCCGCTGTTGTTGCCACTCGCGGGATTTTTCAACGACGCGGACGCCTGATTCGCCGAGTGAGTTGGTGTGACGGATAGAAAAGCGATGAAGCGCCCCGAAGAACTGACTGAAGGCAGGATGCTTTCGGTTCCGACCAAGGTTCCGTTCGAATCGAGAGAGACGAGTTGTGTGGCAGGCTTGCAGGAATTCGCAGCTCCGGCACAAGTATCGCGCAAATAGACCTGGCGACCCGGTGGAGCATTTTCGACAAGGTTTGTGGCGGCGGAACTAAAGGCGATAAAGCGTCCGTCGGAACTGATGGAAGGGGAATGACTTTCGTCATTTGCGAGAGTGCCATCAGCTGCTACTGACAGCATGGTAGTGCGTGGCTGGCAATCTGAGGCCGCGGCTTCGCAGGTATCGCGCAGGAAAATGTGCGCGCGGTCATTCTGCAACGCTGTATAAGCGACGTATCGCCCATCGAGGCTTACGGCTGGCATTTCTTCGGCGACGAGGGCGCCCGCGCTGGCCTTCGCCGACATTGCCGCCGCGCATGAGGATTGTCCCGCAGCGCAAACTGTGAACGATAGCGCGTTGCTCGAACCGCCGCCACCACCACCGGTACAAGAGATGGTGCAGCCGGGAGAAGGAGGAGACGGCGGATTAAAGACAGTGAGGCTGGCGACCATGCTGCTGGAGCTGGTGTTCACGAGCAGGCTTGGGGCGACGGTCGCGGCGATCGAAGTGGCAGAAATTGTTCCGACCGCTAGTTGCGTTTGCGTTCCGTTCACTGTCCAAATGACCTGGGACGCCTGAGTGGGATCTGTATTCGTGAGAAAGTTTGTGCCGGTCAGAGTGATTGACAGTGGTGACGACCCGGAGTTGCTCGCTACTGAGGTATTTGGAGTGACGGAAGTGAGTGTAGGGGTAGGATTCGGCGGCGAATTGATGATGAAGGCGATCGAATTGGAGAGTCCGTTCATGCCTGCGCCGTGGGCAGGATTCACGGTAATAATGGTGGCAGTACCTGGCTTGGCTATCAAAGCTGCGGGGACGGCGGCGGTTACAAGGTTTCCGAGAGCGGCACCCGTGCTATCTACCGCAACGGTGGTCGCCAAAGGCTTGCCATTCCATTGAACGACCGTCTGTAACACGAAACCCTGGCCTTGGATTGCGAGGTTAAAATCACCAGTGCCAGCGCTGACTTGCGAAGGAGAGAGAAATACCAACCTTGCACCTGTGTTCGCCTGGAACGTATTGCCGTAGTCGTTGCAACCGGCTACCACGAAAATCGCCATGAGTGCGACAGCCAACGCTGTCGAAGACCGCTTCATTGAGACTCCTTCATCTTTTCTGACGGCCCCGGCCATGCCGGAGCCAACTTGCCTGCGCGAACGGGGGGAGCCCGTGGCACCAGCGCACTTTGGGGGTGAGATGCAAAATTCGTCCGGCGCGTTGACCAAGACCAAGCCGGGACTCGGGGAATGCCGCCCAGCCTATGTCCACCCCTGCGTGAGGCCGCGCTTTGCCTCGAATCTCAGGACTCGGGCAACCCTACATGATTACCATCTGGAAGGGGATGAGGTCAATGCGGATTCAGGTCTGACTAGGGATGTTCGCCGCAACCTATGGCGCTAGACTTAGGGAGATCCACTGGCTCATTTCAAACCCAAGGCTGCAATGGAGGCGCGCGCCAGGTCTTGGATATGGGATTGACAGTCCGGGTTCTGGACCAGCAGGGCGGTCGCGATGCGATAGCTGGCCAGGGCAAGTTGCTTGCGGCCGAGCTTGGCATAGAGGTCGCCGCGCGCGAGTTGAAACATCGGATTTGACGGGTACTTTTCAACGAGCGGGCCGATAACGGTGAGCGCTTTTTCGTATTGTTGATCGTAGCGATGCAGATTCATGGCGAGATAAAAGCGCGCGACACTGGAGGTGAGAACACCATCGGAAATGCAATGCTCAAGCAGGCGGATTCCATCTTGCTTTGCGCCTCCGGGGATGCCCATGAAGAAGCGCATGACCCTGGCCATGGCACTGAGCGTATCCACGTAATAATTGTAGAGACCCAAACCCATGTCGGCGTCGGCAAAATCGGGATCGAGAGCCTTGGCGCGGAGGAGATGTTCGCGTCCGCGCACTGCGGCTCGCGCGGCGTTGCGATACTCGGCACGCAAAGCGTAGACGCGAGACAGGGAGGCATCAGCCATGCCGGCGTAGAACTGCATCTCGGCAGAATCATTCTGCTTGATCTGGGCTTCCGCGAGCGAGGAGATGCGGGCAGCTAAGTCAAAATAGTGCTGATCAGCGGGGAGTTTTGGGCGGCGGCGAGCGTCGCTCATACCATATTTGAAATCGGCCGAAGTACACCAGATGCGCCACCATAGGACTTCGGATTCCAATAGATACCCGAGCGGGTGATTGGGCTGTTGCTGCTGCATGCGCTTGGCGGCTTCAATGGCGCCGTCGAGGTCGAAAGAATAAATTTTGTCGAGGATCGCGGGCGTCTCTGGCGGGAGAGAGATTTTTGAGGCGGGAGCAGGTATAGAGAGTACGGACAGAAGAAAAAGGCATGCCAAGGCTGCACGCCGAAATATTCGCGATGCGTCTATCTTTCGAATCCGAAGGAGAATCAGCAAGGTCAGGCTCCGCGTTGGATGAGTTTAAGCTGTTCAAGAAGAGTGCGAAATGGTTTTTGCAAAGAGAATCAAAGTTAGGTGAGGCACGGAGCATTTGTTATTCTCGGCGGGCCGATGACGAACGGGAACAAGACGGAGAACACCGGTCTAGAGCGCGGACTGGGGCTGAAAGAAGCCGTCGCGCTAAACATGATCGAAATCGTAGGGATCGGCCCGTTTGTGGTGAGTTCGCTGGTGATCCGCTCGATGGGCGGGCCGCAAGCACTCATCGCGTGGCTGGCGGGGGCGCTGCTGGCGACTCTGGATGCTTTTGTCTGGTCGGAGCTGGGCGCAGCGATGCCGAAGGCGGGCGGCACGTACGTCTTCTTGCGCGAGGCTTATGGGCCGGAGCGATGGGGCCGGCTGATGTCGTTTTTATTTGTGTGGCAGACGCTGGTGCAGGCACCGCTTTCGGTGGCGTCTGCTTCGATTGGTTTCGCAAAGTATGCGGGATATTTGTACCCGTTCACGCCTTTGCAAACGAAAGCGATTTCGGGCGGTTTGGTCATCTTGATTGTGATTCTGTTGTACCGGCGGATCGCGACGATTGGAAAAATTTCGGTTTTGCTATGGATTGGCGTCGTGGGAACGATGCTGTGGCTGATCTGGGGAGGGGCCACGCACTTCAACGCCAAGATTGCATTTGATTTTCCGCCTGGGGCTTTTGATTTGTCGTGGGTGTGGTTTGCGGGGCTGGGGTCGGCGATGGTGAGCACGGTATACAGCTACTGGGGCTACTACAACATTTGCCATCTGGGGAGCGAGATCAAAGATCCGGAGAAAAATATTCCTCGCGGAATTTTTCTATCGGTGCTGGGGATCGCCGTGTTGTACCTGGCGATGCAAACGAGCCTGCTAGGTGTGGTGCCATGGCGCGAGGCGCAGAATTCGGATTTCATTGCTAGCTTGTTTGTGGAACGTTTGTACGGGCAGGCGGCGGCGCGGTTCGTAACGGGAATGATTTTGTGGATCGCGGTGGCTTCGGCGTTTTCGGTACTGCTGGGGGCTTCACGCGTGCCATATTCTGCGGCGCGGGATGGAAATTTCTTCCCGGTGTTCGGGAAGGTCCATCCGACGAAACATTTTCCGCACGTTTCGTTACTGGTGCTGGCGGGACTGGCACTGATCTTCAGTGTTTCGCTGAAACTGAAACAGGCGATTGCAGGAATTCTGGCGATGCGGCTGCTGGTGCAGTTCATCGGGCAGGCTGTGGGAGTCATGTTGCTACGGAAGCGCCGGGGAACGGTGGGATTGCCGTTCAAGATGTGGCTGTATCCAGTGCCGGCGGTGCTGACGACGTTTGGATGGGCGTGGCTATTCTGGCAAACGGGGGCAACGCGGAAATGGGGAATCGCGCAGATCGCACTGGGGGCCCTGGCGTATCTCATTCGAGCGCGGGAAGTGCGACAATGGCCGTTCGAAAAAAAGAGTGATCGGTTGTCTACAGTCAGTGGACAGTGAAAGGATTCGGAAACGGATCGCGCTTGGGCAACTTCTAAGTAGTGATGGGGCGGATAGTAGAGATTCAAGATTGAGAGAGAGTGGGCTGCGTCTTGGAGGAAAATTGAGACGATTTTTTGTTGTTGCGAACCTGGTTTTGTTTTCGTCCCTTTGGGTGGGCACGGCCAAGGGGCAGTTTCCTCCAGCGCCGGGAACGGGTCCTGGACTTGCGGAGACAGTTGAGGCGATTGAAAATGCACGAGTAACGACGCGCATTCTATATGTTACGGCACATCCGGATGATGAATCGGGAGCGGTGTTGACGTATCTGGCGCGCGGACTTCATGCGGATGTTGCGCTGCTTTCTCTAACGCGCGGTGAAGGGGGACAGAACGACCTCGGCCCCGAACAGGCGCCGCAGTTAGGATTGATTCGCACGCAAGAACTTCTCGCGGCTACGCGAGGCTATGGCGTGAAGTTGTATTTCACGCGGGCGAAGGATTTTGGTTTTTCGAAAACGCCGGAAGAAACAGAGAAGGTGTGGGGCGACGAAGTCCTTCAGGACATGGTGCGAGTCATTCGCACGTTTCGCCCCAACATCGTTTTGAATGGCTGGGGAGGCGTGCACGGCGGGCACGGCCATCATCAAGCAGCGGGCCTGCTGACGCCAAAGGCCGTGCAACTCGCGGCAGATCCCTCCTACAAGTTAAAAAGGTCGCCATCCGACGAACAGGAAACGACTCCCTGGGGTGATCGCATACCCGTCATATTGGTGGACGTAGACCGGAGCGATGCACCGAAGGGTTTCATTCTGCCGCTAGGTGATATTTCTCCGCTGTATGGAAAGTCTTGGCGCGAAATTGGCCTGGACGCGTTCGCTAATCATCGCACACAAGGAATTACCGGGTTCTTGAGTTCGCCATTCCTGCGGCGCCCCATTGCCTTGAAGCGCGAGGATGGCGCCGAACTGGATCCCGCGTTCCTCGCACAGCCGCTTGGCGCGCTTGATGAAGATTATGAAGTCGGGAATATGGGAGTAGATCCGCTGATGCGAGCGGTGGACGGCGCACTGGTAGCGGCGCGCGATGCTGCGCTGAGGTTGGATTGGAAAAGTGCAGCTAGTTCCCTCGTTGCGGCGGGCAAAAAAATAGATGAAGTGGCGCGGCCGGCGATTACTTCGCAGACGCCTGCTCCGGTGGTGTCGCTGGTTCGAACACTGAAACGCAAGCGTGAAAAGATCGACGCCGCTCTGGCACTTGTCGCCGGGCTCCGCCTAGACGCCATTGCTGAACGGAGCGACCTCGTCTCCGGAGAAACGTTCACGGTGCGTGTGGAAACGCATAAACGCGAAGGCATGGGAGGAGAATTCGGAAAGCCAGTGTTGTCGCTGCCGGCGGAGTGGACCGTTGCAAAGGAAGAGCCGGACAGCGGCGGAACCGTTCGTTTCACGATTTCAGCCGGAAAAAATCCGCAAAATACCACAGGGGGTTTTGGTTCGATATGGCCGGAACCTTGGCCGCTGGTGACGGCCACGCAAGAAGCAACAATTGATGGCTATTCGCTGACTGTAAGTGCGCCGGTGATGAGCGTGCATGCAACTTCGACGCGCGTGGATCGAATCGCGCCGCGAGTTGTACCAGCGTACACGCTTGCGGTCGAACCGAAGCAGTCGGTGGAAATTGTGGAGAAGCCGAAGAAACCGTTTGATGTGTTGCTGCGTGTGCATTCCTATGCGACCGAACCTGGCGAGGTTCGAGTGGGGCTTAACGTGCCGCGAGGTTGGCGGGCGAGCGCAGCTGTCCCACTGAAATTCAGCGGTGCAGGAGAGCAGTTCACACGACTGACGGTGACACCTCCGGTTAAAACCGGTGCTGGAAACTACAAGATCGGCGCTTATGCCGAACGCGGTGCCGACCACGCGCACGGCATAAAGGCGGAGAGATTCACGACGTCGGTGGAACCGCTGCCGACGTTGCCGACACAACTGTGGAGCGAACCAGCGCAGTGCGTTGTTCACGCCTTTGCGGTCACCGTGCCGGAGAAGCTTCGCGTCGGCTATATCACGGCAGAAAGCGAACCGGTGCCGGAAGCTTTGGAGCGCCTGGGAATTCACGTTGACCTGCTGAGCGCGGAGGCGCTGGCGTTCAGTGATTTGTCAAAGTTCGACGCAATCGTGGTTGGCGTGAGGGCTTACGAGCTGCGACCGGAGATGGCCGGAGCCAACCAGCGGTTGCTTGACTATGTTTCGAAAGGCGGGACGTTGGTGGTGCAATACGAGCGGGAATTTGCGTGGGACAAATTCCAGTACGCACCTTATCCGGCGCTGATTTCGCCGCCGCTTCCTCCCGCGAAGGAAGGGGTGGCGCCGACACCGCGGCCCTTGCCGCGCATCACGGATGAAAATTCGCCGGTGAAATTCCTGAAGCCGAATGATGCGCTACTCAACAGACCGAACAAAATCACTCAAGAGGATTTCAAGGGCTGGGTGCAAGAGCGCGGGCTCTACTACTGGACACAGTTTAATCCGAAATACACACCACTTTTGGCGATGAACGATCCGGGCGAACCGGAGCTAAACGGTGCTCTGGTTTACACGCGCTATGGCAAAGGCACTTACATTTACACAGGGCTGGCCTTCTTCCGCCAATTGCCGGAAGGCGTTCCAGGTGCCTACCGGATTTTTGTGAATCTGCTAAGTGCGTCAATAAGCCACGCAGCTCAGCCTGCCAAGAAAAAACCTCGCGCCTGAACGACTGAGGTACAAGTACGCGAATCAAGTAAACCAACTGGGCACATCGGTGGCGCGCCTGAGGCAGCGTGCTATTCTTTTCAGCCGAGGGGTGAAACGCGAATGAAGAAACATCTCGCAACTCGCTTTGTGGTTCGAACGATGCACAAGGCGATCTTGTTTTTGGCCGCAACTGCACTGTGTTTGACTTGCATTTCTCCCGCGGCGGCGCAGAAAGACAAGAAAAAGAAGCCGGACAACACTCCTCCCGCGGACAGCGCCATGCTAGTGAGTTCACTGCCCGATGAGCAGCAGATCGATTACACGATTTCGGAAATGCTGGGTGCCTGGCAGCTGGGCGACATCGAAAAGCTGCACAAGGACTACGCCGACGATGTGTCCATCGTGAACGGCTCGTGGGCGCCACCGGTGATCGGGTGGACCAACTATCTGGCGGTCTACCAGCAGCAGCGCCCGCACATGTCGCAAGTGCGCATGGACCGCTCGAACACCTATTTCAAGCTGAGTGGCAAGATAGCGTGGGTGTGTTACCAGTGGGACTTTGGGGCAATAGTGGACGGCGAGCAGTCGGAATCCCAAGGGCAGACTACCCTGATCCTAGAAAAGCGCAACAATCGGTGGGTGATCGTGCACAATCACACTTCGCTCTCGCCCCGCGCTGCGCAAGCGGTTCCGGCGAAACCAGCCACCGGAGAACCTGTGCCCGCAAAACCGGCGCCGCGCTAGAGCTCGGCGGCAGACTCGCGGGGCCCGAAGAGCTAGAAGAGGCCTTTGAGCCCTGGGCTGAGCAACATTCCGGCAATCACCAGCAGCAGGATTCCTGCAAGAATACCCGTACCCATGATGGGCTTCGAGAGAGCCTCGATTTTGGCCACAAGCTCGCGCTGCTCCCGGGCCATATGTTCCTGTGCCGAATCGAGGAAGATTTGGTCGTCTTCATGGCTCGCGAGGAGGCTCCGCCGTAGAAATAAGATTAGAAATACAGCGGTAACAATTCCCCAAGCAATGACGACGTAAAGTAGCGGCCCCGTGAAAGTTTGTGAATCCATGGTCACCTCCGGTTGGAACCGATCCGCGGTGCCGGCCGCGCCGGCAAGGGGTAAGTAGGGTTAACTAAGGCGGAGTATAACACTTTGAATTAAGAATTCTAGTGCTGAGGATTAGCAAAACAGATGCACGAGCGCGGGGTCGAGGCTCCCCGAGAGTTGGGCATCGGCCTCACCAGATATGGGTGCAAAATTAACAAACTAAAGCGGATTGAGGCAGGCGGACGGACAACGCGGGGTGCGGGAGCGATAAGAAAAAAGTGGGCTGCTCAATTGGTTGCAGCTCGAACAATGTTGACTGGTTTGAAGAGCGAACCCGCTGCGTTGACAAAGGAGGAACCGCCGGGCAGAATAAAAATGCTTCGTTATGTGCGACTTCGCGTGGCTGCGAACTGCGCATGGGAAGCTTCACCCGGATTTGGTCGAGGTGAACCCACAAGCAGTGCCCGAATGGCGGAATTGGCAGACGCGCTAGCTTCAGGAGCTAGTTCTCGCAAGGGAGTGGAGGTTCGAGTCCTCT
>JBGPDI010000076.1:0-23647 GCA_041482215.1 Candidatus Acidiferrum sp. | reverse complement strand
CTTGAAATAAATCCAGCCGAGGCTGTCGAGATAGGCGCCGTTGTAGGGATCTTCTTTCAGGGCCCGCTGAACGAGCGCTTCCGCCTCATCGAGCCGGATTCCCAGATCGCCCAGCATATAGCCGTAATAATTCAGGACCGGAGCGTTTTTCGGATTGACGGAAAGAACTTTCTTGAATTCTTCCTCGGCTTTGTCGAAGAATTTCTGGCGTTCGTAGATGGCGCCGAGAAGGAACCAGACCATTTCATTGTCGCGGGCTTGGCCAGGCAGTACTTCCGCAGCATGGGCGGAATCTTCCGCTTCTTTATAACGACGGCCACGCTCGTACACCTGCGCGATATTCAAATAAATGTCGCGATCGCCCGCGTCGCTGCGGAGCTGCGCTCGCAAAATCTTGACGGCCTCGTCCGTCTGGCCATTTTCGCCAAGCAAAAGCGCCTGACTGGTTCGAATCGCGGGATCAGCGGGATACTTTGCCAGCGCTTCTTTGCCGGTCTGCAAGGCCTTTGGCAAGTCTTTGGCCGCGCGGAAGGTGTCCATGATCATCATGCGGGCGCGGCGATCTTCTTCTTCGCCCAGGTGACCGAGTTCTTCGAAGGTATAAATCGCGGCAGGATAATTCTGCGAATCGCGATAGAGCTGGCCCAGTTGCTGATAGAGAATCGCCAGCGAGCGCTTGCGCGACGGCAGCGATGGAGTTTGCCCCTTGATGTCCGTCACCGCATTCGACAAAACGCGGATGGCATCTTCATAGCGCCCCTGCGCCTGGTACAACATAGCTTCGTTGTACATGACTTCGAGGCTGCCGGGCGCGTACTGGCGCGCTTTGACGAGATTCTGTTCCGCTTTGTCCAATTGGTGAAGCTCGCGATAGATCTGAGCGATTCGCAAATACACGTCCGAATCGTCGGGCATTAGATCGGAGATTTTTTGATAGACAGTCAAGGCTTCGGGATATTTTTCTTCCGCCAACAAGGTTTGCCCCAGCCCACGCTGGTGGCTCAGTTCCGAAGGATCGATTTCGACGGCGCGGCGGTAAGCATCTTCCGCTTTCTCCAGTTCGTGCGCCTGCGTATAAGCATCGCCGAGAAGATCTAGCAGCACCGGCGAAGGAGAATGCGCGGTGATACCTTCGAGCAAGGTGACCGCTTCCGGAGACTTTCCACCGTCCATCAACAATTGCGTCAATTGTTCGATGGCCGCTTCGTTTTCCGGGTCGGTCTTGAGAATAGTTTTTAGGACTTCTTCGGCTTTGTCGTGCTCGTTCTTCAGGCGATAGAGGCGGGCCAGCCATAGCGCCGATTCGGTGTCCGAAGGATCGATACGGTTGATTTCGCTGAATTGCTCGATGGCGCGGCTCACGGTCTCGCTTTGAGCGTTGCCGGCACTGACGTCGCCGAGGCTGCGGAGATAGATGCGTCCCAAGAGGCGGCGCGATTGTAGGTTGTCCGGGTCGCGCTTCAGGATTTCCTGGGCTTCGGTTACGGCGTCGTGAATCCGCTGGGCCTTCCAGTACATTTCCGCGAGGCGTTCACCGATGACTGGAGACTTGGGGTCCAAGGCATAGGCTTTTTTGTAGGCCTCAATGGCTTTGGTGGCGTACTCGGTGTTGCTGGTGTTCTCATATTGCTGCTCGTAGATGTGGCCCATCGTGTAGTTGTAATAGGCGTCGGAACGGGCAGTGTCTTTTGTGGAAAAAATGATTTTCGGGTCGACAAGCTGCTGGTCTGATGCCGATTGCGCCATGGCAGCGGCACCGGCGACACCCGACAATACTACGGCAAGGGTAATTCGTTGAAAGTTCATCGTAGCCCCAGAAACTAAATTATCCCATGCGGCCGAAACGCGGTCAAAAACCAAATGCAAAACGTTTCTAGAGCTTGGGTGCCCCCACAACTTGGATGCGGCCCGGCAGCAAAACGTTGAAGTCCAAAAATCAACCCACTTCAAACCGTCCACAATGCCAGGGAATAGTTTAGGGTCTCTACAAGGGCGGGCAATGGCGTTCCCGTGGCCCCCTTTTGACGTTCAAATGACATTGCCCGCGATATGGTATCATTAGCGATGTGAGAATTGTTGCCGATACAGACGTCATTGTGGCGGGGATGCGCAGCCCTGGTGGCGCTTCCGTCGCCACTCTTCGTGCGGCGCGGCAGGGCAAGGTCACACTCTTGGTCAGCGTTCCACTCGCAATAGAATATGAAGCGGTTTGCTCCGAAGCGGAACATCAGTTGGCAGCGGGCCTGAGTGAAAACGAAGTGGGCATCTTTCTGGATGCTGTCCTAGCCATGGCTGAACCGGTAAAAACACATTTCCTCTGGCGGCCCCAATTACGGGACCCTGCCGATGAGATGGTACTGGAAGCCGCGGTCAACGGACGGGCCGACGCACTGGTGACATTCAACACGCGTGATTTCGGGAAGGTACCGGCGCAATTTGGGATTGAAATGCTGCTTCCGCGTGAAGCACTTGAAAGGATACGACGATGACAGAAACCAAGACCTACCCGCTAAGGCTGCCGCGCTCGCTGAAAAAGGCGGTGGAACTTCAGAGCAAGGAAGACGGGACGAGCATCAATCAGTTTGTCACTACGGCAGTGGCAGAAAAACTTTCTGCAATGCAAACCGCGGAATACTTTGCCAGCCGCCGAGCGCGCGCCGATTTCAAGGCCTTCGACAAGATCATGAAACGGCGCGGAGGAAAACCACCGCGTGCCGGCGACGAAGTCGAAGACAGCAAGGACTAAGTGGAGCACCTCGATCCTCATGCAGGGACCACGAGCCGTGGCGGGTAATGAGTCCCGCCAGCCGCGAGTCAGGGAATCTCAAAGCTCAGTGCAGGAAATGGCGCATGCCAGTGAAGACCATAGCGAGGCCGAGGCGGTCGGCGGTGGCTATGACGTCGGCATCGCGGACGGAGCCGCCGGGCTGGATGAATGCACTGGCGCCGGCTTTAGCGGCTTCTTCGACGCCGTCGGGGAAGGGGAAGAAGGCGTCGGAAGCAACGACGCTGCCGGCGAGGGAGGATTGCGATTTCATGACGGCGAGTTTTACGGAATCGACGCGGCTCATTTGGCCCGCGCCGACTCCGAGTGTGGCGCCGTCTTTGGCGAAGACGATGGCGTTGGACTTGACGTGCTTGGATACTTTCCAGGCGAAGAGCAGGGTGCGCATTTCTTCCGGTGTGGGGGCGCGCTTGGTTACGGTGCGCAGTTCGCTTTCTTTGATTTCGCCGAGATCGGGCTGCTGAACAAGCATTCCGCCGAGAACACGCTTTAACTGGAGTTCACGCTCGGGTTCCAGGCCTCCGGCGGGCAGTTCGAGCAAGCGAAGATTCTTTTTTGCTGCAAGGATTTCTTTTGCTCGGCCGACGAAACCGGGCGCGGCGATGCATTCCACGAAGAGTTTTGCGACTTCTTCCGCCGTCGCCGCGTCAACGGGGCGGTTGAACGCCAGCACACCGCCGAATGCTGAGACTGGATCGCAGGCCAGCGCCCTCAGGTAGGCGTCGAGCAACGTTGCCTGTTCGGCTGTTCCGCAGGGATTGTTGTGCTTCATGATGACCGCGGCAGGGTTTTTGAATTCGGCAGCGAGACTACGGGCCGCTTCGAGATCAACGAGATTGTTGTAGGAAAGTTCCTTGCCTTGGAGCTGCTTGGCCGCGGCCAGGCCAACCGGTGCGCGGCCCGCGGGTACGTAAAGCGCGGCGGCTTGGTGGGGATTTTCTCCGTAGCGCAATTCCTGCTGGCGGCGAAGGGCGATATGCACACGCTCGGGAAGCACGGGTTTCGCTTTCAGTGCGACATGGCCGGACGCGGCGGAGAGTCTTTCCAACTCCGTGGTGATCATGCCGTCGTAGCGCGAAGTGGTGGCGAAAACTTTTCGCGCTAGCTCGAGCCGCGTGGCCAGCGTGGTTTCGCCGGCACTTTCGATTTCGGTTGCGACGCGTTCGAAATCGCTCGGGTCCGTGACCACCGTTACGCTTTCGAAATTCTTCGCAGCAGAGCGCAGCATCGTAGGACCGCCGATATCAATGTTCTCGATCAGCTCTTCGCCGGTGAGACCAGCTTTTGCTGCTGTCGATTCGAAGGGATAGAGATTCACGACCACAAGGTCGATGGGTGCGATGCCATGTTCCGCGGCTTGCTTTTGGTCTTCCGAGTGGCCGCGGCGGAAGAGCAGGCCGCCGTGGACTTTGGGGTGGAGCGTTTTGACGCGGCCGCCGAGCATCTCAGGCCAGCCAGTGAAATCGGAAACGTCGCGCACGGCGATGCCGGATTCGCGCAGGAGTTTGGCAGTTCCACCGGTGGAGAGAATCTCGATCTTCAGCGCGACGAGCCGCTTGGCAAACTCCACGATTCCGGTTTTGTCGAACACACTGATGAGCGCGCGCTGCACTGCCATGGATTCCTCCGCAAAGAGAAAAGCACAACAGTGTAAGGGGCTGGCGCAAATAGGGGAAGTAGATACGCTGTGGGAAACGCGGGGGAAGTTTACGACTTCACGAGGGCTTTGAGTTTGACCTGGCCGTCAACGGTTTCGACGACGTATTCGACGTCTTTGCAGTTCTTCTGTTTTTGGAGTTCTTTCGTTTTCTTCAGCACGAATTCGTTAAAGCTGGAACGCGAAAGTTTTCCGGTTGCTTCGCCAGCGCTCGTCTTGGCCTGCAGGAACGCCTGGTAGAGCTGGTCGACTTTTTCGGTTTCGCGTTCGGGTTCGGAGCAGGTCATTCGAAACGCGCGGGACTCACCGGCCGCGGCGGCTGAGGCAGCGTGGTCTTCGGCTTCTTTTTTAATTCGCGCGGATTCAATCTCTTTCGCCGCCGCGCCAAAGTGGCGCTGGACTTTCCCTTCTTCTTTCTGGGCAACTTTCTTGCGGAAGATATCTTTGTATTTTGCGTAGGTTTGCGAAAGATTGCTGAAGCGGAAACGCTGCGCGAACTTCATGTCGCCGCCGCGTTCTCCATAGCGCTTGACGAGCTGATCGATGCGCCACTCGATTTCGGTGGGAGGACGTTTCCTGCCGCCGCCGAAATACTGGTCGTACTCGATCTTGAGCTGACGGATGTCCTTTTCGATCTGGCCCAAGTCTTCGTCAATGGTGCCCATGCGTGGAAGCTGCCCCCAAACCTCCATGCTAGGAGCATGGAGCAAAACCGTCAACCAGAGGAATGGGCGGCGATTCGAATCCGCTACCGCACGCTGCCGGGGCATCCTTCGCGGAGGGGAAGGGGTTGACGGGATTGCCGGGCGGCCTGCACTGTGCTGAAATGTCCGCATGGAAATGCGCGGGAAGAAGACGGTTTCGGCGGAGCAGGCGGAGCTATTGCGGCAGCTTCCGTCGGTGGACGAATTGTTGGCGCAGCCGCGTCTGGCGGCGCTTTCGAAACGGGTGGACCGCAGCCTGGTGGTGGAAGTTGCGCGGGCGGTGCTGGGGGACTTGCGCGCGCGGATTGCGGGCGAAATGGCTTCCACGGGGATGGCGGAGTTTGCGGCGCTGGCTGCCGACCCGACGACACTGGAAGGACAGATCAGCGCGATGGTCGAGCGGATCCTGGCACGTTCGCTGCAGCCGGTGATCAACGCAACGGGAGTGATTCTGCATACGAACCTGGGGCGGGCGCCGATCACGGAGAGTGTGGTAAGCGAATTCCGGCGAACGGCGACGCAGTATTCAAATCTTGAATATGACCTCGAGGCGGGAGCTCGCGGCAAGCGCGATGTGCATACGACTGAGTTGCTGACGCGGCTGACGGGCGCAGAAGCGGCGATTGTCGTGAACAATTGCGCGGCGGCGGTGCTGGTAACGCTTGCGGCGCTGGCACGCGGCGGCGAAGTGATTGTGTCGCGCGGGGAGCTCATCGAAATCGGCGATGGCTTTCGAGTCCCGGAAATTATGGAGCAAAGTGGGGCGGTGCTTCGGGAAGTCGGGACGACCAATCGCACGCACCTCGCGGACTATGAAAACGCCATTAACGAAAAGACGCGGCTGTTGCTGCGTGTGCACCCATCTAATTTTAAGGTCACTGGTTTTACGGATAAGCCTTCGCTGGAAGAGCTTGTGGCGCTCAGTCAGCGAAGCGGGCTGCCACTGGTGGAAGATTTGGGGTCGGGATGCCTCGTCGAACTTTCGGAGCATGGGGTCAGCGAGCCTACGGTGAGGCAGAGCGTGGAAGCGGGCGTTTCGCTGGTGATGTTCAGCGGGGACAAGCTTTTGGGCGGGCCGCAGGCGGGGATTATTGCCGGGAAAAAAGAACTTGTTACACGAGTGCGACGATACCCACTGTTTCGCGCGCTGCGGGTAGACAAACTTACGATTGCGGCGCTGGAGGCGACTCTCGGAGCTTATTTGCGGGCAGCATGGGATGAGATTCCAGCTATTCGCATGATCCGGGCGACTGCACAGGAGTTGAAGCGGCGGGCGGAGAATTTTGTTCGTGAGTTGCGGCCGGAACTTCCGTTGAATGAAGTCGAAATCGAAATTGCGGATGGAACTTCGCTGGCTGGCGGCGGATCTACTCCAGCGCAATCTCTGCCGACAAAAGTCATTCGAATCGCCAGCGTGCGCTATTCGGCGACGAAGCTGGAACAGCGGCTGCGGCGCGCTCCGGCGGGCATCTCTGTTATCGCGCGCGTGGAAGATGAGCGATTGATTCTCGATCTGCGCACTGTATTCCCGGAACAAGAACCACTCTTGGTGAAAACCTTAGCTGCTGCGCTCCATTAGCTTGGAAGTTCAGGCTATCCTTCCCACAGCTCTCGGCGTCGAACAGTGCAAATGGAGCGCGTGGTCGCGCCCCGGCAGGTGACGCCTAGGAGTCTTATCGTGGGGAAAACGCCATGATGGAAAACCTTCTACAAGACATTCGCTATGGGATTCGCACGCTGGCGAAAAACCCTGGATTCACGCTCGTGGCGGTGTTGACACTGGCGCTGGGGATTGGGGCCAATACGGCGATTTTCAGCGTGGTCGAGAATGTTCTGCTGCGGCCACTACCGTACCCGCAGCCAGAGAGTTTGGTGGAAATTTGGAATACCTATCCGCCCCATATTCCGCAGATTGGATTGTCACCGGGTGATTACTCGGATTGGCGCGCGCAGAACGCCGGCTTTTCGGAGATGGGCGGGTATGTGCGGATTACGCAAGGGTTCAACTTGACGGGCGAAGGTGCACCGCAACGCGTTTTGACGAGCTACGCAACGGCGAGTTTGTTTCCAATGCTGGGCGCGCGCGCGGCGGCCGGTCGCCCGTTTACGCCCGAAGAAGACCGCCCTGGTTCGGCGCCAGTGGTAATGCTGGGACACCGGCTTTGGCAGAGCCGGTTTGGCGGCGACCCAAGCGTGATTGGCCGGAGTATCACGCTGGACAATCAGCGCTACACGATTGTTGGCGTGTTGCCGGCGGGGTTTCAGCTGTTGCGCTGGGCCGATTTGTGGATGCCCATGGGCCAGTATGGCGACGACTTGACCGAGCATGTGCATCACGGGATGAGTACTGTGGCACGGCTCAAAGCGGGCGTTTCCCTGGCGCAGGCGCGCGATGAAGTCGGACGGCTGCATCAGCAAGAAACCGAGCGGTTTCCAGACAGTCACAAGTATTTTGGCATACTCGTGCAGCCGATGCAGGACCCTGCGGCGGCCAAACTGCGCAGCACGCTGCTGGTTTTGTTTGGAGCTGTTGGGCTGGTGCTGCTGATTGCGTGTGTCAACATTGCCAATCTGCTTTTGGTGCGGAACGCGGCGCGGGAACGAGAAGTGGCCGTTCGAACGGCGCTAGGTGCGAGTCCGTGGCGCCTTGTTCGCCAGTTGCTGACGGAAAGCACTCTTCTTTCTTTGCTGGGCGGTGTGCTGGGATTGCTTTTGGCGGTGGGCGGGCTGCGCGCGTTGATGTCTTTTGTTCCTGCGGACCTGGAAATCCTTCATGACGCGGGCATGAACGGATGGGTGCTAGGATTCACGATTGCCATTTGCGTGGCCACTGGCTTGGTGTGCGGGTTGCTGCCGGCGCTGCGGACGCTGAACACAAATTTGGCGGGAGTGTTGAAGCAAGGGAGCAAAGGCGCGAGCGCTGCGGGACATCATCGGACTCACAATCTGCTGGTGATCTCAGAAATTGCAATGGCTTTGATTCCGCTGGTTGGAGCGGGTTTGCTGCTGAGGAGTTTTCAACATTTGCTGGAGGTAGATCCAGGGTTTCGTGTGGACCACATTCTGACGATGGAGATCGAGCAGCCTTCACTCTCTCTTGCGCAAGTCAACCAACTCTCGCAGGACGATCAGATAAAGCTGGCGCAGAAGCAATCGCTGCAGTTCGAACAAATTGCGGAACAGATTCAGGGGCTGCCGGGTGTGAAAGAAGCCGCAGGGATTGACGACTTGCCGCTGAGCAATGAATTTCGCCAGGCGTCGAGATTCGTGATTGATGGGCAGCCGGCGGTTGCGGCGGGAGCCCGGCCGATCGCGCAATTTCGAACGGTGAGCCTGCGCTATTTTTCGGCGCTGGCGATTCCGTTGCGCGCAGGACGCTTTTTTACGGAAGACGACTGGAAGCAGCAGAACACGGTGATCAATGAAACGATGGCGCACCGCTTCTGGCCGCAGGGCGACGCGTTGGGAAAGCGCATCAATCTTTGCTCGCTGGATCCGAAACCTTGCTGGAGCACAATCATCGGAATCGCGGGCAACGTGCACCAGTTCGGTCTGGATGCGGAGCCGACGTATGACGTGTATTTCACGGGGGGATGGACGCCATATCTGGTGATTCGAACGGCCTCCGATCCGGTGAGTATTGCGGCCGCCGCCACGGAAGTGATTCATCGAGCGGATTCGAATCTTCCGGTGACGCATGTGGCTACCATGGACGGGTTGCTTTCGGAGTCTGTTTCGGCTCGGCGGTTTTCGGCGGTGCTTATCGGAATTTTCGCCGCGCTGGCACTGGTGCTCGCAGCCGTCGGCATCTATGGGGTGATGAGTTACACCGTCAGCCAGCGCACGCAGGAAATCGGTGTACGCATGGCGCTGGGGGCGCAGATGGGAAACGTACGGCGGATGATTCTGGGACAAACTTTGAAATTGACGCTTATCGGAGTGGGACTTGGTCTAGCGGGGGCGTATGGTGTGGCACGTTTTCTAGCGAGCTTGGTATTTGGAGTCGGCACACATGACACGGCAACATTCTTGGGAGTCGCGCTTCTGTTGATCGCTGTAGCGTTGGCAGCTTCCTACATTCCGGCGCGGCGGGCGATGCGAGTGGACCCGATCGTAGCGTTGCGATACGAATAATTCGCGAGCCTTTCTGCGGGTTGCCCATCAGACGGTACAATGTCTTCGTGCTCTCCTTTCTAATTGAAAATGGAAGACTGAAACGAGTGGAGCGCCCCGTACCCAAGGTACGGCGAGGGTGGGCGCTGGTGCGGCTGCGGCTTGTGGGAATCTGCAATACCGATGTGGAGCTGCTGCATGGGTATTACGATTTTCGCGGTGTTCCCGGCCATGAATTCGTTGGCACGGTTGAAGAGTTGCGCGGCGCATCGGCTTCGGAAAAGAAGAAATGGCTAGGGCGGCGCGTTTGCGGGGGAATTAATATTTCCTGCAAGGCACTTGGCCGGCGCCCGGTCTGCAACTTTTGCCGGCGCGGACTGAAGACACATTGCGCGCAACGCACGGTGCTTGGGATTATCGCCCATCCCGGAGCTTACGCAGAGTATTTGACGCTGCCGCTGGAAAACCTGTACGCCGTGCCGGAAAGGATCAGCGACGAGCAAGCGGTGTTCGTCGAGCCGCTTGCCGCGGCATGCGAAATATTGGAGCAAGTTGACGTCAGGAAAATTCGCGAGGCGGCGGTGCTAGGCGATGGGAAGCTGGCGCAACTTATCGCGCTGGTGCTACGCACAGCGATTCCGCGTGTAGTGATGTATGGCAAGCATGAGAAAAAGTTGGTTTTTGCCCGGCGTGCAGGAATTGCTACAAAGCAAGTTCGTGGTGATGCGAGCGACTTGAAGCGCGTTCAGAGACAATTTCGGCTGGTTGTTGAGGCCACGGGCTCTCCCACGGGTCTGGCACTCGCACAACAGATGACCGAGCCTCGTGGCACGCTGGTTCTGAAATCAACGTTTCATGGAGCGGCACCAGTCGAAATGTGGCCCATTGTCGTTAAGGAAATCACGGTTGTCGGTTCGCGCTGCGGACCTTTCAGCAAAGCGATTGCGCTTCTTCGTTCCGCAAAGATCGATCCGACTGCGCTCATCACGCGCACCTTTCCCCTCAGCGACGCGCAAAAAGCCATTGCGCTCGCGCAAGAACCAGGACAAATGAAGGTCTTACTAGTTCCTTGATCCAATTGCAGGAACTACCGGCGCTCGACGCAAGAAGAAATAAGAAAGATAACGCAGAGACGCAAAGGACACAGAGATTCGCGGAGGAAGAGGAGTGAGTTCTTACAGGCGATTGATGCAGGAGGCTACGCAGGCGGCGCCGAAGCCGTTGTCGATATTCACCACCGTAACATTTGAGGCGCAGGAATTGAGCATGCCAAGGAGCGCGGCGACACCACCGAAGCTGGCGCCGTAGCCGACGCTGGTGGGAACGGCGATGACCGGAACGGCGACGAGGCCGCCGACGACGCTGGGAAGAGCGCCTTCCATTCCAGCGACGCAAATGATGACGCGAGCTTCGGTGAGATTGCTGCGATGTTCGAGCAGGCGATGAATTCCGGCGACGCCAACGTCGTAGAGATGCTCGGCGCGGTTTCCCATCATGCGGGCGGTTAGTAGAGCTTCTTCCGCGACGGGAATATCGCTAGTACCGGCGGAAACGACGAGGATGGTTCCTTTGCGGGTGATTTCGGTGCTTCGCTCGATGGTGATTACGCCGGAGAGGGGATGAAACTTCGCGGCGCGAGCGGTTTTTCCATTGGCTTTTTTCACGGCTGTAAAGACGGTTTTGTCCGCGCGGGTCACCAAAATGTTTTGGCGAGAATCTTTTCTGCGCAGCATGGCCCTAACGATTTCAGCGACTTGCTGCGGAGTTTTCCCTTTGCCGAAAATAACTTCGGCGAATCCCTGCCTGAGTGCGCGGTGGTGATCTACCTTGGCAAAACCAAGATCCTCAAAGGGGAGATGCTTCAGGCGCTCGAGTGCGCGTTCTGGAGCGAACTCGCCCGATTTCACGGATTCCAGAAGTTTCAGCAATTCAGACTGATTCATATTCTCCGGCCGGCGGAAATTCTATCATTGGACGAGAGTATCACCTTAGCTTGACTTGCCCGAATGCGGCTGCGAGACTGAATCTACCCGCAGAATTTATGGCTGACGCACAAAAACAGATCGTCACCGTAGGTGTGACCGGCGCTAGCGGAGCGATTCTCGCTCAAAAAATGCTCGCCTTGCTGGAGGAAGATGCGCGCGTGGCACGCGTACATCTGGTGGTGACGGAGGCGGGCCAGCGACTTTTTACGGAAGAGTTGGGCATTACTTCCGGCGACTTGAAGCTACTCCCGAGCCGCATACTGGGCCACCCGGTGAGCAAGATCGATGTGCTGCCAAACAAGGATGTAGGCGCTTCGATTGCTTCCGGGAGTTACGCCCTGGATGCGATGGTGGTGATTCCCTGCTCCATGGGAACGCTGGGCGCGATTGCAAATGGGATCAGCGACGATCTGGTGGCGCGCGCGGCGGACGTGATGCTCAAGGAAGGGCGCAAGCTGGTTCTTTGCGTACGCGACACGCCGTTCAACCGCGTGCATTTGGAGAATATGCTACGGGCGCAGCAGGCGGGCGCGGTGATCATGCCGACAGTGCCGGCTTTCTACGACCATCCGAAGACGATCGACGATCTGGTAACGCAATACGTTTGCCGGGTGCTGGCGCAGATCGGGCTGGCGCAGGAAAAGATGTACCGGTGGGCGGGCACGCCAGCGTCGAAAAAAGCGGAGGCGTGAAGTAGCACGTAAATCGGAAATGGCCAATCGAATCAAAACCGTGCTTGAGATGATTAAGTTCGAGCATTCCGTGTTTGCGCTGCCGTTTGCGCTTACGGGTGCGTTGCTTGCGGCGCGCGCTACTCATCAACCGCCAAGGGGCTGGCCCACGTGGCGGCAGATTCTGTGGATCGTGGTGGCGATGGTAGCGGCGCGGTCCGCGGCGATGACCATGAATCGGATTGCTGATCTGCGCTACGACCGCGAGAATCCACGAACAAAGCAGCGAGCGCTGGCCACGGGCGCGCTCACGCTACAATTTGCTTGGCTGTTCACTCTGGTCGCGGTGGCGGCATTTTTCGCCGCGGCGTGGGAGTTGAATCCGCTGGCTCTGAAGCTGGCGCCGCTGGCAATCGCGGTCCTGTTTTTTTATTCCTTTACGAAGCGATTCACCAACTGGTCGCATCTCTTTCTCGGATTTGCGCTGGGCATTTCGCCAGCTGCGGCGTGGATTGCCATTACCGGCGGGCTCGATGTGCGGACGCTGATACTTTGCGCTGCGGTTACGCTGTGGGTGGGCGGCTTCGATGTACTCTACGCATGCCAGGATATTGAGTACGACCGGAGCGCAGGACTTTTCTCCGTGCCGAAGAAATTCGGAATTGCCGGCGCGCTGCTGATTGCGCGCGTGATGCATGTCGGCGCGATTGGGCTTTTGGGATTGCTAGCGTTTAGCTTTGGGTTGCCGTTGCCTGCGTGGGTGGGGATAGCAGTGGTCGCCTCCTTGCTGGGCTACGAACATTCCCTTGTCAAAGCGGATGACCTGAGCAAGCTGGACGCTGCGTTTTTCACCGTGAACGGCTATATTAGTATGTTGTTCCTGTTGTTCTGGGGCGCTGCCGCTGCGGTTTGGCGGGTTTGAATTTTTCGATGGATTCGAAATGAGCGACCTGACAATCACCGATCAAAGGTTGAAGCCGATTGCCGACAAAGTTTTTGCCGGCGAGCGGCTCTCTATCGATGATGGTATCCAACTGTACCGCTCGCCGGACTTGCTTGCCGTTGGGTGGCTGGCGAATCACGTGCGCGAGAAGAAGCACGGGAACGTGACGTATTTCAACGTTAATCGGCACATTAACCCCACGAACATTTGCGTCGCGCACTGCAAACTTTGCGCCTTTGGCCGCGACCCCAATGTGCCGGGCGCTTACAATTTTTCTTTGGAAGAAATTTATGCCCGCGCCGAACAGGGCGCTCGTGAAGGTGCGCTGGAATTTCACATCGTTGGCGGCCTGCACCCAGATTTGCCGTTCGAATATTTTCTGGAGATGATTCGCGGACTGAAGCAGCGCTGCCCGGGCGTTCATCTAAAGGCTTTCACGATGGTCGAAGTGGGATATTTCGCGCGGATCGCGAAACTATCCACCAAAGATACGCTAATCAAGTTGAAGGAAGCCGGCGTCGATTCCCTGCCTGGCGGCGGAGCGGAAATCTTTCACCCCCGGGTGCGCCGGATTATCTGCGATCACAAGGTCAGCGGACAGATGTGGCTGAACATTGCGCGGCAAGCACATGAAATCGGGCTGCGTTCGAACGCGACGATGCTTTATGGACACGTGGAAACGGAAGAAGAACGGGTGGACCACCTCGTGAAGCTGCGCGAACTGCAGGACGAGACGCATGGCTTCGTGGCGTTTATTCCGCTTGCGTTTCATCCGGACAACACCGCGCTCTCGCACATTCCAAAACCAACGGGCTACGCCGACCTGCGCAACATTGCGGTGTCACGGTTACTGCTGGACAATTTCGAGCACATCAAGGCGTACTGGATCATGCTTTCGCCGAGTATCGCGCAGATCGCGCTGCGCTTTGGCGCGAACGACTTGGATGGCACGGTGGTGGAAGAAAAAATCTATCACGACGCCGGGGCCAAGACTTCAGAGTTTACGCCGCGCAACGAACTGGAGCGTCTGATCCGCGCTGCCGGCCGCGTCCCTGTCGAGCGCGATACGCTCTATCATCCAGTTGACCGCTCGAAGATGCCGCCATTGCCACCGCCCACCCGGCCGGACCTGGTCTCGCTTACTCTGAACGTCTGAGGGTACGCTCGGCATCGTGCTTTCGCTACCTCACGCTGCGGGACAAATCATCTCCTACATTGAAATGTGTCAGGCGTGGAGTGTCAGCTTCCAAAAGGGAATGCACTATCACTTGCGCCCAAACCTAAGTGTTCTCCTCATGAGCCGCCGCCAAAGTGCTCCTTACAGGGATCGAATTGAAGAAACTGGGCGAGTCTTGATTTACGAAGGTCATGACGTATCGCGGAGCCATAATTGTCCCGAACCAAAAACGATCGACCAACCAAACGCGACTCCTCGAGGACGACTTACGCAAAACGGGCTATTTGAACAAGCAGCGATCGAAACAAAAAACGGTGAGAGATCCCCCGAAATTGTGGCGGTCTATGAAAAGATTCATGCGGGTATTTGGGCTTTCAACGGATTTTTTAGATTGACGGACTCATGGCGAGAAAAGGACGGAATTCGCTCTGTATTCAAGTTTCAGCTCGAACTAGCAGAGGATCTCGACATAGAAGCTGCACCGCCTGAAACTCTCCCACACACTCGGATGATTCCATCAGCAGTGAAGTTGGAAGTCTGGCAACGCGACAAAGGGCAATGCGTCATCTGCGGAGAAAACAATAATCTACACTTCGACCACGAACTTCCCTATTCCAAAGGGGGCACCTCGTTGACGGCAAAAAACATCCGCCTGCTCTGCGCGCGTCACAACCTGTCGAAAAGCGACAAGATTCAGTGAATTGTTGCGGCTTTGGCTACGACTTTTTCAAGGACTTCAGGTGGCAGGATTGCATAGCCCTTTTCCTGAGCGATTTTTTGACCGTTCGTGTAGACCCACTTTAGAAAATTTGCCACGGCAGTGCCACGAGCGGGATCTTTAGCGACGGCCGGCACATAGAGCCACGTGAAACTGCTGATGGGATAGCTTTCTTTTCCGGGTGGATTAGTCAAGGAGATCCGAAAATCATTGGTCATCTTGCTGCCGCTGGCAGTGGCGGCCGCAGCGATCGAGTTGGCGGAAGGCTTGATGAATTCACCCGAGGCATTTTTGATGCTGACCATGCGAACGGACGAGCCGACGGCAAGATTCAGTTCGGTGTATCCAATCGCGCCAGGGGTGCTTCGCAGCTTGGTGACAAGGTCCTGGGAACGCTGGAAGCTCTGGCCGAGAGGCCATTTCGGCGATTCGCCGCGCCCAGCGGCCGCAAGAAACTCCGGACTTACTTTGGCCAGGTAGTCGGAAAGAATATAGTTGGAGCCCTTGCCTTCGTTGCGATGAAGAACTTGAATCGGGAGATCCGAAAATTTCATATCCGGGTTCAACTTGGCAATGGCCGGGTCATTCCAGGATTTGATTTTGCCGAGGAAAATGCTTGCCACTACCGGGCCAGTGAGTTTTAGTTCGCCTTTCACATCAGGCAGTTCATAGATAATTACAATCCCTATCAGGACGGCTGGCAGTTCGAGAAGCGGCTTGCCGGCTGCATGCAACTGCGCTTCAGGTATCGGCGCATCCCCGCCGCCGAGGTCGCCGGAACCGGCAAGAATGTTTTTGGCGCTCTCCGCCGTTCCCGTCGGCATGTAGCGAACATCCATCGAGGGATGTTGCTTGTGAAACTGCTCGATCCAGTTTTTGTAGAGCGGCTCGGGCATGCTGGAGCCGGTCTCAACCAGGACCATGGATTCCTGGCTGCGTGTGGCAGCTGGGAACAAGAATATCCATCCTAGAAAAATCGCGAGAAATCTACTCGATCTCAAAGGCACGCAATTCTCTCCATCTTCGTGAAACTGCTCCTAAATTCCGTGAGCAGCGTAAAAATGGTTGTTACCAGGGTATTTCCAGAGAGTAGCGGAGGGAGCCGGGACAAGAAAGTGGACGGAAGTACAGTTGTGCGGAATCCAGCACTAAACGTTTGACGAAACCGCAGGCCCGTTGGATGCTTTCTCCTCTCAGGGTTAATTCACTGGACGGCAAGGAGCTGGCGACTCGAATGCGAACGATTCTTTTGCTTACAATTTCCAACATCTTCATGACTTTTGCATGGTATGGCCATCTGAAATTTCGCGGCACGGCGCTTTGGAAAGCAATCATGGTCAGCTGGGGCATTGCCTTCTTCGAATACTGCTTTCAGGTTCCCGCGAACCGCATTGGCTCATACGAATTCAACGGCGCGCAGCTGAAGACCATTCAAGAGGTCAGCACACTCTCGGTCTTCTCCGTTTTCTCTATTGTGTATCTGGGAGAAAAACTCAGATGGAATTACGCTGCTGGCTTTGCGTGCATCGTGCTCGGGGCCTTCTTCGTTTTTCACAAATGGTGAGATGCACTGCGGCGATTCAGCTAAGTCGCTCCGGCTGCCAAACCACCACGTCTTGTCTTTTCGCAAAATGAAGCAGCGGCTCTACGTTGGGCAAGGCGACTCCAGCCGCTTCCGCCATGGTATTTCTGGAGAAGTCGGCTTCCGCCACTTGCAACGGCCACGGCGAATGATGAATCTCTCCGCGAATGAGTTGGCCACGCCTACCGGTTGTGTAGAGGCAATAGCGCTCGGTCAAGAAATGCTCGAGCCTCCCTCGCTGCGACGAAAAAATATTGCCGTTAGGACGATACTGGCCCACCAGTATTCCGGCCGAAGCGCGGCGATGGGTCCGCTGACTGCGGTAATGGATCCAACCCTCCCTCTCTGTGCAATTCATACGCGCGCGAAAATACGGTAGGTGAAACCACGACCGCGCGATGGCGACTGCCAACGAGTTAGCGGCATCGAGGCTGAAAAACCATACGCCGGGCTTGCCGCCGCAAGTCACATAGGTGCGAACATTCAGTTCGGGAAATGCCGAGAGCCACGGCACTCGCGGCGCGCCACGCAGACGCACCCCCGTCATGCGAAACGGAACCACGGCTAGCCAAGCTTGCCCGCCAAACGTATCAATCTCCAATCGCCCAGGAATCAGCGCGCGCAACTTCTTGGCATCGACCGGCCAATGCGCAAAAAGGAGATCGTGCCAGCTCTGCGCCATCACCCATGGGCCTGCTGGCAGGGGCCACGGGCGGTGGGAGACGTCCTGCAGGACCGCTTTCATAAGCGTTCACAAAGCCTTCTCGACAAGGTCATTTTCTGAATATACCCTTCCAAGACGCTTCAGAATCGAATTCTGTGGATTCAAAAAGAACGAAAGAAACAAAAGGAGAGACAGCATGCAGCGCAAAGCATCGGCGGTTTGGCAGGGCGGATTGAAAGACGGGAAGGGCTCGATTTCGACGGACAGTGGCGTACTGAAGCAAACGCAATACTCGTTTAGCACGAGGTTTGAAAACGGCGTGGGCACAAATCCGGAGGAACTGCTTGCTGCGGCGCACGCCGGCTGTTTTACCATGGCGCTCTCCGCGCAACTGGGCGGCGCGGGCATGACCGCGAGCAGGCTTGAAACGACGGCCACGATTTCACTAGAAAAAGTGGCTGACGGCTTCGCCATCACGAAGAGTCACCTGGACCTCGTCGCGAATATTCCCGGCGCGGATAAAGCGAAATTCGATGCCGCCGTAAAAGCAGCCGAAACCGGTTGTCCGGTTTCCAAACTCTTCAAAGCCGAAATCAGCGTGACTGCCCGCCTGGAATCCTAAGGGCCGGCGCGGTTTCGTCTGACGTTCTCAGGGAACAGGCCAAACAGGTACAATGCCGCACATGATTCCAGTTCCGGGCGCATTCGCTGCAGGTGTCGCGATCTTTCTGATCGTGCTGTGGGACGCGTTCGAGGCCATCATTCTTCCCCGGCGCGTCACGCGAAAATTCCGGCTCACTCGCCTGTTCTATAGAACGTCGTGGTCGGTGTGGAGATTTGTGATCTGCATGATTCCTTCGCGAAAGACGCGGGAAATGCTGCTCGGCTTCTTTGGGCCGCTCTCTCTTCTTGTGCTCGTCGGAGTTTGGGCGGTGGGACTGGTGCTCGGATTCGGCCTGATGCAATACGGCGCCGGGTCCGCCGTGGTAATGACGGGCGGGCAGCCTGGCTTCCAGACAGACATTTATCTGAGCGGTACGACTTTTTTCACTCTCGGCCTGGGCGACGTCATTCCGCGTTCCGGCTTGTCGCGCGCGCTGGTGGTCACCGAAGCTGGCTTTGGTTTCGGTTTTCTTGCCGCGGTAATCGGTTACTTGCCATTCATCTACGGCTCGTTTTCCAAACGTGAAGTGAATATTTCCCTGCTCGATTCCCGCGCAGGCACGCCGCCGACCGCAGGCGAATTGCTTCGCCGCCACAGCTATGTTCATGGCCAGGATGCTCTTCGCATTCTCCTGAAAGATTGGGAGCTGTGGTGCGCCGAGCTGATGGAGAGTCATCTTTCGTATCCTGTGCTCGCCTATTTTCGGTCACAGCACGACAACCAATCGTGGGTGGCCTCGCTCACGGCGATTTTGGATACTTGCGCACTCGTCATCGTGGGAATCGAGGGCGCTTGTGAAAAACAGGCGGAGCTCACTTTCGCCATCGCGCGTCACGCAGTCGTTGACCTCTCGCAAGTCTTCGGTACCGCGCCGGAGCCACTGGCCCAGGACCGTCTCCCGGCACAGGATTTGCGCCGCATCCGCGACACACTGGCCCAGCACGGGATGAAGCTCCACGACGGCGAAGAAGTCGACCGCAAACTGAATGGGTTTCGAAAAATGTATGAGCCCTACATTTATGCGCTGGCAACTTATCTGAACCAAACGCTGCCACCGTGGATGCCACTAAAAAAAGGAAAAGACAACTGGCAAACGACTGCCTGGGCGCAGACCGCAGGACTTATCGACAAAGAAGTGGCTACGGTTGTAGCCGACGACCATTTTTGATTTCTGTGGACTGCTGCGGTGCGCCGCAGCTTTTCGTTTATTAATCCTTTTCGCGGAGAAAAACTATGAAGGCCATTCTCGTTCACGAATTTGGTGGTCCTGAAGTTCTGAAATTCGAAGAAATTTCTACGCCAAAGCCAGCCGCCGGACAAGTGCTTGTCCGCATCCACGCTGCCGGAGTCAATCCCTACGACACTTACATGCGCGCGGGGACTTATGCCGTCAAGCCGCCGCTGCCTTATACGCCCGGTTCCGATGGCGCCGGCGTCGTGGAGGCAATCGGCGACGGCGTGAAAAAAGTGAAGGTGGGCGACCGCGTGTACACGGCGAAAACCGTCACCGGCGCTTACGCGCAATACGCGCTCGCGCTGGAGGAACAGGTGCATTCCCTGCCGGAGAAAATTAGTTTCGGCCAGGGCGCGGGAGTCTGGGTTCCCTACGGGACCGCCTACCATGCGCTGCATCATTCCGCGGAGGCGAAGGCTTCCGAAACCGTGTTGGTGCACGGCGCGAGTGGTGGAGTCGGCAGCGCGGCAGTGCAAATGGCGCGCGCCATGGGCCTCACCGTGTTTGGCACTGCTGGAACGCAGAAGGGCGTTGATCTCGTCAAGCGCGAGGGCGCACATCAGGTTTTCGATCACAGCAAGGCGGGCTATCAGGAAGAAATCATGAAAGCCACGGGCGGCCGCGGCGTGAATGTTGTTCTTGAAATGCTCGCCAACGTAAATCTTTCCGCCGACCTCAAGCTTCTCGCTACAAATGGCCGCGTCATCATCATCGGCAATCGCGGTGAGATCACGATTAATCCGCGGGACTTAATGTTGCGGCGTGCTTCCGCCAAAGGTTTCACGCTCTGGGCGATTACCCCTGCGGAAGAAGCTGAAATTCACGCTGGGCTGATCGCTGGCCTCGAAAACGGCACCCTGCGCCCCGTGGTTGGGAAGGAATTGCCCCTCGTGGAAGCCGCGCGAGCCCACAAAGAAATTCTCGAACCCGGCGCCGCTGGGAAAATCGTCCTTATTTCATGATTTCCGAAAGCCGCGCGGACGGGACATGTTCGTTGAGTTGTTCGGCGCTTTCGCCAGCTGCCTTCTCACCCTATAATCATTACTCGTCGAAGTAAGAGCAGCGCACTACTTAACGGCTTCGGAGCACACCTCAGCGTGCAGATAGCATTCTTACTCTCGGTTTTTCTTGTCGCGCAAAGTCCTATCGGCCGCTATTGGCACAGGATCACCGATAAGACTTTTGCGGGCATGTACCACGCGAACGCGTTTGATCTGGCGATGATGATTCCTTATTTCATCGTGCTCATGATCCTCGCGCTCTACGGATTGCACCGGTATTGGCTGGTCTACGACTACTTCATGTATTCGAAAAATGTTCCGGCCGCTCCGCCGCCGGTCACTAATTGGCCGCGGGTAACCATTCAGCTTCCGATCTTCAATGAGCGCTATGTGATTGAACGCCTAGTCGAAGCGGTCTCGCGTTTCGACTACCCGCCGGAACTCCTCGATGTGCAAGTGCTCGATGATTCGACCGACGAAACCCAGCAAGTTGCCTGCGCATGCGTCGAACGCCACGCCGCGCAGGGCATGCCCATCGCCTACATTCATCGCACCAACCGCGAAGGCTACAAAGCCGGCGCGCTGGAAAACGGCTTGAAAACCTCGAAAGGCGAATTCGTCGCCATCTTCGACGCCGATTTCGTTCCCGAATCCGATTTTCTTCGCCGCACGATTCCCTATTTCATGAATCCCGATGGCGGCTTCAAGATTGGTATGGTGCAGACGCGCTGGACGTATCTCAACAGCGACTATTCGCTGCTGACCAATGTAGAAACGATTCTTCTCGACGGACACTTCGTCGTCGAACACGGCGCACGTTCGCGCCGCGGCACTTTTTTCAATTTCAATGGCACGGCCGGCGTTTGGCGGCGGCAAGCGATTGACGATGCCGGTGGCTGGGAACACGATACGCTCACCGAAGACACCGACCTTTCCTATCGCTCCCAGCTCAAAGGCTGGAAATTCCTGTACCTGCCACAGATCGAGTGCGCCTCTGAACTCCCCGTGGACATGAACGGCTTCAAAGCTCAGCAAGCGCGCTGGGCCAAGGGCCTGATGCAGACGGCGAAGAAAATCCTGCCGAAAGTTATGCGCTCGGATGCGCCATGGCACGTTAAGGTCGAGGCGTTCTTTCACCTGACCGCTAACATCAGCTATCCGCTGATGGTTTTGCTTTCCACGATGCTGCTGCCGGTTATGATCGTGCGCTTCCAGCAGGGCTGGTTTCAGATGCTGCTCATCGATCTGCCGCTGTTCCTGGCGTCCACATGCTCGATTTCCAGTTTTTATCTGGTCGCACAAAGAGAGCTTCGGCCCAAGACGTGGCAGCGCACGTTCCTCTATTTGCCGTTCGTCATGGCCACGGGTATTGGGATTTCCGTGCGCAACGCACAAGCGGTGATGGAAGCGATCATCGGGAAGAAAAGCGAATTCGCGCGTACGCCAAAATTCAATATCGAAGGGAAGCAAGGCACGTTTGCGAAAAAATCGTACAGGAACAAAGCCGGCTGGATGCCCTACGCCGAAGTTCTGCTGGGCCTGTATTTTTCATTCACCATCGTCTACGCCATCATGAACGAAAACTACGCGACCGTTCCCTTCCTTCTGCTCTTTGTCTGGGGCTACCTGTACACCGGTTGCATGTCCCTCGGCCAAACCTACTTCGCCCGCCTCCGCTTCGGCGTCAACGCCCCGGAGATGCGTCCGGCGACTTCTGGCGCACCAGGCTTCTAGCCGTTCGTGCAAGCTGTATTGCTTACCCACTTTCACGTTAGACACCACGGTGATGCCCGTCACTGAATACTTGCGCCCCCCACGGCATCCTCTGTTGGCACAAGGAGGTGCGTCGTGCAGACTACACATTCTTGCTTCACCCCCAACAAAGCTCGCTTTGGATTTTTGTTGCTTCCGCTTATTGCCGCCGCTTTGTTGGTAGCGACTGTGGGATGGGCCCAGGAAAAAACGGTCAAGAAAGTTCCCATCGTGCAAAGCAACTCAACCTCTGGAAAACAAATGTTCGGAGACTATTGCGCGCCCTGTCACGGACTCTCCGGCAAAGGTGACGGCCCCGCCGCTTCAGCGCTGAAGATTCCGCCGGCGGACCTGACGCTGCTCTCACAGAAGAATGGCGGCAAGTTTCCGATGAACCACGTTATGTATGTGCTTCGAAAAGGTTCATCTTCGGCATCTCATGGCAACAGTGACATGCCAGTTTGGGGACCGTTGTTCCGTTCGCTAAATCCTTCGGCTAGCGAAATGGTCGACCAGCGCATTAAAAACCTGTCGACGTACATCGAGAGCTTGCAAGCAAACTGAGGTGGCTGGCAGGATGCCTTCATCCGCAGCGTAGAGTGTTTGTTCACGCGTGGTAAATCCGCAGGCCTCTGGTACACTGGCGCGCCGGAGCACCGTCCGTGGAGAGCCTGTTCTTCCAAAACGCTTCTGTGCGCCTAAACGCTGTAGCGCTGGGGCCGCAGGACGGCCCGGTCGTCTTGCTACTTCATGGCTTTCCGGAGTTCTGGTATTCGTGGCACGAACAAATCGAGCCGCTGGCGGCAGCGGGTTTTCGCGTTATCGTGCCTGACCAGCGCGGGTACAACCTGAGCAGCAAACCCTCCGGAGCCGCGGCTTATGCACTCACGGAACTAGTATCAGATGCAATCGCTATCGCGGATCAACTGGACCGAGAGAAAATTTTCCTCGCTGGTCACGACTGGGGCGCGGCGGTCGCCTGGAGCACTGCCCTGTTGCATCCCGAGCGCATTTCCAAGCTCGTGGTCGTCAACGTCCCACACCCCTCTGTAATGCGGCGCTTCATGATGAAGCGCGTGCACCAGATGCTCCGAAGCTGGTACATCTTTTTCTTCCAGCTACCTTGGCTGCCCGAGGCCTTTTTTTCCGCCTTTGATTTTCATATTGGAGAGCGATCGCTCGTCCGCTTCAGCCGTCCGGGAACTTTCTCTGCCGAAGACCTCGCTCAGTACCGCGTCGCGTGGTCGCAGCCCGGTGCGCTAACCGGCATGATTAACTGGTATCGCGCGCTCTTTCGCTATCGCACCAAATTTCCCGACCGAATCGTCCACGTTTCGACGCGAATCCTCTGGGGCGAACGCGACGCCTTCCTTTTGCCGGACATGGCGCAGGAGAGTTTGCGCTATTGCGCTGACGCCGAACTCTTCACTTTCGCCAACGCTTCTCACTGGCTCCAGCACGAAGAATCCGCTCGCGTCTCTGAATTATTGATTGATTTTTTTAAAGACTGATCGACGTTGTAGCCGGCCATTCCCAGCCGAATCCCGAAGCTCTCACTCAAACTGGAAGAGCACGATCTCGGGGCTTGACCCCAGCCTCAGCGGCGGCCCCCACGTTCCTGCGCCACTGCTGGTGTAAACAAGCATCTTTCCAATGCGGCTGAGCCCATAAACGAACTGACGATAAATCTTGCGCGCCATCCACGTCCAGGGAAAAAACTGGCCTACATGAGTGTGCCCCGATACCTGCAATGAGATTCCCTCCTCTTCCGCTATGTGTGGCCGGTCCGGTGCATGCGTCAGCAGGATGCTGGCCCGGTTCCGGTCAACGCCGATTTGCCGCAGCACTTTCCGGAAATGCTCGTCATGCGTGGCGTGGTTGTAGGGCACGCCCACAATCTGCAGTTGATCCGCTTCCACTTTCTCATTGTGCAGCACGCGCACACCGGCGTTGCTGACGGCTTGCAAATATTTGGAATCGTCCCCGAATTGTTCGTG
>JBGPDI010000075.1:0-23800 GCA_041482215.1 Candidatus Acidiferrum sp. | reverse complement strand
GGCTGGGACTGCCACGGACTGCCGATCGAAACGCAGGTGGAAAAAGAGCTTGGCGGAAAAGGAAAAGTTTCGCCCACGGAGTTTCGAAAGCTCTGCCGTCAATTCGCCACACGCTATGTTGAGCAGCACAAAAAAGATTTCAAGCGACTCGGCATTTTTGGCCGCTGGAACGATCCTTATCTTACGATGAGCCACGAGTACGAGGCCACCATCGCGGGAGCCTTTCTCGATTTCATGGAGAAGGGCTATGTCTACCGCGGACGCAAGCCGGTTTACTGGTGCCTTTACGACAGCACCGCTCTTGCCGAAGCTGAAGTGGAGTACGAAGACCACACCAGCCCGTCGATCTGGGTGAAGTTCGCAGTTGTCGGTGGCGGAAAAGGCGAAGCATCAAAAATTGGCAGCGACGTGGGCGCGGCCATCTGGACGACCACTCCATGGACGATTCCTCACAACCGCGGGCTCGCGTTTCATCCCGATTTCGAATACGCCGTTGTGGAAACCGAAAAGGGCGCGTTGCTGCTCGCCTCCGATCGCGTCGCCGCTCTGCAATCGGAATGTGGCATCAAGGAAGCCAAAGTTCGAGCGACTTTCAAGGGGCGGGATTTCGAGGGCATGAAATTTCAGCACCCCTTCTTGCCCATTCAGGTGCCCGGCATTCTTGCCGACTACGTAACACTCGATCAGGGCAGCGGCATTGTTCACACTGCGCCCGGCCACGGCGCAGATGACTTTTATTCCGGGCAAAAATATGGACTCGAGATTTACGCCCCGATTGACGACAAAGGTGTCTACCTCGAAGGCCTGACCGAGTACAAAGGTAAAGACGTTTTCACCGCGAATCCCATCATCGTTAAATTGCTTGCGGACCGCGGCGCGCTCCTCGGCCACCACGACTACAAGCACAGCTACCCCCACTGCTGGCGCTGCCATAATCCGGTAATCTTCCGCGCCACCGAGCAGTGGTTCATCAAAATGGACCAAGCTGCGCACGGAAAAGAAAAGTCGTTGCGCCAGGAAGCCCTCGAAGAAATTCACGGCGTCAAATGGATTCCCGCGTGGGGCGAAGACCGCATGTACGAAATGATCGAGAAGCGCCCGGACTGGTGCGTTTCACGCCAGCGTTTTTGGGGCGTACCTATCATCGTTTTTTATTGCGATGCGTGCGGCACCCGGCTCGAGGATTTCAAAGCTCTGCGCAATGTCGTCAAGTGGTTCGAAAAGGAAGGTGCCGACGCTTGGTATCAGCATACGCCCGAAGAGTTGCTTCCCACCGACACGAAGTGTTCCTGCGGCGCAACAAAATGGCGCAAAGAAAATGACATTCTCGACGTGTGGTTCGATTCCGGTTCATCGAATCTATCGGTATTGAAAGGTGCGGAGTGGCCGGCTGATGTTTATCTCGAAGGCCCCGATCAATATCGCGGCTGGTTCCATAGTTCATTGCTTGTGGCCACGGGCATTCGAGACGCGGCGCCGTATCGCGGCATTGTTACCCACGGCTGGACCCTCGACGAGCAAGGCCGGCCAATGTCCAAGTCGCTAGGCAACGTGATTACGCCCAACGAGATCTGCGATAAGTGGGGAGCGGATTTGCTGCGGCTATGGGTCTCTTCGGTGGAGTACCAAGCCGACATGAAGATGAGCGAGCGCATAATGACCCAGCTCAGCGAGGCCTATCGCAAGATTCGAAATACTTTCCGTTTTGCACTCGGCAATCTCAGCGATTTCGATCCCGCGCGCGACGCCCTTTCGAACGACCAGCTCGAAGAACTGGATCGCTGGATGCTCGACCGCACCGCTGAACTCGTAAAAAAATGCCGCGAATGGTATTCGAACTACGAATTCCACCGTGTCTACCACGCCATCCACGATTATTGCGTGGTCGATCTCAGCGCCTTTTATTTCGACATGTTGAAAGATCGCCTATACACCAAGGCGCCAAGAAATAAATCGCGCCGCTCCGCGCAAACCGCCGTCCATAAGATCGTCAGTGCCCTTGTTCGAATGTCCGCCCCAATCCTCGTTTTCACCTCCGAGGAAATCTGGAAGTATTTGCCGAAATCCCAAGCTGAACCCGAGAGCATCCACATGGCTGTCTTCCCGGAGGCGAGCGAATTGTACTCAGGTTTGCAGCCTGAGCAGCAGGAGAGCTGGAGCAGACTGCGCGCTGTTCGTGAAGCCGTCCTCAAAGAACTAGAAATCGCCAGGAATAAGAAAATGATTTCCGGATCGTTGGAAGCTCGTGTTCTCTTGCATGGCTCAGACCTGAGTTCCCTTGAAGGTGCCATTATTCCTTCGCACCTTGGCCCCTCATTGCAGGAACTGATTCGGAAGTACAAAGCGTTGCTTCCTGCCCTCTTTATAGTGTCGGACGTTCAAATTCGCGAGACCTCTGAAAAAGACTGGGCAACCTCAGACTCCGTCGTCGGTCTCGACCTCAAGATTGAGCGCGCTGACGGTAAGAAGTGCGATCGCTGCTGGAATTACTCCACGCACGTCGGCGAAAACAACCGTTACCCAACCGTCTGCGAGCGCTGCACCGAAGCCCTCGCCGAAATCGAAGCTTCCATGGATCAGGCATCCACAGTGGCATAGCCTTTAGGCTGTGCGCTTTTGCGATCGAAGTTGTTACTGGCTGCACGCCAAAGCGCAGGAGAAAAGCTTGACGCTCCCAACAAGACTTCGCTGGCTCTGGCTCACACTCGCCGTCGTGCTCCTCGACCGCGCCAGCAAAGCTTGGTTCGAATCGCAAACTACTGAGGGCTGGCGCCACGAACTAATTCACAATTTCATTTATCTCGTTCACAGCCGCAATCCCGGCCTGGCCTTCGGCATCTTGTCCGACTCCGCATCCCCCGCCACGCGCATCATCTTGGTCCTCGGCTCTGTTGTCGTAATCGCCGTGCTCGCGTGGCTCTTGGTTACGAACACCAGCGGCAGTGCGCTAGCCGCCGCCGGTCTCGCTCTCTTGCTCGGCGGCGCCACTGGCAATGTCACCGATCGTATCCTACACGGCGCAGTTACGGATTTCTTCGAAGTGTGGTTCGGCACCTATCGCTACCCGGCGTTTAACGTAGCTGACTCGGCCATCACCATCGGCGCGGTGCTCATCATTTTCGATATATTATTTGGCGCCAAGCAGGACAAAACGCGCTGATCGTTCGAACGTTCCAGGAGATATCCCGTGACCCTGGAGAGTCCTCATTCACCCTGACTTTCTTTCCATTTCCCTTTGTGCGGCTACGTCTTTCTCCCGCTATTCCAACTAGCGCTCCGCTTTCTTAGCTGAAAGTACACCGCTCAACTTGTGGCGGCGCACCCCGGTGCAAATAGCTGGTGCGAAATTTCCGGATGCGATACGCTCCGCCCATGTACAGGCGGCTACTGGCCTTTGGAATTATTGGGCTGCTCTTCGTTTTAGGCCTCAACTACCTGCTGCTCTATCCCTTGAGAGAGACCGTGAAGGTGCGCGAGGCCCAGGACAAAGTCTACTGGAGCACTTTCAACGCCATCGAACATTTCGGCGTGCAGCCCGACAACGATACCGAGCAAAAAGCCAAAGCTGCCCTCGCCGAAGCCCGCGCGAAAGGTGTGAGCAAGACGCGCCAGCTCATCCTGCAAACTTATTTTCAAGACCTTCAGCGTTGCTTCCAGGACGACCGCGAAGCCTGCAAAAAAGCAAACACCGACATGAACGACGCCATCCGCGCGCCACACTGACTCACATTCCTATCCGTGCCTTACTCAGCATGGAGTTCCTTCGCTTGGCTCACCGCACCACCATCTCCTTTTTTCAATTCACGGAATACGATCGTGGAGATGAGAGTCATTCCTCCGAGCACGAAGAATGCCCGATGGATGCCATGAATGAATTGCGCTGAATTGGCTCGAAAGCGGTTGGGCAGGAAGAACGCAGTTACAAGCGAGGCTGAAGCAACGCCAAAACTGATGGACATCTGCTGCATCGTGCTCGCGATGGAGCTCGCACTGCTCGCCTCCTCTTCCGTAACTTCCGCGTAGACCAGGGTGTTCATGCTCGTGTATTGCAGCGAGGTAAAAAAACCATAACAGAATACTTCCGCTACGATCAGCCACACCGGTGTGCCCGCTCCGATGGTAGCGAAGAGCATGATGAGCAGGCCGATCATCAGTGTGTTCGAAACCAGCACCGTACGGTATCCAAAGCGCGCCAGAATTCGCGGCATCAACACTTTCAAGCTCATCGCCGCAATGGCCTGCGGCATCATCATTAGTCCCGATTGAATCGGCGTATACCCCAGGCCCACCTGATACAGAAGTGGAAAGAGAAACGGAATGCCGCCGATGCCCAGCCGGGTAACGAAGCTGCCACCCACCGCCGCACGAAACGTGCGAATCCGGAAAAGCGCGAGGCGCAGCATGGGATACGCGGTTTTCGTAGCGTGAAATCCGTATCCCGCCAGCAGAAGAAGGGAAAGCGCCAGAAGCGCCAGCATTTCGCGCGCGCTCAATGTATGTTCGCCAAACACTTCCAGCACGTAAGAAAGCAGCGCGACACCAGACCCGAAAAGGATCAGCCCGGCTACATCAAGCGGATGAGTGTGCTCTTCGCGGTAGTCCGGCAGGTGGCGGTAAACCATGTACAGACCGACAAGGCCAATCGGGATATTCACGAAGAAAATAAATCTCCAGTGCAGGTATCCGACGATCAGGCCGCCCGCGATTGGTCCCAGCATCGGCCCGATCAAAGCGGGGATAGCGACGAAGCTCATCGCACGGATCAGTTCGGATTTTGCGAACGTCCTTACCATTGTGAGCCGGCCAACGGGCACCATCATGGCTCCGCCACAGCCTTGCAGAATGCGGCACGCTACCAGCGCATGGATGTTGCTCGATATTCCGCAGAGAAATGACCCCAGAGTGAAGATGCCGATCGCCGAAGCGAATACGCGACGCGTTCCAAAGCGGTCCGCCATCCATCCGCTGATGGGAATGAATACCGCCAGGCTCAGCGTGTAGCTTGCCAGCACGGACTTCATGCTCAACGGAGCAACGTGCAGCGCAGCCGCGATTGTCGGCACCCCGGTATTTAGAATCGTGGTGTCCAGCGACTCCATGAAAAACGCCACCGCGATCAGCCACGGCAGCCGGCGCCTACTGGAATCGTTCACCAGGGCTTGCCCATCGGAGGCTTCGATCGGATTGATCTGGTTCACATTCGTCAGGCTGGAGGTTGGACTAGGTTTATGAGGTTGCCGCAGGTGTCCTCAAACAGCACGGCGGTGATCGGTCCCATGTTTTTTGGTTCGCCGCGGAAGCCCACACCTAACTCCTTGAGACGCTGGTATTCAGATGCGATATTGGCAGTCATGAACGCTGTGGCAGGAATGCCGGCGGCAAACAATGCCTTCTGATACGTCTGAGCGGGCGGGAAGCCCATGGGCTCCAGCACTAGCTCGACGCCATTGGCTCCCTCTGGCGAAGACACGGTCAACCAACGGAATGGACCCATAGGGATGTCTTTGTTTTTCACGAAGCCCAGCTTGGTCGTGTAGAACTGAAGGGCCTTCTCCTGGTCGTCAACCATGATGCTGGCTAGCCTGATCTGCATGGGAGTCTCCCGTCTCGTATGATTTAACGCAGCCGAAAAAGATGAACTAGATTTTAGCACCGCGTAACAGGCGCACCGTGCATGCGACCCACTTTTCATCTGGCTATTCAGCCTGGGCCGAACATTCAAGCAGTAGTATTCAGCTTTCCAGCTATCCGGGCAAGGATGGGCAATGATTGACAGGGTCGACGACAAGAAGACAACGCATGAAGGCGCAGATCGATCTGCTAAGTTGCGCATTCGAGTTCGGTTCTTGCCATCCAACGCAGAACCCTCTCCCCTTGCTACAATCTTCCCGTGCCTTTGAACGATTCCGTTACGCATCGCGAACTTGTCGTCTCGGCCGCTGATTCCGGGGCGAGGCTGGACCGCTTTGTTGCAGCACAGTGCCCGGAGCTCAGCCGGACGCGGGTGCAGGAGCTGATCGAGTCGGGGCACGTGCTCGTGGACGGGAAAGCGGCGAGCAAAGGATCGGTGCATCTTCGCGCGAGGCAAAAGATTTCGGTGAAAGTTTCAGAGCGACCGGCCATTGTCGCGGCTGCGGAGGCGATTCCCCTCGATGTGCTTTACGAGGATGAAGATGTCATCGCCATCAATAAGGCCGCCGGCATGACGGTGCATGCGGGGGCGGGCAACGCATCGGGCACGCTTGTCAACGCGCTGTTGGGGCGTGGGCAGGCGCTTTCGCAGGCGGGCGATCCGCTGCGGCCGGGAATTGTGCACCGGCTGGACAAGGAAACTTCAGGTGTGATCCTGGTGGCTAAGAACGACGCAGCGCATGCAAAGCTGGGCGAGGCTTTTCGCTTGCGGGCTATCAAGAAAACGTACATCGCGCTGGTGCAGGGCTTTCTTGCAGAGAAGAGCGGCCGCATCGAGCTGGCCATTGGGCGAGATCCGATCCATCGCACGCGCATGACAACGCAGCGCAAATCGTGGCACGGCGCGGCCATCGCGAATCCCCGCGAGGCGCGCACGGACTGGTCCGCGCTGGCCAAGATCGGTGGCACAACTCTGTTGGAGGTCCAACTCCACACCGGACGCACGCATCAGATTCGAGTGCACTTCTCTGCGCTTAAACATCCCGTGGTGGGCGACACCCTCTATGGAGCGGCGCGGGAGTTGCGCGTAGGAAAGCTAGATTTGCCACCGTTGGGGAGAAATTTCCTGCACGCCGCGAAGCTGGGCTTTGCGCAGCCTCGCACGGGGGCATGGATCGAAGTTCGCGCCGTGTTGCCGGTCGAGTTGCACGAGTACTTGAAACAACTTTGCGACGCTGCGGGAGAGCCACAGAGCCGAATTGACGCTGCGCTGGCGGGGTACCTATAATCAATGAACATGCGACGGACAATCACTTCATTCTTTTTGGCTGTGGCGCTGCTGCTTATTCCAATGACGGACCGGGCGCAGCAATCGCCCCCGGCCAGCAAGCCGCAAGCCCCTGCGCAGCAGGGGGCGCCGTCCCAGGACGCCGCTCAGCAAAGCAACGAGACCATCAAAATCCCGGTCAACCTGGTCGACGTGCTCTTCACCGTCCTCAATCGCCGCAACAAACTCGTCCCCGAGCTCGAAAAGGGCGACTTTAAGATTTGGGACGACAAGTCTCTCCAAGAGATCCGCTATTTCAGCAAGCAAACCGATCTGCCTCTGCGCATCGGCATGCTGCTGGATACCTCCAACAGCATCCGCGACCGCATCAAGTTCGAGCAGGATGCTTCGATCAATTTTCTATTTAGCGTGCTGCGCCGCAATAAAGATGAAGCATTTGTGATGACCTTCGACGACGAGCCACAAGTTCTCCAGGGTTTCACCGGCGATGCGGGAGCATTGCGCGACCAGATCACCAAGACGCGCGCTGGCGGCGGCACGGCGATCTACGACGCGGTTTATGAAGCATGCGTGAAAGAACTGAGCCATCCGCCGCGTCCGCCGGGCGATCAACCGGACGTGGTGCGCCGCGTGATGATTCTGATTAGCGACGGCGAGGACAATCTCTCGCTGCACACGCGAGCGGATGCCATTGAAATGGCGCAACGCACTAGCGTGGTTATCTACACCATCAGCACCAGCACACAATGGGTTTCATTGTCGGACACCGACCCCAGCAAGACGGGAGACCGCAAGTATCACCTGACCGATGGCGACAAGATTCTTCAGGAGCTAGCCGAGGAAACCGGCGGACGCTCGTTTTTTCCCTATCACGTGGACGACCTGGACCAGTCGTTTCAGGACATCGGCGACGAACTTCGTAATCAGTATTCGATCGCGTATATGCCGACAAACTATGTCCTCGATGGACGCTATCACAAGATCCGCATTGACGTGCCGGAGCACAAGGGCTACCAGGTGCGCGCGCGACGTGGATATTTCGCCCGTGCCAACGTGAATGTGCCGATGACACCAAACCCGCCAGGCGGCGCCTCACACTGATTTATTTTCCAGAGCACGCTGCTACGCGATTCAATCCGTGGTTTAGGAATCCGCCGATCCACGCAGAATTCAATTTTTGTTCTTATTGATGGAGAGCGTTGCGCAGCAGCACGGCGTCTGAATCCGCGTGGCCACGGGTGACGCCCAGCCGCGTGCCATCCTTCGAATAAGCGTATCCGCTGATTCTTTCCGAAGTGAAATGCGTGAGCTGGCGCCGCGCCGAGCCATCGAGCGGCTGCGTCCACAAATTATCCACGCCCTTTTCCCGCACTGCATACAAGATGGCTTTTCCAGAAGGCATGAACGCGAGCCCAGGCAGGCCGCGCTGATCGAATTCGAACGATGTTTTCTTTCCGTCCTCAACAGAATACAGGTCGAGCATCGAAGTGTGATCCGAATCGCGCACCTCAAATGTGGCGATAGTTTTGCCGTCGGGAGAGAGCGCGTAGGGTTCCGATGGAGCTTTGATGATCGTTTCGACGGTGCCGCCCTCGACGGTGACACGCTTCAGAAAATGCTTGTCAGCGCCATCAATGAAGTACAGCCATTTGCCGTCGCCCGAACACGAAGGAATTCGTTCGTTGACGCCGGAAGTGAGCCGCTTGAGGTTTGTGCCATTCGAATCGACTCGCCAAAAATTTGCTTCCGCGCCGCCGGACCGCCCGATCGTTCGAAACACTACGTAGCCGCCGCCTCCGCACGAAGCAACCTGATCCACAGGAAATTTCATGTCGGAGAAGACCACGCGGTTTCCGCCGGAGGGATTCACCATGCGAATGTCGGGACCCTGGGCGAGGAGAATTTGGGCGTCTGGAGTCCAATCCCAGCTCCAGAAGGCCAGATTAGAAGAAAGTTGGATGGGAGTGAAGTTTTCGAGCGATCCCGCGGGAGCGATCTCTAGCTGCGCTTTGGATTGGCTCTGATTCGCGGCGATGGATTGGCCGTCGGCGGCGAGGCTGGGATGATAGTAGTCGTTAGTATCGGTGGTTAGCAGATGAAAGGCGCCGTCAGGGAAGGAAACGATGCCGATCTGCCGGCGCAGAAATCCAGTTTCCGCCGTGGCGGTGGAGACCAGCAGTCCAGACATGTCGGGAAGCCAGCTGGGCTCGTAGTAGAGGCGGTCTTTGGCGATAGCCGTCTGCTTCATGGAGCCGCTGGCGACATCCACGGCAAGGAATCCTCCGAGATCGTGGGGTGTCGGCTGCACGATCGGGATCACGATGGTTTTGCCGTCGGGGGACCAGGAAAGCGTCAGACTGTCCGTGAGCACGTCTTTGTGATGAAAGAGATCGCGTTCGTACGTGCCATCGCGGCTGGCAAGCTTCAGATCGGTGATCGTGGAATCGCCATGCTGGTGTAGGTAAGCGAAGCGTTGGCCGTCGGGCGAAAAGGCGATGGGACTGTCCACGTCCTTGACGAGCAGGCGGGGAGTGCCGCCAAGCACGGGAGCATCGTAGAGCGAGGCGATGGCTTGCTCGGAGTCTTCGCGTCGAACGAAATAGATGTAATTGCCATCGGGTGAAAATGTGAGGCCGCTGTAGCGCGTGGCGGCGGGTGTCACAACCTGCGTGTTGCTGCCGGTGGGAATGTGCCGAAGCCACAGGGATTGCATTCCATTCTCGTCCTGCACATGGAGCAAGTATTTTCCGTCGGGAGAGATCCTGGCCAGGAAGACGTGACCGCTGTTGGTGAGGTTTTCGATGGACATTCTTTCGACGGGTAAGACTTTTTTGTGCGGCAGGAAAGAATAAATTCCAAACCCCGCGGCGACGAGCACCAGAACGGCGGCACCGATTGCGAGGAAGGTGCCGAGCTTGTTCTTGTTGGCGGCGGCAATCAGAACGGAGCTGCTGGAATGTGAACGCGGCGGCTCGGCCGGTTGGGCCGCGAGAGTGGACATCTGTGTCGCGGCACGAGTGGAAGTCGTGGAAAAAGCGGCCGTTTTCCCGGAATCCAATTCGCGCTGGAGGCGCTTCAGATCGGCGCGTAATTCGGCCGCCACCTGGTAGCGTACGTCGCGATCTTTTTCGAGCGCCTTGTTGAGGATGCGTTCGAGTTCGGCAGGCACGCCGGGATTGATACTGAGCGGAGCCACCGGTGTATTGTGCAAAATGTTGTCGAATACCACGGCGCTGGTGTTGCCGGGGAACGGAAGGATGCCGGTGGTCAATTGGTAGAGAACCCCGCCGAGTGAGAAGAGGTCGGTGCGAGCATCGAGGTCCTCGCCGCGCGCTTGCTCGGGAGACATGTAGTTGATGGTGCCCACGGCGGTGCCGGGACTCGTGAGCAGGAGAGTTTCGGAAATGCCAAGCGTGGTCTGACCGCCGAAGTTGGCATGGTGCTCGGGAAGAAGTTTGGCGAGGCCGAAATCCAGAATTTTGACGCTGCTGCGCTCTGTGACAAAAATGTTGGCGGGCTTAATGTCGCGATGAATGATGCCTTTTTTGTGAGCGGCGTCGAGTGCGTCCGCGAGCTGGATGCCAATGTCAATGGTGCGTGGAATGGGGAGGGAGCCGAGGGGAATTAGCTTGTGGAGGGTTTGCCCTTCGAGCAGCTCCATGGCAATGAAGGTGCGGCCATCGTGCTCTTCGATGGCGTGAATGGTGCAAATGCCGGGATGATTGAGCGCGGAGGCCGCGCGGGCTTCGCGGAGGAAACGTTCGAGTGATTGCGGATCGCGGTGGCTGTCTTCAGGAAGAAACTTCAGGGCAACCCGGCGAACGAGTTTGGTGTCCTCGGCTTCGTATACGATGCCCATGCCGCCTTTGCCAAGTTGGCGGACGATTCGGTAGTGAGCGATAGTCTCGTTAATCATTGAGTCAGTGTGGAACGAAGATGTTAGACGGTCAGAGCACTTCGGTCAATTGGTTACCGGAACTGAAGGCGGTCTACTTTCCGATTCGCGTTGTATAAATCCGCGTGGACTATTTATGAGTGCATTACAGTTCGACCGGAGCACGGATTCGACGTTCTGTTCGCTGACGAAATCGTCTGTTTTCGACAGCTACCTCGTCTGAACGTTGCACGGCTCATTGTTCTGGCGCACAATGAAACGTCCCTCAATAGAAGTCGCGTTCCGGTACGGCTTAGGCCTATGCATAAATTCTGGCGCTCAGCGGCTCTATGCTTGTTCGGCGGCATTGGAGTGGCATCTCTTGCCTTTGTCTGCCACCGGCTGCATCTCAATCTCGCTACGGCCGGCTTCCTTTTTGTGATTGTCATCGTGCTGTTATCCCGCATGGGAGATTTTGTTTCATCGGTCGTAGTTTCCATCATCGCGGTTTTCTGCTTAGCGCGCCTTGCTCCTCCCGCTTACTCCTTTCGGGTGAACGATCCGCTGGATATTGTGGCCATCATTGCTTTCTTGACCACTGCGGTGGCCATTGCCGGCCTTGTATCCAAACTCCGCAAGATGGCCGTGGATGCCCTTTCAAGCGTGAGCCATTGGGTGATTGAAGCAGAAGAACAGGAGCGCCAGCGGATTGCGAAGGACCTTCACGAAGATATTGGTCAACGTCTGTCTTTGTTGGCGATTGAAATCGAACAGCTTAAGGCAAGCTTTCCTGTGCAGGCTATTGAACCCCGCAGCCGTATGGAGGTAGTAAGGAATCAAACTTTGGGGATATTGACCGATGTCAAGGCTTCGGCCCACGAATTGTACTCTCCAAGATTGGAATATCTTGGCCTCGCAGCGGTCATGAACAGCTTCTGCAAAGAGTTCAGAGATCGGAAGAGGGTGGAGATTGACTTCAGGAGCGACGGCTTAGCAAGTCTCATACCGCCAGGCATCTCCCTTTGCCTCTTCCGTGTACTACAGGAAGCTCTGCACAATGCGGTGAAACATAGCGGGGTACGGCAGATCGATGTGCAATTGCAGGAAGCATCGGATGAGATTCATCTGACGGTCAGCGAATTTGGCGCAGGCTTTAGCCTCGAAGAGGCAAAGAAGGGCCGTGGGCTTGGTCTTAACCGCATGCAGGAGCGGCTGAAACTCGTAAAGGGAATTCTTTCCATCGAATCGCGACCCAAGCGAGGTACCACTATCCATGCTCGCGTGCCGATCAATCAGGGAGACGCTTCCGTGCGTCCGGCTGGGTAAGAGCGCCGAAAATGCCGAGCCTGCTACGGCAGGTTGGCGAAAAACGCGTTCACATTCGCAAGCCCAGAATCGGGCCGGTCGGCGGTGCAAGACACTATTCGTATCTCAAGGCGACCATGGGATCGACGCGCGTGGCGCGTCGGGCCGGAATGTAGCATGCCGCCATTGTGACACTCGTGAGGATCACCGCGACTGCGGCAAATGTCAGCGGATCGGTTGGTTTCACGCCGAAAAGCATCGTTGCAATCAATCGCGTTGCTGCAAACGAGCCTGCGAGCCCGATCGCAAGCCCGATGACTGCGAGCCGCACACCTTCCGCCAGCACTTGTTTCAGCACGTCTTCACTTTGCGCGCCGATCGCCATGCGAATGCCGATTTCGTGCGTGCGCTGCGTGACGGTGTACGCCATCACACCGTAAATTCCCACTGCTGCGAGCAAAAGCGCGAGTGCAGCGAACGTTACCAGCAGCGTCAAATTGAGGCGTGGCTGAACGACGGAATTTGAGAGCAGATGGTCCATCGTGCTGACTTCGTAGATGGGCATGTCCTTATCCATGGCCAACACTTGTTGGCGAATAGCGCTGGTCATGCTGGCCGGATCAAGGGTCGTGCGCACCGCCAGATACATGCTTCGAAAGAACGGGCTCTGTGAAACAGGGAAGTAAGCCTGCTCGCGCCCTTCCACGTCCGGGCCATAGTGCTTCACGTGGCCGACAACGCCCACAACCGTGCACCACTGAGGCACTGGAGGCTTGGACATGGGAACGGTATTGATGGAAATTCGTTTGCCGATGGCATCTTCGTTTGGCCAAAACCGCTTCGCAAAATCACGGTCCACTACCGCAACAAACGGCGCGTCAGCAGTATCCGCATCCGTCAGGAAACGCCCGCGCACGAGCGGAATCTGCAACGCCTCGAAATACCCGGGCGCCGCCGTGCGGAAGTCCGCTTCGATGTAAGGCAGATTGTTCAAAGGAACGTACCGCTGGAGATCGGTGACGGAGGTCTGCTCCACGAACGTCGTCCCGGAAGAGTAAGAGTCGCTGAGCGGCAACTCCGAAACCGCGCCCGCAGCTTGTACCCCGGGAATCGCTTTCACCCGGTTCATAAGTTGCTGGTAAAAAGCATTAAGCGGCGCTCCGTCCGGGTACGTTTTGGACGGAGGAGAAAGCCTTACGGAAAGCAAATGCTGCGGCTGAAATCCAGGACTCACTTCCAAGAGATGCTGGAAACTGCGAATCAGCAGTCCCGCCCCGACTAGGAGCAACACTGCTAGAGCCATCTCCGACACAACCAGTGCCCCGCGCAGCCGACGCGTTCCTCTTGCCGCAGAAGTACTTTGGCCCGTCTCTTTCAGCGAACCTTGCAGATTCACGCGCCCGACGTGCCACGCCGGGGCAAGCCCAAACACGAGTCCTGTCAGCAGTGAAATCCCCAGCGTGAATCCAAGAACGAGCGGATCCACACGAATCTCATCCATTCGCGGGAAATTCTCAGGGACCAGCGTGCGCATTGCATACACGCCCCAGTACGCGATCAAGAGTCCGAGTACGCCTCCCGCAGCTGCGAGAACCATACTCTCCGTCACAAACTGACGAATGATTCGTCCGCGCCCGGCCCCCATTGCCGCGCGAATCGAAAGCTCTTTTTCCCTCGCCGAAGCCTGCGCCAGCAATAAATTGGCCACGTTCACACATGCAATCAGCAGAACGAAAGCTACAGCACCCAAAAGGACAAGCAACGCCGTTCTCACGCTCCCGACAATCTGCTCCTTCAGTGGAACCAAAAACATCCCCCAGCCGCCGTCCGTAGGGTAGTTATTGGGGTACTCGCGGCCCAACTGAGCGGCGAAGCGGTCCATTTCCGCCGACGCTTGCGCCAGATTTACGCCGGGCTTCAATCGCGCAGTAACGCGCATGTAGTGGGAACCGCGATTTTGCGGCTTCGTCCGGTCAAGCCCCAGTGGAATCCACAAGTCGTGTTTCCCGCCCAACGAAAAATCCTGCCGCAAAACTCCAACAATGTCGTACGTCTGTCCATCGAGCTGAATCGGCCGGCCTACAATCTGAGGATCGCCCGCAAACAAACTCTTCCACAGCGCAAAGCTGAGAAGCGCTTCGTGATCATGGCCTGGTAGGTCCTCATCGGCCGCAAACGTCCTGCCTAGCGCCGTCTGGACGCCGAGAATCTGGAAAAGGGTTGCGGAGGCGGCGGGAGTGGAAACTTGCATCGGCTGGGAATCCCGGCTGGTTAAATTGGCGCCGTTCCCTAGAGAATACGCGCCAATCTCGGAGAACGACTGATTCCGGTCACGCAAGTCCCAGTATTCCGGCTCCGATAACCACAGCTTCGGAATGCCTTCCTTGTCCAGCTTTCCCCAGACATTGACGAGCGTCCCAGAATCCTTGTAAGCCAAGGGCCGTAGCAGCACAGCGTTGACAATCGAAAAAATCGCCGTGTTCGCCCCGATCCCCAGCGCCAGCGTCAAGATAACCACGATGCTGAATCCCGGATTCTTCACCATCATTCGGACTGCTACTTTGATGTCCTGGAAAAGTGTTCCCATGCTGCCTCGATTCTGCCAGGCAAGATGCGCAAGCTAAGCCTTAGCCCTTAGATTGCAAGCGAAGTTCCAGGCCGATCCTTGCTTAGGTCACTGATCTTACAAGGCTTATTCCACTTGCCGGGGCTTAGCCTCAACACAGATGTCCGCATGCGGGATACGCCGTGCCACGAACGGACAGGTTACGTTTGGCTTGCTCGCAGACCAAGCATAGGATTGGCATCACATTCGGAAAGGCTTGCGAAACGCCGGGGCGGATATACAATGCTCCCGCATTTTCACTTCGACCATTCAGACAGGAGATTTTCCCTCATGTCTTTCGCTCACAAAGCTCTCAATAGCCAGCAGCGATTCACGCGTCTTGCACATGTCTTCTTCTCTACGATTGTGCTGTTGCTAATAGCGTGCGGTCAGACGGTTCGGGCTCAGGCGCCCGCCACGGACATCACCAGCAAGCTGAACGGCTTCGACGCCTACATGGAGCAAACTCTGAAGGATTGGAACACGCCGGGGATTGGCGTCGGCATTGTTGTGAACGACAAGTTGGTCTTCGCAAAGGGTTACGGCTATCGCGACTACGAAAAGAAGTTGCCGTTCACGCCAACCACGCTCTGCCAGATCGCCTCAAATTCGAAACTGTTCACTGCCGTGGCGGCGGGCATGTTGGTCGAAGAAGGAAAGCTTACCTGGGACAAGCCTGTGCGTGAGTCTGTGCCAACCATCCAGTTTTACAACGATCAGCTCAACAACAACGTCACGCTTCGCGACATGCTCTCGCACCGCACCGGCGTTACCCGTCACGACTTAATCTGGTTCAAGTCGCCCTTCACCAGAAAAGAGCTCTTCGAAAAGCTGAAGTACCTCGAGCCCCAGCAGCCCATGCGGCAAACCTTCCTCTATAACAACCTGATGTTCTCCGCCGCCGGCGAAATCATCGAACTGAAATCCGGAAAACGCTGGGAGCAATTTGTCACCGACAGGATCTTGTCGCCTCTCGACATGAAGACCACCACTTTCACCATCGCGGACATGACCCAGCACCCCGACCACGGTGTGCCGTTCCGCGAAAAGCGCGACTCGTTTGAACTTTACAAAATCCCCTACTACGAAGACACCGAAGGCGTGGCTCCCGCGGGCGGCATCATTTCCAACATTGAAGACATCTCGCACTGGTTGATCGCTCTGATGAACGATGGAAAATACAACGGCAAGCAAGTCCTTCCGGGAAACGTGCTGAAAGAAACGCTGCAGCCGGCCATCGGCCTGCCAAACTCTGCTGGCGAAACATTGGGGTATTGGGAATTACTGAATCCTGCCTACGGCATGGCGCGGGAGACCGCCGCCTATCGCGGCCACCTGATGACCTTCCACGGTGGTGACCTCCCCGGCTTCCACTCGCAGGTATCCTTCATGCCCAACGACAAGATTGGCGTGATCGTCCTCGTCATCAGCGATCACAGCGCGCCGCTCTACAACATCGTTAGCTACAACGTCTACGAGCGCCTTCTCGGCCTGGATCAAACACCGTGGAGCCAGCGCCAGCTTCAGCGCCGCCTAGCCGGCAAAAAGGCCAGCACGGAAGCACGCGCCAAGGCCGGCGGGGACCGCGTTCCAAATACCAAGCCTTCCCACGCCTTGGCCGACTATGCCGGCGACTACGAAAATCCCGCCTACGGTATCCTAAAAATCGGACTCAAGAGCGACGCGCTGCAATTCGGCTTTCACGAGTTCCAGTTTCCCATGAACCATTTTCATTACGACCGTTTCGACACGCCTGATGACGAGCAATACGGCAGGTTCTCTCTCAACTTCCGCACCAACCCGCAGGGGGACATCGAAAGTGCCGTAATCTCCGTGGATGAGGGCGAAGTCGTTTTCACCCGCAAACCCGAGACGCTCGATCCCACGCTGCTCGAAAAGCTCGCCGGAAATTACATCACTCCCACCAAAGTCAAATTCCAAGTGGTCTACCAGCCCGGCGCCGGTCTTTCGCTCGTCTTTTACGGCGCACCTCCGGAGAAGCTGATTCCGATCAAGGGCCTGAAGTTCAGAACGCCCCAATTCGCTGACGACATCTATGAGTTTGTGATGGAAAACGGCAAGGTTACCGTCCTGAAAGAGCGCAACCCCGAAGGCGAATTCACCTACACCCGACAATAGAGTCGACAGGGAACTGCGCCACGGAATCCGGTCCCCCACGAGGCCTACTCTTTTGGCGAGTAGTATCCTTTGCGAGTAAGGACCTTTAGGTCGTGGTCGTTGGTTTCGACTTTGACCTTTCGGAATTTTCCATCGCGCGCCGTATTTGTCGGGTAGTAGCCCAGCGTGTACTGGCTGCGCAGCTCCTGCGAAATCTGGTCAAATGCTTCCGTCAAGTGCTTCTCCGAATTCACGGGAATCATGCGCCCGCCGGTTTCGTCCGCGATTTTCTTGGCGACACTGGCATTGTTGCCTTCCCGCGGGTCATAGACGAGCAAAACATGACCACCGTGTCTGTCCGCTGCGCCGCTTCAATCGCTTCTTCCACGCGGACCTTGCTGCCGTTATCCACGGCATCGGTCAGCACCACGATGGCTTTCCGCCCGGCTTCCGTCGACAGCTTGTCCCCGCACGCTAAATAAATCGCGTCGTAAAAATTCGTGCCGATCGCGCCCCGGGTGGGAATCGTCCCTGGAGTAACCATCGGCCCGCCTGCATTGATTCTCGCCCGGCGAATTGCGCGGTCTAATTGTGCGCGGTCATCCGTGAAATCTGAAAGCAAGTCCACATCCAGGTCGAACGACATAATCAGTGCTTCGTCGCCCTTGCGCAAAACGCGCCCCAGGAAACTCATCGCCCCGTCCTGAATCGCCCCCAACATATTCTGTTCGCTGCCCGAAGTATCCATCAGCAGCGCCAGGGTGATCGGCATGGAGACTTCCTTCGAGAAAAACGCAATCTTCTGATCTTGATTGTCCTCGGAAATCTTGAAGTCTTCCTGCTTCAAGTCGCCCATGATTCTCTTGTTCTTGTCGCGCACCGTGGCGAACAGGTTCACCAGGCTCACCTGCGATTTGATCACCGGCCCTTGCGCCGTAGGCTCCTGGCGCCGCCAGGCCGGCGCGGCTAGCGCCACCAGTACCCCCAGCGTGCATACAACCAATGTCACCGTGCCCTGCGTCACAACCTTCATCATGGAACGCATGTATACTTTCCTCTGCGAGAGATGCGCGGCTGGAAAACACCCGCGGCGTGTCGACGCTCTTTAGGATGCCGAGAAGCGGTGCGATGGATGCGTCAGCAAAATCGTCCGCGCGTACAATTTCGATAGGAAGTTTGGCCTTACGACTATGAAAAGTCTACGAAAAACCGTGCTAATCGCGGCGACACTAGTGCTGGTCGCCCCGTTTGCTGCAATCATGGCGCAGCAGTCGGGACAAAGCGCCCCCCCTACTCCCACCCAGCAGAACCCTCCGCCCGCTCCCCAGCAAGGCGGCGCTCCGACAACGATCAAGGTACCGGTGAATTCTGTTCTCGTTCCTGTCACTGTTAAGGACCGGGAAGGTAGGTTGGTACCAGACCTGCGCCGAGACGAATTTCGCATCTTCGAAGACAACGTCGAGCAGAAGATAGACTCCTTCCGCGCGGACGTGACACCCATTTCCATGATTTTGCTTCTGGACAACGACCTGAAATCCAAAGACGCCGCTCAAGTGGCCAAAAGCCTCGTCTCCCTTCTCGCCGGCCTGAGCCTCAGCGATGAAGCATCGGTCTGCCGGTTCGACCAGTACTTCCATCCAGGAAAAGGATTTATCAACGATCAGGACAAGCTACTCACCGAGTTGAAGCGCACGCAACTGGACGATCAACCTTCCGTCAATGCTTCAAGCCCCACCATCAACAATGGGCCTTCGATCAACGGGCACTCCGCAACTAGTGACGCTCCAAACATCTCCGGAGCAATGATCAACCTGAAGAATCAGCCCACCAAAGCCCTCGACGACGCCGTTTATGAATCGGCGCAGCTGCTTAAGGACCGCGACCCTCAGCGCAACCGGCGAAAAATCATTTTCTTGATTTCCGACGGTGTCAACGGGGTGAAATTCAACACACATAGTTACGACACAACCATCAAGGAGCTGTTGCGCTACGACATCGCGGTCTACGGAGTCGGCGTGGGCGGCGCTTTTTATGATCGGAAATTCGAACGGCTTGCCAAATATGCTAAGGGCACCGGCGGCGACGTCTACTATGCCTTGAAGAGCCCTGCGATGTCCGAGCTTTACCCCAAAGTTACAGAGGAGGCGCGCAATCAATACGTGCTTTCGTATATATCGAGCGGCACCGACCGAGGCAAGGAATACCACACCATCGAAGTCCGCGTACGGCGAGAAGGCCTTAACATCCGGGCGCGCGAAGGTTACTACGCGGGAGCCGCGCCGCGATGAGCGGCCTCATTCGAACTCTCTAGTTCCCGTTCGCGCAGATACAAAAACAGCGGCAGCGCTAGACTCACTCCCACCACACATAACGCCACAATCGGTAACCAACGCAGCCTTATCCGAAGCAGCCGTCCTTCCGTGCGCATAAACACTACAAGCACTACGGACGAGACCAGCACATCCAGCCCGAAGAACGCGCTGATCCGGTTGGCAAAGAGCTGACGCACCAGCAGGCCAAAATGCAGCCCGTTTTCCGCGACCCATGGGATGAATTGCGAATACGGGATGGCCGCTCCGAGAACGCAAAGGATCAAGTAAACATTCTTGCGACTCAGGGGTTCTCTCCAGTGGGTTTCTTGTAGGGCTGGCCTTCCGAGGCCAGCCGCTCTTCGCTTGCGGCTAGACAGTCGCGGAATACTCCTCAAGATGCGCCTAGGCGCTTAGGGTTTCTTCCCACGCCGGGCAAATCGGCTTGTACGCACAATTGCGGCAAATAAACCCGGGCTTGGCAGGAAATTCCCCCGCACGAATGTCCGCCGCCGCTTCCTGCACGATTTTTTGCGCCTCATCTAATTGCTTGGCGTCCCTCGTCGTCTCCTGCCGCTCGTTCGTCAGCAAGTAATGAAACACCAGCCGCACCGGCTCCAGCTCCAAGATTTCTTTCACTGCTAGCGCGTACAAGCTCAGTTGCAAATCCTTCTTGGCGTCGGCGTCTTTTTTCGCGCGCCCCGTTTTGTAGTCCACGATTTCCACGTCGCGCTTGTTGCCCAGCGAATTGATCTGGTCAATGCGCCCCTTGATGATCACGTTGTTGTCCAGCGGCAATTCAAACGTCTTCTCCTGCTCCACCGCTTGCGGTGTTTCCGCCATCATGCCCGCATGGAACACGCGCAGTTGTTCGAGCCCGTCTTTTTTGTATTCCCCTTCCTGGTATTCGTCTTCGTAGCCCTTCGAATTCCATTCCATTTCAAAAATTCGCTGCACTTCTTCAAACGGTAATTTCACGCCTTTACGCAGTTGGTCAACAAATCGTTTGATGGTTGTGTGCATTACAGCCCCAAAACTCATCGCCGCCTTCGGCCCTTCCCGCAGCGACCATAAATACCCGAACAAATACTGTTGCGGACAGATGCGGTACCGGTTCACCGCTGACGGGCTCAGTGTCAAAGGCTCCGCTGACGGCGGATGAAACACTTCCGCCCAATCCGCAATCCGCGAAAAAATCTTCGCCGGCGCGTCGTCAGCAGGGAAGAGCTGCGCCTCTTCTGCACGATCTTCTCTCGCCCGGTCTTCCGTTCCTGCCGCTGGCAATTTCGGCATCATCTGGCGCACGTCCTGTCGCTTCACCACTGGGTCCATCACGATGTCTTCGACGAACACCGGCACTTTCCCCTTTTTCTCCGTCACTGTTGTGATCGTCAGTCGTTCTTCCGCGCGCGTCAGCGCCACATAAAACAGTCGCCGCTCTTCTTGGATATGAAATTGTTCTGCCGGCGAGCCTTCCTTCATCAGTTCCACGGGAAATTCGAACACCCGCGATCTCTCCGTCGCGGGAAACGCCCCCCGGTTCACTCGCAGCAGAAACACTTGTGGAAACTCCAGCCCCTTCGCCCCATGCACCGTCATCAACTGCACGGCGTCGCCCGGCGCATCTTCTTCCAGGCTGATCGCTCCGCCCGCCTGCGCGTAGTAATCCAGATATTCGATGAATTCCGCCAGCCCCCGCGTTTCGCTCTTCGGCTCCCACTCCTTCATGAACTCCGCCAACCGGGTGACGTATTTTCTGTCGTGCACTTTCGCCCGCTGCGGAACCTCCAGCCACTCCGTCAAATTCCCCAGAATCTCCCGCGCAGTGGCGCGCTTCAGCGTCTTTCTTTCCGACGAAACAAACTCCACCAATTGCCCGAGCGCTGCTGGCGAGCTGTCAAAAGCCAATTGTCCCTGCGGCGCTTGCAGCAGGTCGTAAACCGCTTTCTTTTCTTTCCGTGCCCGCTCCGTCAGACGCACCAAGTCTGCCGCTTCCATGTGCCATGCCGGCGCCGCCAGCACGCGCGCGCAAGCAATGTCATCGTACGGCTTGGCAATCAGTCGCAGATAGGCCAGCACGTCCTTAACCAGTGGATGTTCCAGAATGGATAGCATCGTGATGACAAACGGAATCTTTCGCCGCGACAATTCTTCCACCAGATGATCGCGATGCGCATGCTGGCGGTACAGCACGGCAAAATCTTTCCACCGCCGTCCCGCCGCATGAATGCGCTGCAGTTCGCTCGCCACCCACCTCGATTCCTCTTGTGGCGTCGCCAACTCGACGATGCGAATCTTTTCTCCCGCCGGCTTATTCGGCGAAAGGGTTTTCTTCGGAAAGTCCGCGCTAACCGTATTCTGCCCAATCACCTGCATCGCCACGCGCAAAATATTCGGCGTTGACCTGTAATTCTCCGTCAGCGCCACGCGAAACGCGGTCGAGTCCTTTCCTTCCTTCCATCCCGCAAACCGCTCCAGAAACAACTTAAAACTTCCGAACGACGCTCCTCGAAAGCGGTAAATCGCCTGATCGTTATCGCCGACCGCCACAATATTCTTCGTCGGCGAAGCCAGCAGCTCCAGCAACCGCAGTTGCGCGATGTTGGTATCCTGAAATTCATCCACCAGAATGTATCGGTATTTTTTCTGCTGATGCTCGCGCAGCGCCGCATCGCGCTCCAGCAGCTCTACCGCCCCGGTGATCAGCGACCCGAAAGAGGCCCGCTTCTTTTCCCGCAGCAACTCTTCGCTGGCCCGGTACGCCCGCGCCAGCTCCTGTTGCAGCGCCACCGCTTCCACTCGTTCCGCCAACGTGTCTTCATCGAGTGAGTCGCGCTCCGCCTCCAGGCGTTTCGAAAGCTCCGTCGCGAATTCCTGATAATCCTCGCAGGAAACCAATTCATCCTGGCATCGCGAAAAAAACTCCACAAAATCATTCAGAAATTGCCCCGGATCAGCCAGCCTCCGGTATTTTTCCAAACGCAGCCGCTTCAAATTCCGTCGAAGCAGGATCCAGTGGTCAAACTTGTCCAGCATCACCCGCTGTGGATCAGCTTCCGCCAGCAGCGTCTCGCAGAAGGAATGAAACGTCGCCAGCATCACCGTCTTGCCGCGCTCGCCCGTGGCTTTCACCACGCGCGCCTTCATCTCCCCCGCGGCCTTCTTTGTAAACGTCAGCCCGAGTATGTTTTCGCCCGAAAGAGTTTCGTTCGATTGCAATAGATGGCGAATGCGCTCCGTAATAACGCGCGTCTTTCCCGTCCCCGCTCCCGCAATCACCAGCAGCGGCCCCTCGCCGTGCGTAATCGCGCGCTTCTGAGCCTCATTCAGCTTCAGCCCGCTTTCCCCCAGCGGCTCCATGTCGAACAGTGTTGCCATCGGTTGAAAGGGTAGCGGATTTATCGTGGAAGGGGAAACGGGGCGAACTTCAGTAAGTTCATCCGAGAGGTGGCCATCCACTTCCCGGGACTGAAAAACATTGACAGGCCCGTCGTGTGGGTACTCTCAGAGCTTGTTGTCTGTTTGAATTGTGGCATCGCGGAATTCGCTGTGCTAGAAGCTCAACTGCGCCTAATCAGAAAGGTGACGTCGGGACGGCGGCACAACCTATCGGTGAACTCGATGCCCTTAAGCTACTACTTACAAATTGCTTACCCTGAAGAACCGCATCCACGGCAGGCACGAGTTCTCTAAGGGAATCTGTCTTAAGAACGTAACCCATGGCGTCCGTGCTCAAAGCTGCCTGCACCTCGTCTAGCCAATCATACAAACTTAGGAAGACTATTTTGGATCGGGGGGAGAGTTGTCGTATCCGCCGCGCGGCTTCGATTCCATTCACTTTTGGGAGGCCGATGTCCAGCAGAACTAAGTCCGGTTTCAGTTCTTCGGACCTTTGAATGGCTTCTCGACCATCCGATGCCTCTGCGATGACTTGCCACTCTGTCCTTACCCTAAGCAGCAAACGTACTTGGCGTCGCCAATCTTCGAAATCATCAGCTATGAGAATGCGGATCGATGACGACGGTAGCCCCTCCACTCTACTTAATGCGCAAGAATTGTCCCTTTTTATCATCCCACTATTCCAAAACACGCCGCGGGCTAATAAGTTGCGCGAACCCCAAACATCTAGCCCAAGTCCCGATAAACACGGCGGTGTCAATGGGTCGACGCAACACCGGACCGAAACTCAAGTGCAGGGTTTCCAGCAGCTAAGGACCGTTCTCGAGCTTTGATTCAAACGGAACACCACCCTGGTTAGGGTTTGCTTGAGTACAGCCGGACAGATCGGTTCCTTTGGGGGAAAGCATTGCCCTGTCACATCTGACAGTAGTCGAGAAGTTGCAGGGCTACGAGAATCCCCGAGATCTATTTGTCTCCATTGAATGCGACCCGATACGGAGTGGGAGTCGCACAACCAATGATCACCAAAATGTGCTTTTGGAGGTGGGCTTCAAATCCCCTCACCGCCCATGCTGCCCCAGCAAGCCAAGCCTCGCATCGGTGGCCATTCTTTTGATTTTTTACGCGAGATATTTCACTTTAAGGCTGGGTTTCTTATGGCCGGCTGTGTCCCCAGTTCATCTACACGCGCTTTCTTGTTGATCGAAAATCGCCTCTTGCGCGAAGCCTTAGTTCGCCTATTCCACAAGCGGCCCGATCTCGAAGTGGTG
>JBGPDI010000074.1:0-23858 GCA_041482215.1 Candidatus Acidiferrum sp. | reverse complement strand
CTCATTTTTCTCTCGCGCGAACTTCGTCCCGCAAAAGTATAGTCGAAAGGCAACGCATTCCGTCTCCCGCGCGTCTTATTTTTGAACGTAACCCCTGCATCAAACCACTTGCCGCAGCCAGACATACCGAGCCGTGAGGTTGCGCGCGGCACCCGGGCACTCTATGATGATGTGGCTCAGAAAACTACGACGAGGTGAATTGTGATTAAGCGAATGATCTCTACCCTGATGACGATGGCGCTGGTGGCGCTGCCGCTCTCGGCTGCCGGTGACCGGAAGGAAACCGATCGCCTGGAAAATTGCGGGACGGTCATCAAGGAAGTGATGGATATTCCCGATAACATTCCCGAGGACCTTGTTGATAAAGCAGAATGCATCATCGTTTTCCCGTCCGTGCTCAAGGCTGCGTTTGTCATTGGCGGCAGCTACGGCCGTGGCGCGATGACCTGCCGCTCCGGCGAGCATTTCACGGGGCCGTGGAGCGCACCTACCATGATGGCTCTGGAAGGCGGAAGCTTTGGGTTGCAGCTCGGCGGACAGGCCACGGATTTCGTCCTCCTGGTGATGAATCCGCGTGGCGCTCACGCCATTCTAAGCAGCAAGGTAAAGCTTGGCGCTGATGCTTCCGCGGCGGCGGGTCCAAAAGGACGCACGGCGAATGCATCAACCGATGTCACGATGCGCGCCGAAGTGTTGAGCTACTCCCGTGCCCGTGGACTCTTCGCTGGCCTCTCTTTGGAGGGCTCGACGGTTCGCCCAGACAATGACGCCAATGAGCGCATCTATGACAAGAAGGTCGAAGCAGAGTCCATCGTATTCAAGGGAGCCGTGGCCGTTCCGCCTGCCGCTCAAAAGATGATCGCTTATCTAAACCAGAAGTCACCGAAGAACACTTCGGACCCTGATTCACTCAAATAACTGCTCAGTCTTACGCGACCTGTTTCAGGAGACCCCGGTTCAAGCCGGGGTCTTCTTGTTTTTAGACCCTTTAGGTCTCCCCTTAGCAACGCACTAAAGAGACTGTGAAATTGGGCGGGCTTGACAGTAAGCGCAAACTGACCTATAGTCATTTATGAGCAACAGTCACCATGCGCCGTTTATCAAGAACAGCCAACAGCAGCAAGCTCTCCAGTCCTGCGTCGCCTTCTGACCGGCGGCAGCGCCGCAGTGCGGATACCCGCGAGCGCCTTTTCCGTGCCGCGCTCGATCTTTTCGCTCAGAAGGGTTTTGTCGAGACGACCGTCGAGGACATCACCGAGGCTGCCGACGTCGGCAAGGGGACCTTTTTTAATTATTTCCCCAGCAAGGACCACATTCTGTTGGCCTTTGGAGAGATGCAGCTTAGCAAGCTGGAGGCGGCCATTGAGGTGGCTCGCCGTACGGATGAGCCCATGCCCGAATTCCTCCGCTCATTGGCTCTACGCATGACCCAGGAGCCTGTGCGCAATCCCGCGCTCATCCGAATCATTCTCCAAGCTTATCTCTCAACTACTCCAGTACGTGCGGCGATGATGGATTTACAGAAACGCGTGCACGCCCTGCATACCCAGATGATTCAGCTCGGCCAGGACCGCGGCGAGATTCGCAACGACCTGCCCGCCGCGGAGATCGCTCACGTTTTTCGTCAGACCATTTTCGGCACGCTCTTGATTTGGTCTCTGTACGGCGACGCCACCTTGCAATCGCGGATCGAGGCTGCGTTCAACATTCTATGGTCTGGATTGACGCCACGCGAAGCGTTGGCCCCGCCGACGCAAATTACTTCCATGGATTCGGGAGATTAGTTTCATGAACCGCAAGCGCATCCTCATACTTCTTGCCGTTGCCGCGGCACTCACAGCCACCGGGCTTTACGCTGGGTGGTTCACCCACGACACCGCGTTGCGCGGCTCCGGCACCGTGGAAGCTCGCAACATTCGTGTCGGCTCCAAAGTTGGCGGCCGCATTGACAAGGTTTTGGTGCGCGAAGGCGATTCCGTTCAGCAAGGCCAGGTCCTGATCACGTTTGACGACAAGGAATTGCAAGCTTCGCTCAACGAGTCTCGTGCGAATGCGGAAAAAGCGCGGCGTGGCTACCGTCCGGAAGAAATCGCGGAAGCCCGCGCGGCTGCGGCTCAAGCCAAAGCCGACTACGAGCTCAAGAAGAACGGCTACCGCAAGGAAGATGTTGACGCCGCCCAAGCCGACCTCGAGCGGGCAAATGCGGACGAAGTCCGCACGCATCTGGATTTCGACCGCTATGAAGCTTTGGCAAAAAAGGATCTGGTTTCGAAACAGCAGCGCGACACGGCCGAAGCCAATTGGAAGGTCGCCCTGGCGCAACGTGATAACGCGCAACACAAACTCGATGGGCTTCAGCACGGTTACCGTCCCGAAGAAATTGCTTCCGCGGAAGCGCACTATCGCCAGGCACAAGCCACTCTGGAAAAATTCGAGCACGGCAATCGCCGCGAGGACGTTGACCTTGCCAGTGCAGGCTTGTCGTACGACGAAGCCCACTTCCGCGAGCGCCAGGTCGTCGCGCCCTCGGCGGCGATTGTCGAGGTTCTCGACGTTCGCCCGGGCGACCTCATCGCTCCGAACACTCCCGTCGCAACTCTCTTGGAGAAGGATCAGATTTACGTGCGCATCTATATTCCTGAAACGGAATTTGGCCGCCTGAAGCTGGGGGAAAAAGCCGAAGTTCGAGTCGACTCTTTTCCAAAAACAGTTTTCGAAGGAACCCTCGAACAAATCAATCAACAGGCAGAATTCTTGCCGCGTAACGTGCAGACCCGCGAGGAAAGAGTACACCAGGTGTTTGGCGTAAAGATTCGCATTAACGATCCCGCCGGCCGCGTGCTCGCCGGCATGGCTGCCGACGTGACACTGAAATCGGAGAATTGAAAACTTGGCAACGCCACCGCAAATTTCCGAGAATGCCGCTATCTCCGCGCAGAATCTTGTACGGCGGTTCGGCAACTTCACGGCCGTCAATGACGTCAGCTTCCGCGTAGAAAAAGGCGAAATTTTCGGCTTCCTCGGTCCCAACGGCAGCGGAAAAACCACCGTTATCAAGATGCTCACCGGACTTTTGCCTCTCAGCAGTGGCAAAGCACTTGTCGAAGGCCTGGATGTTGCAACAGATTCGGAATCGGTTCGCGAGCGTATCGGCTACATGTCGCAGAATTTCAGCCTCTACTTTGATTTGACCGTCGCTGAAAATTTGCAGTTTTACGGCCGCGTCTACGGCCTCGAGCCTGCGCGCCTGAAGCGCCGCATGGAAGAAATCGTCCAGCTCAACGGTCTTGAACCATACATGGACCGCCTCGCGGCGCAGCTTTCCGGTGGATGGAAGCAGCGCCTGGCTCTGGGCTGCGCCATGTTGCACGAACCGAAACTACTTTTTCTTGACGAGCCGACCGCTGGCATCGATCCAGTGGCGCGCCGCCAGCTCTGGGATCTTCTTTTTGAACTTTCCGGCCATGGCATCACTTTTTTTGTGACAACTCATTACATGGACGAAGCGGAGCGCTGCAGCCACGTCGCTTATATTTATTACGGCAAGCTGATCGCGGACGGCACACCCAATTCGCTCCGCGAACTGCCCGACGTTCAGCCACAAGGCACTCTGCGCGTCGAGATCACAACACCAGAGGTCACCCGAGCGCTCCGTTTCGCGCGGCAGATCCCCGGCATCCGTAGCGCTACCATCTTCGGGCAATCTATCCATGCTCTAATCGATGACCATTTCAATCTCGATGACCTGCGCAATCAACTCCTGAAGAACGGCATTGCCGTGGCCGAGATTCGCCCCCTTGCACCCAGCCTTGAGGACGTCTTCGTCGAACTCACCTATAAGCACCAAGCGCTGCTGGAGGCTTCCCGTGCTTAACCTCTTCCGCGGTTTCGGAGCTGTTTTTTATAAGGAAGCGCTGCATGTGCGCCGCGATGCGGGCACTCTGTTTTTTTCCCTGACAATGCCGCTGCTGCAGATGTTTCTGCTGGGTTTCGGCGTGGACACCAACATCCGCCAGATCAATACCGTCGTTTACAACGCTGACGGCCGCCGTGAAAGCCGCGAGTTGATCGACCGCATGAAGAACTCAGACACTTTCCACATCATTCGCTACGTCGAGAACGACCACGATTTGAACGATCTCATCGTCGCAGGCAAAGCGCGCGTTGGCATCAAGGTTCCCGTGGATTACTCCGACCGCCTTCTCCATAACATGAGCGCTCAAGTTCTCGTGCTCATTGACGGTTCGGATTCTTCCGTGGCCGGTCAGGCCATCAATGTCACTACCTCCATAGGCCTCGATGAGTCTCTGCGCCGTGTAGTGCAGGATCGCTCGAATTTCGCCGTGGAAATGCGGCCGAAGCTTCTTTTCAATCCGGACTCACGTTCACCGAATTTCTTTTTGCCTGGCCTCACCGCCATCATGCTCCTCAACGTCACCACGTTTCTTACCGCCTTTTCCATCGTCCGCGAGAAAGAGCGTGGCACGCTAGAGCAGCTGTTCGTCACCCCCGTCCGTCCGTTTGGACTTCTACTCGGTAAACTGCTCCCCTACCTCGGTATCGGATTCTTCGAGCTTTGCCTCATCCTTTTTTTCATGCGCTTCCTCTTCCGCGTGCCCATTCATGGCAGCGTGTTGCTGCTTGCTTTACTAGCGCTGCCCTATCTTTTCGCTGCGCTCTCGCTCGGGATTCTTATTTCCAGCAAAGCCAATTCTCAAGCAGAGGCCATGCAGCTCGCTTTCCTGCCTATCCTTCCCAGCGTGTTCTTCTCCGGATACATCTTTCCGCGCGAAACCATGCCTGCCATCTTCTATCCCATCAGCTATCTGATACCGGCAACCTATTTCATCAACATCACGCGGGGAATCATCTTGCGCGGCGCCGGCATCAAGCATCTGTGGACCGATGGCCTCGCCCTCCTCATCATCGGTGCCGTGCTTCTGATCATCGCCGCCCGCCGCTTCCAGAAAAAAGTCATCATGTCGTGAGTCATCGAGCCTCGTTTTTGTCTTTTGCCACAGCACGGCGTATTCTGCTGAATTGTTCTATTGGCTCTAGGAGACTCCGTGTCTTGTCCGATCTGTGAAAAGCGCAAATCCGAACGTTTTTGCCCGGCCAAGGGCGAAAAAATCTGCGCCGTTTGCTGCGGCACGGAGCGCGAAGTCAGTATTGATTGCCCCAGCGATTGCTCGTATCTCGTTTCGGCACACCGCTATGAAGACGGGCACCAGCGCTCCCTGCCCGCGGACACTCCGTTGCTCGACGAGAAAATCCCGCAGGATATCGTCTACACGCACCAGCAACTGATGACCGCGCTAGCTTTCTCCATCGCCAAGTTCTGCACCGTCCAGCCGACTGCAGTGGACGCGGACGTTCTTATCGCCATCCATGCCCTGGCACACACCTATAAGACTCTGAGTTCCGGCATCATCTACGAAAAGCCTCCGGACGCGCCGCTTCCTCGCGAACTCTACGCTGCATTGATTGCCTTCATCTCCGAAGTCAGAAAGCGGCAGGCTGAGCAGGCCGGTTCCGGCAGCTTCAAGGACTCAGATCTGTTCTTTCTTTGGGTTTTTCTCTATCGGATGGGCTTGCTGCGCACCAACGGCCGCCCGCGCTCGCGCCGCTTCATCGAATTCCTTCGCAGCCAGTTCCCACAAGCCCCTGAGCTCAAACGCGAAGAATCCCGCATCATCGTTCCGTAACTCTTAGACGGCGGCAGCTTGCTGCCGCTTATCCCGCCGCGCGCAAAGGTGCGGAATCCACCTGTGGCATCAGCGCGGTATCCCAACTCAACGCCATTTGCGAACACGTCAACTTCTGATTGCTCTGGATCCACGGGCGCGACTCAAACCCATACTTACGCCGGATTCGTGCCACGCGCTCGGAAGCCTTGCGCCGGTACTCTTCCGGGGCATAGCCGTTTTTCGCGTACCACTGCTCGTACTGCTTTGCTAGTCGCGGAAATTTCTCTCGCACGAACGGCAGAAACTGCTTTGCGGACGATGGCATCAAGAACAGGACTCCGGAGAAAAACCATTGTGCGCCCGCTTCTTTGGCTGCCGCCGCGACAGCTTCCAGCTCGCCTTCACCATCCGTGATTCCCGGCACCAGCGGCGAAGCAGAAACCCCGACGGGCAGTCCCGCTTCGCGCAATTCCTTTACCGCCGCGAGCCGCAGGTCAGGCCGTGGCGCGCGCGGCTCCAACAATCGCGCCAGCCTCGCCCGCATCGTCGTCACGGTGATGTCGATTTGCAACGAGGACCGCGCCGCAATCTTCTTCAGCACATCAATGTCACGAACGATCTGATTTGACTTGGTGATGATCGAGATGCTGAACCCCTCGCGCTTCGCCAATTCCTCGAGGCACGCCCGCGTCACGCCGTGTTCGCGTTCCGCAGGCTGGTAGGGATCCGTCGCCGTGCCGATGGCAATGTGATCTGGCTTTTCGCCGCCGGATTTCTCTGACGCGTACGAATACTTCCGCGAAATATCATGCGCCAGGAGCGGCGCCGCATCCTTCTTCACGTAGATCTTTTTCTCGAATTCCGACCCGTCCAGTTCCATGTACTCGTGGGTGTAACGCGCGTAGCAGTATTTGCACGCGAACTCACATCCGCGATACGGATTGATCGTCCATTCGAACGGCACGCGATTCGAATCGCACCGGTTCAAGATCGACTTCACCGGCAATATAAAATACTCCGGCCGCTCCTCCGATTTTCTTCGAGTTTTCGCAGGCGGAGAAGATGCTGCGAGGCGGGCAATGCCAACCAGCCGCGTGTGAACGCGTTCTTGGGGCACCACGGCAACATTTCGGACCGGACCAATTTCACGGTTTTGGGTTCCGTGCTGGGTCCTGGACGCCGGGGGGCAATCCGCCGTCACTGGATCTGAAACGTTGCAGTGTCGGTCCGCAGCCGGGGCAGGGCTTTGAACCACTTGCATTGGGCTTACAACTTCAGGGCACTCTGGAAAGAGTCCTACTGTGGTTGGTGAAACGGAGCGGCGTCGAATCCGAAAACGCGGCGCCGGTAGGGAGTGAACTGGAGACATAACCCACCTCGAAGCACGCCGCAGTATTTCGCTTTTTGTTCGCTATGTCAAGCACTGTTTTCGCTTTTTATTCGCATGGGCTCTTTTTTTGCTTCCTGGTTCCACGATGGCTTCCTGAATACAGCTTCACTCAAAGAAAGCCGCTCGCAATTGCCTCCCTTGGCCTCAGGGGTTATTCTCATTGTCCCGGAGGATCGGCATGGGCTGGGAGTCAAAACGTCTTTTATTTGCGGCGACAGTGATACTGGCCTGCCTGCCCGTGATCTCCCTTGGCCAGACACCGCCGCCGCCCGCAAAGAAACCACTGCCCGCGGGTCCGCCTTCCCCACAATCGACGCACTACCCCATCCTGCTCCTAGCTTTTGGCAACGATCCCAACTGGAGCCTGCGCATTGGGCTAAAGGGCCCGGAACGCCTCGACAGGCCGGGATATCCGCCGATCGCTCTCGAACCCGCCGAAGTCACTCATGAAGCCGCCGCCGATACCTGGACCTATCACGCGAAGGACTCCGCCACCGGAGCGGCTGTAGCCGTCCACCTCACTCGAGAAGTCTGCACCGATGCGAAAAACGATACTCTGACCCCCACGCCACCGCCTTCTGGAAAGTACTCCTTTCGCGCCTCCGTCGAGCACCAACAGCTTAGCCCGATGAAAGGGTGTGCGCGCATCGCCACCGAACTCTTCCCAAAGATCAACAACCAGCCTGACGAACAAGAGGACGCCGACAAGAAGAAGCCCCCCGCTCCAACCGTCACGAATTTCAAGCCTCCTGTAGCAGTTGCCTATCTGGATGCAGCGGGAAACGTCGTGCTAAGCCGGGGAAAAATTAAGAAGACAGTGGCAGCGGACGGCAGCGAACTGGCCCTCTCTCACGATGGCAAAAAGCTTCTCTACACGCGCTCAGACTCAAAAACCGGCCCCGATCGCACCATCGTTCTTTATGATTTCGACACAGCAAAATCTCTGGACTTGGTGCACGGGTATGTCCGGCAAGCTTTTTGGTCACCCGACGACTCGCATATCGCCTTTCTCAAGGCCATGGATCGCTCGTGGCAGGTCTGGTCTTTTCCTGCGGCCACTCCACAAGCCGCAGCGCTGATTTCGCCTCAGCCGGTAAGTTCTCTCCACGGATGGGTTGACGCTCATACGATCCTCGCAGCGGACATGATCAACGCATATTGGTTGAGCGACGAATCCTTGCCGCAAGCGGTAGCGCTCACCGATATCTACGGGACGACCTTTCAAATAATGAGTTCAGATACGATTCGCGTGAATCCCATCAATTCGGACCTCCTTCTCATTTCGGCCGACTATTCGACCGCGCCCAAGGGAGCTCCGGTAGACACCATGGGCCTGGCCCCCAGCTTCTTTCTCTACGAAGTCCGTTCGAAACGCCGAGTCACCCTCTGCCCGCCTGATCAGCTGGGCCGCGCCGCCGAATGGTCGCGCGACGGTCTGCAAATCTTCTTTACCGGGATCGATTCCACCCGCCATCCCATCATTTACCGGATTTTCTGGGACGCCACAGGTTTGCAGCGCACCCTTCCAGGCAGCAGTTACGTCGTCGGGCAGTAAGCGCGGCCTCTGTAAGGCTAACCTGCAGATTGAACAGCCCTTGCCATATTCGTGGCAAACACTAGTTTCCGCTCCCATTTCAGCCAGTTTGGGGTATACTCAGTATTGTGAGTACTAGTCCCACCCCTGTCCACCAACAGGTCGGCATCCTTGTCCTCGACGATGCCGCCGGTGGAAGCGCGGTCAAACAAATCCTCGATTCTGAAGGCTGGCGCGTCCGAATCGTCCACGACCTCCCGATGCTCCTCTCTGAACTGAAAACCGGCGAATGGTCGCTGGTAATCGCCAACGTGGCGATCACGGGTCTAGATGGCGCAGTGTTCGTCACTCTACGAGAGCTTGCGAGCGTCTCTTCCGACGATGGAGGCCGCGTCAGGGTGCTCTACCTCATTCCCGAATTAGCAGGCGGCCAGTACATCGGTCATTTGGAAGCCACACGCCAGCCCTATGTGCTTCGCCCCTATCACCTTCACGACTTTCTAGAAAAAGTCAGCGACCTGCTCGTTGAGGTGAAAGCCATCGAAGGCCCCATCCGCCAGGTCCGCCGCGAATTCGGCGCGCTGCGTAAGAAGAAAAAACAGGCCGGCCGCTCCAACTCGATGTTCGCGTCGCGCGACTCCTTCTCCTACTCCGACGAGGAACTCGCCGAATACGAAAAAGCAGAAAGCGAATCCGCAAGCTCCAAGCGCAGCAAACCCCGCACCAACCTCGGCGGCTCCGACCGCTAGCCGGAATTAAACAAGTTCTTAGTTTTTAGTCCTTAGTTTGATCCCTTGGCTATGCTGCCCCACTGCGCTGCCAGTTTGTACGTCTCTGGCTAACGACTTAAAACTAACAACTAATAACTGTTCTGATGTGCAAGAAATCTCCACCCACTCGTTCTAACTCCGAATCGGGCCTTGCCGGTTCGCTCTGACCGCTGCGGGGTTCACAAACAGGAGGCTTTATGGAACGTTCGATTTTCGCCGCCCTCATCGGCGGTCTGCTTAGCATCACCACTCTTGGCGGACTTGCTTGCGTGGGCTCCGTGCCAGGTGCACCAGCTGCTCCTGGATCACGTCCAGAAGGTGACTGGCGCCTGCTCGACCCCGTCGTCTATGAGAACATCTCCGTCTTCCCCGTCGTCAGCTCTTACAGCCAGGACACCAGTTCCTTCCTCACCTTAGAAGAAGGTCTCGCCACCGGAGAAGTCACCGTGCGCGAACAAGGATCCGAAACCATGGTTCGCGGCCGCGATGGCCGTCAGGTCTACATCCCGCAGCCCAGCACCGGGGCTTCCGTCAACCAGCTTGTCCTTCTTAATCGAAGCAGGCGTCCGCTCTTGCTCCTCGCCGGCGAACTCGTCAGCGGCGGCAAGCAGGATCGCGTCATCGGGAAAGATCGCATTATTCCTGCCGGCGCTCCGCCACTTCCTCTCGATGTCTTCTGTGTCGAACACGGTCGCTGGACCGGCACAGCGCAATTCGCGGCCGCGAATACCATCGTCCATCCGAGCGTGCGCGAACGCGCCGCCGTTGACCAAAAACAAACTGAAGTGTGGGACGCGGTCCGCAGCGGCACAACCGCCAAGGCGGCTCCGGCCGCTCCGGCTGCTCGCATGACCATGGGTGACATCCAAGGCGCCATCGCTGGAAACGGGCGCACGGAAGCCTACGAGAAGATTTACCAATCGCAGGCTGTTGGAGTGTCCATCGATGGTTTCGTGGATGAAGTGCAGCGCCGTTTCTATCAAGCCACTTCCGGTTTGAAGAATGAGCGCGTCATCGGTGTGGTCGTGGCCTACGGCGGTGACGTCGCGTGGAGCGACATTTTCGCCTCGGGCGATCTCTTCGATCACTACTGGCACAAACTGCTGCGCAGTTACGCCGTCGAAGCCCTCACACGCCCCTCGTACCGCCAGGCCGCCACTCGCGAAAACGCGAGTGAGTTTTTGCGCCGGTTGAATGGCCGCGAAACTCAGGAAACCGAGCCCGGTGTCTATCGCTGGCGCGAAATCAAAGAAGGACAGCTAGCGCAAATCGAGCTCGACGCCCTCCAACCCAAATCCATCACTCTGCACCGTCTCTTGCTACACCGCACTTCGTGAACGAAGCGCAAATGGAAAAGGGTTCCGTGAATAGGCGGAACCCTTTTCAAACCTTACCTTGGCATTCCGCCTCGTATTCTAAGGTTTGCCGGCGGCTGTCGGCGTCGGATGTGCTCGCCGGAACGCGTCAAAATCTCCCCACACGCGTTCGACGGTGGCTGCATCGATGGGCTTGCTCACCGGCGTATTTGGATCTTTCTCGGAGAAAATTTCCAAGACCACGTTTCCGCAGGTCGGAGTCATGGCATCAGCGGGGTACTCGTAGCGCCCTTGAAATGTTGTGTCAACCTTTCGACCGCGCTGGTCAAACAAATCGAATTCGGCTCGTCCAGGCACGATCGGAGTCACTTCCCGGCCACCGCACAGAAGCCGCATCCGTACGAATCCATTCTTGAAGCGAACTTTGAAAAGCACTCCAAACTTCGGTCGAACCCGCACGATCAGAACGGGGCGGTAGTCTTGAGCGTCTTCTAGCGCACTCGACGGCGGCTTCGCTGTCGATGGATCTCCACCTGAACGCTTTGCCGCTTTGCGCGCTGCCGCCATCTCCTGTTCATGTCGCAGGAAATAATTAGTCGGCGGCGTGATGAACCCCACCTGAAACTCTCCAGCGTCAAAAAAGTAGGGTTTGGTGTCGATCTTCTCCTGCTTCAAGAGTTCCCGGAGCGCATCAGCGGGGAAAAAATCCGTGGGTTCCACCGGAAGCAGAGTCGGCGCCGGTGGTGTTCCTCCTGCAATATCCTTCCTGGCCTGCTCGACCAATGGACGGACGATTTCCACCGGCACGATGGAAGCCAGATTCCTTAGCACGCTGGTGGTGATTCCTGCGACTTGCCCATCCAAAGTGAATAAGGGGCCGCCGGAATTTCCAGGGTTTATGTTGATGTCGCTATTAATGGCGTCCTTTTCAATTTTGCTCACGACTCCCGTGGTCAGAGCCTTTTCGCGGCCCAGCGGATTGCCAATGGTAAAAACACGCTGGCCGACGGCCAGATGCGACGCCGCTTCGTTCACCAGCAATGGCGCCACAACGCCTTCTCGAAATGCAGCGGGATCAAACCAAATCACCGCGACGTCCTTGTCTGCGTTCGAAGTGATCAGTCGTGCCGGAACCTTCCGCTTATCGTCAAATTGCACTGCCAGGTAGCTGGAGGAATTCACCACGTGGTCGTTTGTCACCACCAGTCCGGTGGAATCCACAAGAAAGCCCGAACCGTTGCCCGATTCAGAATGAATGGCGACCACTGAATTTTTCAGCTTATCGAAGAGTGCTGTCAGTTCCCCATTTGCGCCACCGGATGAAGACATATTCTCGCGGGAAGAGGAAGCATTGGAGGCCAAGTCTTCTGTTTTCGCATTGTCATTCGTAAGATCAATGCGCTGCTCTGTTCCGGTGATTTGAATTTCCAGATTCCAACTGTACCTTTTGCCGCCCAACTCCACCGGCTTAGGTGTGGAGATCGCGTAGTGTCCGGGGGCCATTTGTTTTTCTGCCTTGCCATCCAAATCCGTCTTCAGTTCCGTGGGAGCGTCCGTACTCCCTTCATTTCGAAAGTTAACGATGTAAAACGGGACGGGTTTCTGATTCAAGTCTTTGTCAACCAACAGGACACGCACTTTAATATTCACGGGCGCCGTTTGCGGCCCCGCGGCCTTGATAGGACTGAGTAATAAAAAGGCTAACAGCAGATATCTGTACATGTCAGGCCTCCGCCTGCGGCCGATTGTTTGCATCGTCCCATTTCTTCCCCTGCTGGTAAAGCAACAAAGTGAGGGACGCCAGCGACAATTGGCTACATGCGCCGTTGCTCCGTCATTCATCTTGGAATTATTCGGAGATCAACCTCTCGCCCCGATCCGAGCGTAATCTCACGAGGCTTTTCGCACTTGGCTTTGGTCTGCTGTGTTCGTTGCCAGCTCAGAAGCTGTCATCTTCCACGCTGGATGTTTGAACTTCGGCGCGATCTCCGCGAGGGGAACCAGCACAAATCGCCGCAGATGCATCCGCGGATGTGGCACCTGCAATTCCGGCATGTCGATCGTTTCCATTCCAAAGAGCAGAATATCTATATCAATCAGCCGCGGACCTTTAGCTATCAACTTCTTACTCCCCATGCGCGTCTCGATTCCTCGAAGGGCCCTCAACAACTCTTCCGCTGAAATATTCGTCTCCCCTTCGATCGCGCAATTCAGAAACCACGCCTGCTCCAGGTAGTCCAGCGGCTCCGTTTCATAAAACGATGAAACCTTCGTCACGCGCACACCCGCATTTCTCAGGGCGACAATCGCCATGCGCAGATTCTCGTCTCTGTCCCCCACGTTTGATCCCAGCGACAGGTAGACCGTTTTTTCAGGCATGCTTTGTCATAGGCGGCACTTACTTCACCGTGTCTGCGCCGGCCTTAGCGCATTGCGCGTCCTGGGCACTGGTCGCTCCGGAGACTCCGATCGCTCCCACAATCTTTCCGTCCATCACCAGTGGAATCCCGCCTTCGACCGGCGTGACCCCTTTCAGCCCCAGCACGCGCAATCCTTCTCCCCCTGCCGCCAACGCATCCTGGAACGCTTTCGTCGGCCTCTTGAACGTTGCCGCCGTCCGCGCCTTGTCAATCGCCACTTCAGCGCTGCCGAGCTGCGTGTTGTCCATCTTCTCGTAGTAAATCAGCGTGCCCGCCGGGCCGACGATCGCCACAGCTACCGTCCAATGATTCTTCGCCGCCTCTGCCAGCGCCGGTTCAGCCGCCTTCCTGGCGTTTTCCAGGCTGATCGCTGTGCCATAGGGATTGGGCATCTGCGCCATCGCACACGCCAAAACGCAAAGGGCAAACATCGCCACTGCGATAGATCTCAAAATTGCTTTCTGCGACATGTTCTTTCCTCCTCTGCCTTAATCCATAACTACGTTCACGCCGACACGCACCTTAATCCACCTCGAAACTCCCGCGCAATCTCTTTCCCTCAATTGCTCCCCGCTACACACGAGAAATTTGCAGCATCGTTCGAATCGCCGCTGCCTTTGTACTTCGCCACCTGCGGATATACGCACAACGGCCGGGTCATCTTCACGCCGTTCGGCGAATCGCCGTTCTCAGACTTCGTTGCGATGATCGTGGAAGGTGCAATCCCCTTTTCCACCCATTGCTCGAGAGCCAGCTTCACGTTGTGCTGCGCATCCTTGGCGCCCGCGCCAAACTGGCCAAACGAATCCGGCCCGGGACCTCCGCCGCAGTGCTGCATTCCCGGTACCATGTAGAGCCGCAGAAACGCCTGCGCTTCATCACCGCCCATCTTGCTCACAACTTCGTTGTAATAGTTGACAGTGTTCAGCGCGGAAATTGCCGGATCGTTCCAGCCGTGGTAGAGAATCAGCTTGCCGCCCCGCGCCTTGAACGGCGCAAGATTGGCGTCCGTGGCGTTCAAGAATCGCGCCGCCTTTTCGTCCGCCGCTTTCTCGGCTTCGTTGACGCTGGTGCCCTTGTAGTCCCAGTCCGCCTTTTCATAAAGCATATTAGAAAAAAAACCGCCGCTGAACGCCCGGAGTAGGCTCTTGCCCGGCGCCGTTCCCGTGATCCACGGTTCCCATCCTCCGGGTCCATCCTCTGCACCCGGCAAGTAACCGGGGAAAATCTCGCGGCCTTCGGCGTCGCGTGGCCCGGTGTACAGCTTCTTCAATGTCGTCACTTGTGCGGCCGTCAAGCACTTTTCCGAATCGCCTTCCCTGCAAAGCATCGCGGCCGGATTGAAATGGCATTGCCTCGGATCATTCAGGATGCCGTCCGTCACTCCGTCTTGCGCATCGCAGGCAGCATTCACCGCATGCGCTATCGTCGGCAGCTTGCTAGGCGGAATATAACTGGCCGGATCAACCGTCGTTGCCTGCGCATCTGCAAGCGACTTGGTCAATAGGTGAGTCCAGTAATTGGCCGGCGCTCCCGCAAGAATCCCGTCGTAGTCTTCCGGAAAACGCTGCGCCTCCATCAAAGCTTGCCGCCCCCCATTCGAACAACCCTCAAAGTAGGAGTGCTGCAGTTTATCGGCGTAATACGCCTTGATCGCCACTTTGGCGATTTCCGTCATCTTGTGAATTCCGCGGTACCCAAAGTCTGTCACTTTCTCCGGATGTCCCAACGCCCAACTCGCGTCCGTCCCTCCCGCCGAGTGGCCCGTGTCTGTACCCACCGTCGCGTAGCCCTGCAGCATCCCAAGTCCCAACGCGGCGTACCCGATCTCCCCCGCAAATCCGCCATTCCCTTGCCCGAGCAATTTTCCATTCCACCCCTTTTCACTCGTGGGCATCCACACTTCGATCTTGATATTTGAATCGGCGCTCGGCGTTGCTTCCACCATCACCCTGCAGAACGCCGGCAGCTTCTTATAGAAAGACGGGTCCCCGGCGAGCCATGGAGTTGTGTTGGCAGGCGGTGTGAAGGCGCCGGCCGCCACAATCTGGGCCGAAATGACCTTCGCCTCTGTCAATTGGAGCCGCGCCAGACTCTCGCACGAGTGTGTTCCTTTGGCGGCCTCTTGCCCCAGCGCTCGCGGCACCATCATCAAGCTGAACGCAGTGGCAGTCGCAAGTACCGACAAGGCGGAGTGAACTTTTGATCTCATCTTTGAACTCCCTTTAAGCTCTCGCGCAAGAACCACAGGACGACGTCGCGGTTAAGAGATTCTATTGCCTCAACGGTCCGTCATTATAGTTGCTTGCTTGCGGGATACAAGGAACTCCTCAAGCATAAATATCGGTTAATCAGATTCTGCGTGACCGTACGGGATCTACCGTATGGTCCAGGTATATCCACAGAACCCGCGCAAAGAGAGTCAGTGTCGGAGCGAACGGCAAAAACACCACCGCTGCCCAGATCGTAACCTTCGTGATCCACCAGCCGGTCATGGCCCACAAGAGTGCCGCGATCAACGTGATAGTTAACACTCCCAGGACGTAGCTGATGTACATGGCGCCCAGGAAATAGCCAGGCTCCCGCTCAAATTTCAGATCACAGATGGCACAGCGCTCGCACATCTTAGGGAATCCGCGAAATATGGAATAGCGAAAAATTCTTCCCATGCGGCAGCGAGGACAGCGCTGTTCAAAAATGTTTCTTAGCGTTGCCATCTTTGTCGCGGTTCCCATCGGTGGAGGCTTCTAAGCTAGCAGATTGGAAGTACCAAGACCCGGCCGAACCTGCCAGCCTAATATCAATTCAACGAGCGCGGACGTCTCAGAACAAGCGCGGCTGGCGCTTCGGCAATTCGCGGCCGAAATATTCGTAGGCGCGCGCGGTGGCCACGCGGCCGCGCGGGGTACGGTCGATCATCCCCATCTGCATCAGATAGGGTTCATACATCTCTTCGATAGCATCTTCTTCTTCGCTAAGGGCAGCTGCCAGCGTTCCCACGCCAACCGGCCCGCCGGCATACTTATCCAGCAACGCGATCATCAAATTGCGGTCCACTTCGTCGAGGCCGCTTTCATCCACGCCCAGCATTTGCAATGCTTCCTGCGCGACCGTGCGTGTGATGCGCCCCGCTGCGCGCACTTCCGCAAAATCGCGCGCCCTCCGCAACAAGCGGTTGGCGATGCGCGGCGTACCGCGACAGCGGCCCGCAATCTCTTCGGCGCCGCCTTCGTCCATCTGGATGTTCAGGATTTTCGCCGAGCGGTGAATGATGATCAGCAAATCAGCGGGCTCGTAAAAATCCAGGCGGTGCACGATTCCGAATCGCGAACGCAGCGGCGCGGTAATTAATCCTGCTCTCGTTGTCGCACCGATCAGCGTGAAATGTCCCAGTTGGAATGGATGGATGCGTGCCCCTGGCCCTTGGCCAATGATCAGGTCCACACGAAAATCTTCCATCGCCGGATAAAGCACTTCCTCCACTGCCGGCTGCAAACGGTGAATTTCATCCAGAAAGAAAACTTCCTTTTTTTCAAGCGACGTCAATATCGCGGTCAAGTCCCCTTTGCGCTCCAGCAGCGGACCCGCGCTGGTTTTGATCGGCACGTTCAATTCATTGGCGATGATTTGCGCCAGCGTAGTTTTGCCGAGCCCTGGCGGCCCGTACAGCAGCACGTGATCCAGCGCTTCGCCACGGCTGCGCGCCGCATCAATGGCAATCTGAATATTTTCTTTGACGCGCTTCTGTCCGATGTATTCGTCCAGCCGCTTGGGCCGCACGCTTACTTCAATGCGCGCGTCCTCGTCAAACGCCTGCCCGGACACAATCCGCTCTGGCTGCCTCTCGTGCATCATCCGTTTTGCCGTTCCATCCGCCATCTCTTCTCTGTGTGCTCTGTGCCGCTTATCTCTGTGCCCTCTGTGTTAAATCTTGTTTTTCCTCATGGTCGCGCTGCTCTTCCCTTTGGAGCACTCAACGCGTGCAATGTATTGCGCAGCAACTTTTCAAAGCTTCCAGTGCCGATCTCGCGCTTCGCATCGCCAACCGCGCTCTCCGCGGCACGTCCGTCATATCCGAGATTCACCAACGCCGAAATGACATCCGCCTCAATCCCCGCAGGCGACGACGACGCCGGTTTTTCCGTTTCCACCGTTACAGTTTCCAACCTGTCCTTCAACTCCACCACCATGCGTTCCGCGGTCTTGCGCCCCACACCGGGAATTTTCGTCAACCGCGCGAGGTCACTCCCGCGAATCGCCGGCACCAGCTCTTCCACGCTCATCCCTGATAGGATTTTCAACGCCAGCGTCGGCCCGACGCCGGAAGCCGAGAGCAGCATCTCAAAAAAATGTTTCTCCCGCGCCGAAACAAATCCATACAGCGCCAGCGCGTCTTCCCTTACATGGGTGTGGATCAAGAGAGTTACTTCGGTGTGCAGCTCACCCAGTGCAGCGTACGTCGAAAGCGGCACCTGCACGAGGTAGCCCACCCCGCCCACGTCCACAAGCACCTGGTTCGGTCTTTTTTCGGCGAGCCGTCCGCGAAGCTGGCCAATCATCGTCCGCCAGTATTGCCGCTTTCTCTTCGCCCGTCAACGCACTACGGGGGCATACACGCTGAGGGGAAATTGCTACACCCGGAGTCTGGGGCGGTTGTGAACTATGAGTCCCTTCGGATAAGGCCAGTCACGCCCCCGATCCATAAAGTGGCAAGGAACCAACCAAGGAGAACCTGAAACCACCGATAGCAACGGAGGAAAGTGGGTGAAATCAATTGGAGCAAGATGCGGAAGGTAATGAAGTACCTATGGTCATCGAAAACGCGTACAGCGGGATCAGGTTGCCATCGGTCCACCTGACCGAGCTTGAATAGTGGGAGCGAATTCTCCAGCGAGTAAACTATCGGGTGGAATCTTTCATAGTGATTGGGCAGCAAATCTTTGTCCCTAAACGAGCTGTAAGCACCGCTGTCGGTCGGGACAATGTTTCCGGCATAGAAGCCGCATGAGAAGAGGAGAGACCCTGATAGAACGAGAACGATAAACAATCCTAGTGCCCGCCACGGACGGTATCCGTAGCCAATGACAAACCTAAGAACTGAATTCCAGAGCCGGGCAAGTCCGGTCTCAGTGGCCCGGCGCAAGTGCTCCATTTGATACAGAACCTGCCGAGCGCCCCTGTCATCTCCCTCATCTTTCAAGACCGAAGCGACTTGCTGATAAGGCTGTGCGGCAAATGATTTTTGTCTACCAAGCCAAGCGAGACGCTCCCCGGCCGTTCTAGGGCTTAGTAGCCCGATCCGCTTGTAGGAGAAGCCGTGACATTCCAGTAGTCCATTAAGCGGCCAGCTAGCGCTGTCGTCGCTCAACGCGTCAACAGAAGTGTTGATGATATCCAGACCCGCGGTCGCTGCCATAGTCACGTTCCGCCAAAAGAATGCACCTTGTATATTCGCGCGTTCGATCGTCAAACCCGTCGCGAACGTGGCATCGTGACAATTGAAATCGCCTCCAATCTGAGAGCTTGTAAAATGAACAGCGCCCCGCGCGCGAAAACCTGCGGAAAGAAAAACCGTACCTTTCACCATGATTGAGTCGGCTCTTAAGACCTCACTGCCGATAGTGGCTCCGCCAGCTTCGTTAAATTTGCCATCGGTACAGTCCAGGTTCATTCCTACATGAGCTCCAAGCAGTTTGACCGGGCCAAACGCGCGAAAGCCAGCCCTCAGAAAGACAGAACCCTCTACTTTGGCTCCCTCTGCATCTAGTGCACAGCCGGATGTAAAGCTGGTGGCAGTGAACGTTGCGCCTCCACAGTCAAAATCAGTTGCGATTCGCGCCCCAGACATTTTTGCCGCTCCGTCGGCATTTCGAAGGAGCAGACCAACACCGACAGTTGCTCCATCCAAGAGGAGAAACTGAAACTTGCTTCTATTGCAATCGAATTGGCCTTCAATCCGCGCGCCGGAGAACTGGAGAGTGCCAGCATCGCAGTTGCGCATGAAGAACGCTCCAGAAAGATTCAACCCGTCGGCGATAATCGACTGCAAGTGTGTCTGAGTAAAACTCAGGGTGCGCGCAGCCGCGCTCGGTAGTTCGATATCGTCAGAAAACTTGCAGCTCGCAAACACCAGCGGAAACTGGATGGGCACCGCCACCAGCTTGATGAGACCGGCAATCGTGGCACCCATGACTTGAATTCCTGAGTGGTGGACAAGCTGGCTTGCCTCCCGATCCGCGCATAGCCAAGCGATTAGCTCGCCGCGAATTGAACGGTTCTGGCCCCAATTGTGCGTATTGCCTGGGTCGTTTGCAGTGTCGTTCAGGTTGTCGTTGGGACCACAGATTGCAATTTGTCCCACCAGGCAGTTTTTTAGGAGATTGGTTTCAGCTGCGGATAGCGTTCCAAAACGTTTCTGGGCGAGAGCATTGAGATCGGCCACCAAGCTCTTTATAACATAGATGAAAGGTAAATCGTCATCTCGGTCGCTTTTGCGAGCGCAACCAACTAAGCCGCGATCTTCCTAGTTCGCTGATCCGGTATTCTAGAGTTCCTCGACCTTGGGAACGCCGTTCGAGCAAGCCAAAACTCCACAATCTCTTAAAATACGTCCACGCAGATCGCGCCGGGGAGAAATTAAGCCTTTCGCCGCTTCTTTTGGTGCGAGCCATTCACCTTGGGTTGCGCCAAATAAGGATAATACTTGCAGTTTAAGTTCGTTCATCGCGTCTGTTTTCATCGTGCGAATCAAGACTTGCACTGGATACGAATGATAATCAGCATGCGAGCTCTATTGAGGTATTTTTCTGACAGAAAGAACTGAAACTAGTCCTCGTGCGGGCGCAAGGATCTCCCTTAGACATTCGTCAGCTCTTGCGTTCGGGCCGTTGCAACCACTTCAACCGGACATGCCTCTACCGCTACGCGCTTGATCAAAACCGCCGTTAGATCGTCTTTCTGCGTGGTTCCCTGCGAGAACTTCAAGACCGCATCGTAAAGCTCGCTAATGATGATTTCCGGCTCGCGATCACTGAATTTTCCTACAACAGCAGCAAGGCGCTCGGCCCCGAACTCTTCTTCCTTCGGGTTCTGCCATTCAAAGAAGCCGTCGGTGATGAGCACGACTATATCTCCGGGTTTCATTTCGAGCTCTAAGGGGATGGCGCCATCCATCTCCGGCAGGATCCCCAAAGGCAGGGCTTGTGCCTGCAGGCAGCGAGAGGTCCGGCTTTCCGCGTTGTATATAAAGAGCGGCCCGTGGCCTGCGGAAAGTAATTCCACATGGTCGCTGCCTTCCTGGAACACAACAGCGACGAATGTAGCGAACCGCTCCGGGGTCGAATCTGCGGCAAAGGAATTATTAATGTTCTTGAGCGCGGTCGGAAGACTGTCGCAGGTGTTGAAACTTGCACGAGAGTACGCGCGGCACACGGAAGCCAGAATGGCGGGGCCGATGCCGTGGCCTGCGACATCGGCCAGAACAACGACCCAGCGGCCATCTGGGAGTCTCGTCCAGTCGTAGAAATCCCCCCCGGTGTCATCAGCAGAGCGGTTCCATCCAGAGACCTGAAATCCCTCAATTTGCGGACGAATTTTGGGCAAAAGAGATTGCTGGATGGACCTTGCTAGCTGTAGTTCATGCTCGACTTGCTGAAGTTGATGACGCGCTTCCGCTTCGCGGAGCGCAGCGTCCACGTGTACGCGAATTTCGTGGGCTACACCGCTGGCGATAATGCCGGTTGTCGCCAGCAGTAATGCAAAGTAAAGGGTAGCGGTCTGCGTGACGCTGAAGCCATTAAGCCCGGGAGTAAACAGAAAACCGGTGAAGTGGGCGGCTATCAGGTATCCTGCCGTGGAAACGATCCCCGAAACCCAGCAGAGCCGGGGACTCAGCCGCAGAACAGACAAGAGAATGAACGGGAAAAACGCTAGAGCCCATGGTGTCGCAAGCGGCCGATAGTCTTGAGGCAAACGGCTGCTGGTGAGAAATGCAATGCCCACCGCGGGGCACAGAGATTCCAACGTCATGCTGAGATACCAAACGGCTTGAGAAATATCGGCGCCAGATGACAGTGCGCGGTTGACTACGCGCAGCAGGCCAATTTCGAACGCAATCAGGCTCAACAGGGTGAGAACACCCCAAAAGCTCACGGCCGAACCAAACACGAAGATGCGGATAACCATCAGCACCACAAAAAACGAGAGGAACAGGATGACGGCCACCACTCGTTTCTTTTCACTCCGTAGCACCGCTTGTCGGAAGGCCGGGGACGCTTTGCGCATTTCGTGAATAGAGCTTGTCATGATCAGATCAGCCTTGGAACAGGTCGAGCTAGCGCGAGCGTACCGTACGAACTCTGCACTGAGACTTTTTTGTTCAATGCCCGGACCACTATTGACGAAGCCGAAAAAACAGTCATCGCTGCAGCCGGCAAAACCAATCGCAGGCAGGGATTACTTGTTCATTCCTGAGCTTGTACGATCGGAAGTTTTGATGACCACTGCAGATCGATCATCATCGAAATGCGGCGGTCCAATTGAAAAAATGTCGCTGTTTTTCTGCCGTTAAGCACCTGCGCCACTTCCGGAGCGTACTTCTGACGCAATTGTGCTATGGCAATGTCTACGTCCAGCCACTGGCGCAGAATCGATGATGCCTGCTCGTCCGTCATCGTACCCCAATGATCGGCATACTCCTGAATCAGGCCGTACTTCTTGTCATTAATCTTGATCAAGTCCGCCGTATATCGGTCATATACCGGCCAGAATTTCGTGGCTTCTGCGTCAGTTAGCTTAAGGTTCGCTGCCACCAGCTGTTTTTTCTGTGAGCGGATATCCTTCCGCAATAGTTCCAAGTCTTGATCGCTGATCACGTGTGAATCGTTCGCCTGGGACGAGGCTGTCTGCGCGTTCACGGTGCCTCCGAGCGCCATCCCCACTCCCGCCAATACGACGATTTTCAAATAGTTTTTCACTTTCTCCCCAATCCGACCGAGCAGGTCGAGAAAAACCGACAGATCCACAGCTTGGGCGGAGCCTACTGTTGGTGATTGCTGGTCGGCTACTGGCAAAACTTGCAGGACTCGGAAGGCGCGCTCTAGCTGAGTCCTGCCATATGATTCGCAATGCCATCGCCATATAAACGAATGTGTATTCCTTAAGTGAGCATCTTCCGCAGCCTGTGGCCTTGTTTTTTTGACCAAATACCAGATGATAGAATTATCCAGTTGTCGGGGCTTCAACCGAGAGGCTTGGGACGTGCTGAGCTTGAACTCTCCCGGGTGGGGCCGGCGGCTTTTCCCCGCAATTGCGCTGGCGCTCTTCCTTCTCCACGCTGCCCTGCTTGTGGCAGCTCCGTCGAGGTCCGCCACTCCGCTGCTTTCGAATTCCATCCAGCTTGCATGCGCACTATTCGCCGCAGTGTCGTGTGTGTATGCCTCCCGCCGGTTGAATCGCTTCGGGCAACATTTCTGGCTGTTGATTGCAGCGGGATTCTTCGTTTGGAGCGGGGCCCAAGCACTTGTCACTTACTACGACAGCATCCTGCATATCCCACTGCAAAGTTTCTGGCCGAGCGACATCATTTTCTTCTTGAGCATGACGCCCGCGCTCATGACGCTGTTTATCGATTCCGAACGAGGGCTGCAATGGAAGGATTGGCCACGCGTTCTTGATCTGGCGCAAGCAGTCATTCTCATGGTGGCAGCTTACCTGTTTGTTTTTGCGGAGCCAGCCCATTGGAAATTGAGCGGCGGCGTTCTAGCGCGATTTGCCTGGCTTCCGGACAGCGGTCGGGATTTTTTCCTGGCAGCCGCGTTCACTCTTCGCGCCTTCCTCTCACGGCGGAAAATGGCGCGCGATCTCTACGGCCGGATGGCCATCTTTTTTGTGCTGTACCTTTGCGGCGAACTGCCATACCTGTATTTGCAAGCGACTAGAAACCTTCCGAGCGGCACGCGTTGGGATCTGGGTTGGAGCCTGCCATTCGTGGTTATCGCGATTCTGGCTACAAATTCAAAGCCGATAACGGAATTTCTGCCAAGTGGAGGTCGTTCGAACGAACGCGAGGAAGGCTGGAGCCGCTGGGGGCTGATCCACATCTTGCCAATGGTTTTTCCCTTGGTAGTGCTCCTGATGGCAGCGGGCGTCGCTGAAAAACAGCTGCTTTTGGCGATTACCATGGTGCTGGCGTCGTTCACTTGCTCAAGCGCACGCATCATGTTCAGCGAGCGCCAACGGCGAGAGTCCGACGTTGCTCTTGAGGAGAAGAACGCTCTCCTCCACTCCATTTTTGACGGAACGGGCGATGCCCTGTATATCAAGGATGTCGAAGGGCGCTACGTCATCGTGAATCAGGCTTTTGCCGAATTCCTCAGCCTGACTCCCGAGCAGATTGTCGGAAAATCCTCCGCGGAATTAATGGACTCCGTGGCCGCAAATCTCCTTTCGGAGCAAGACCATGTGGTGATCGAGTCTGGGATCGTGCGGTCGTTTGAATACGAAATCACGACGGGAGAAAAACCTCGCGCATTTTTTGCCACCAAGGCTCCCTATCGGGATGCCAGCGGAAAAATTATCGGGCTGGTTGGCGCTTTCCGGGACATCAGCGAATACCGCGCCATGGAAGACCGGTTGCGCCAATCGCAAAAAATGGAGGCGATCGGCACGCTTGCAGGCGGCGTGGCTCACGACTTCAACAACATATTGATGGTCATCAGCGGGTATGGCTCGGTCCTGTCCG
>JBGPDI010000073.1:0-24371 GCA_041482215.1 Candidatus Acidiferrum sp. | reverse complement strand
TACGAAAAAACGCTGGTCGCCGCCGGCCTGCGCATTACCGGACGCACCCCCGACGAAAACTACGTGGAAATCGTGGAAGCTCCGGATCACCCGTGGTTTCTCGGCTGCCAGTTCCACCCGGAATTCAAATCCAAGCCGCTCGAGCCGCACCCGCTCTTCGCCGCCTTCATCGGCGCCGCGCTAGAACAAAAAAAAATTAAGTCGCGCCCGGCATCGGCCGCCACCACGGGCGCTGGGGAAACTACTCACGCGCCGGCAATGCGCGCCGCCCCACAAGCGACTGCCTAAGAATTGGTTTTAGTATTTCGCAAATTCCGGCGCGATCAAGTCTTCCGCAGCCACAATCTGCCATTTGCCATTCCGACGGACCCAGGTATCCGTCCAAACAAAACGCCCGCGCAGCGGCTGCTCTGTCCGGCGGACCCACGATTCGCTTCCCTGCGCCACCGCAGTGTCACCATAAAAGCGCACTTTCACTTCGTTCGCATGATTGGAGATGAACTCTTTGGAAGTTTCGCGTGTATCCGCAACCGCCTTCGCTTTTTTGTAAAAACTGCCGTCCGTGTCTACTCCCACAAAGTCCTCGGCAAGGATTCTTTCAACGACCGCGACGTCTCCACTGGCAACCGCCTCCGCCCATTGATGCTCGCTTTCCTTTATATATCGCTCAGCGTCAGCTGTGCCGGACTCCTGCGCCCGAGCCGCGTAAAAAGCACAAATTAAAGTACACGCAACGAAGACAATCACTCTGCGTTTCATGAAATCCCTCCGAATCCACACCGATTATGCAAGTCGAGTATGCTATCTTCTGTGAGATTTATGCCCGCGTCCAAGGAAATCCATCTCGGCTTGTTGCGCCTCGGCGGCCGCAATCCCCTCTTCCTCATCGCCGGTCCATGCGTGATCGAAAGCGAAGCGCACGCCCGCATGATGGCGGAAAAAATTGCAAAGATCGCAGCCGACGCTGGCATGCCCTACATCTTTAAAGCGTCCTACGACAAAGCGAACCGCACATCGGTGAAAGCCTTTCGCGGTCCTGGGGCCCAAGAGGGCCTGCGCATTCTGGGAAAAATCAAAGCAGACTTGAAGGTCCCCGTCCTTACCGATATTCACGACGCATCGCAAGCCGCACCCGCCGCCGAAGTCTGCGACGTGCTGCAGATTCCCGCCTTTCTTGCGCGGCAAACCGAGCTTCTGATTGCCGCCGGCAAAACCGGCCGCATCATTAACATAAAGAAAGCGCAATATCTGTCACCTTGGGACATGGGCAACGTCGCCGAAAAAGTGACCAGCACCGGAAATTCGAATATTATCCTCACCGAGCGCGGCGCTTCGTTCGGCTATCAAAACCTAGTCGTGGATATGCGCTCATTCCCCGTGATGCAGAAAACCGGCTACCCAGTCGTCTTCGACGTAACGCATTCCGTGCAACTCCCCGGCGGTCAAGGCCACGCGAGCGGCGGTCAGCCCGAATTCATCGAGCCACTCGCCCGCGCAGGAGTAGCCGCAGGCGTTGACGGAATTTTCCTCGAGACGCACGACAATCCCGCCGCCGCTTTGTCCGACGGCGCCAACGCCCTGCCGCTCTCTCAGCTCCCCGCCCTCCTCGCAAAATTGAAAGAACTCGACACCCTGGTTCGCAGATGGAGCGCGGCATGATGAAAACTGCGCCGCGGTCCCCGTTCTTCCTTGTAGGGGCGCAGCATGCTGCGCCCTTTCAGCCTTGGCACGGTTCATCATGTGCTCTCCTCCAAGGCCATCCATGAGCCTCGACACCGCCCGCCGCGTCCTTAGAATCGAAGCCCAAGCCATCCAGGACGTTCTCGCGCGTCTCGACGCCACGTTCGAAAAAGCCGTCGACCTCCTCTTCGCCTGCAAAGGCCGCGTCGTCGTCACCGGCATGGGAAAATCCGGCCTCATCGGCCGAAAAATCTCCGCCACCCTTTCCAGCACCGGCACCCCTTCTTTCTTTCTGCACGCCGCCGAAGCTCTCCACGGCGACATGGGCATGCTCGCTCGCGGCGACGCGCTCCTCGCCGTCTCCTACGGCGGCGAAACCGAAGAAATTGTCCGCCTCCTCGAAGCTCTGAAGCGCCTGGAAATACCACTCGTCACCTTGACCGGCAAGATGAGTTCCACGCTGGCGGAAGCCAGCGATGTAGTCCTGGACGTCAGCGTGAAAGAGGAAGCCTGCTCCATGAATCTCGCTCCGACCGCGAGCACCACGGTTGCGATGGCCGTCGGCGACGCGCTCGCCGTCTCTCTCCTCGAACGCCGCGGATTCCGACCCGATGATTTCGCCGCACTTCATCCCGGCGGAAGTCTCGGCAAAAAGCTCCTGCGCGTCGAACATCTGATGCACGCGGGTGATGCCCTCCCACGCGTTTCGAAAGACACGCCCATGCCAGACGTCTTCCACGAAATGTCAGCCAAAAAACTCGGCATGACCACCGTGCTTGAGCCCGATGGACGCCTCGCCGGAATCCTGACCGACGGCGACCTCCGCCGCCTCATGGAGAAACACCGCGGAGCCGTCCTGGAGATGCGCGCAGCCGATGGCATGACCAAGAATCCTCAAACCATCGCCCCGCAGGTTCTCGCCAGCGAAGCTCTGAACTTGATGGAGAAGCGCAAGATCACTTCCATCGTGGTCGTGGATGAAGCCAGCGGCGTCCTCGGCGTCGTCCATCTTCACGATCTCTGGACCCTCGAGCTTATGTAACCTTGGATAGCAGAAAAAACCGCCAAAAGCCTGCGGCATGTAACAATTTAGAGGGGCGGAGTTTGTTTACCCAGAGCGTAGTCGAGCAGCCTCCGACCTTAGTAGGGGTGGGGCTTGCCCCACCCGTGTGGTACGCACGATGTCAGAGTCATCGCGAGACAGCACTAGCGTTGATCTAAATACGAACTAAACAGGAGAAGCACTTGCCCAAGCGAGGAAAAAAGATCCCCAGAAAATTGGCAAAGCGTGCCAAACCAATCCTGGTCCTATTGATGGACGTAGACGGCACCCTGACCGACGGCAGCGTCACGCTACTCTCGCAATCTGACGGCTCCGCCCTCGAAATCAAAAACTTCAGCGCCCACGACGGTCAAGGCCTCACTCTCGCCGTCACCGCCGGCATTCGCACCGGCGTCATCACCGGCCGCGCCAGCGCTGCTCTTCGCCGCCGCTGCAAAGAACTCGACATTGAATTTGTCTACGAAAAACAGGGTCACAAAATCGCCGCATACGAAGACGTCCTTCGCAAAACCGGCGCCCAAGAATCTGAAGTTGCCTATCTCGGCGACGACCTGCCTGACCTCACCATCATGAAGCGCGTAGGGCTGGCCGTCGCCGTTCATGACGCCACGCCCGAAGTCCGCCGCGCTGCCCACTTCACCACCAAAGCCGACGGTGGCAAAGGCGCCGCCCGCGAACTCGTGGAAGTCATCCTGAAATCCAAAGGCATCTGGGAAGAAATGATCGACAAAGCCCGCGCCTAGGCGCATAGATGTTTGACGAATTGAGAAGGCGCGATAGATAAATCAGTAGTTGGCCTCTCGATAGCTGGCTTTTCTATTCGTCTCGCAGAGCGATCATTGGATCGACACGCATCGCGCGGCGCACAGGCAGATAGCAAGCCGCGAGAGCCACGACAGCCAGTAGAGCAGCCACACTGCCATAGGTGGCAAGGTCCACGGATTTGACCCCCACCAGCAAGCTGGTCATCCAGCGAGCGCCGGCGGCTGCACCAACCCAGCCGAGGACAATTCCTGTTCCCACGCGAAATCCGGCCTGGCGAAGGACCATACCGAGTATTTGCGTGCGTCCAGCGCCCAGGGCCATACGTATGCCAATTTCATTCGTGCGCTGTCCAACCACGTAGGACATGACTCCGTAAGTCCCGATTGCTGCCAAAATCAGTGCCAGCCCAGCCATCCCGCCCAGTAACGCGGATTGGTAACGGGTATCGGTCATGCGTTCTTCCAAGATTTGCGACATCGTGCGCACGCCCATCAGCGCAAGAGTGCCATCGAGCGATTGCACCGTGCCGCGAATCGCGCCCGTCAAATTCTCTGGCGGTCCGAAACTTTTTACAACAATCGAAAACGGGCGGCCCGCGTCACCCAGCTCCCAAGCAAGGGGGTAGTAAGCCTCCGGCATCGCGGCATCCCGCAGACGCTGTTGTTTTACGTCACCTACTACACCTACAACTTCAAACACGACAAAGTTGTCGAACACTTTCCCAATGGCATTCTGTTTGGGCCAGAACGTCTTTGCCATCGTTTGATTGATGACCGCGGGTAAAACATATTTTTTCGCGACTGCCTTGCCCTCCGCATCCGTTTTTGTGGGAATCACCTCGCGCATGAATTTCGCGGTGAGCTCGGCATCTTCTGCTCGAAGCCCGCGGCCAGCCAGCAACGGTATTCCCAGCGCACGAAAATAATCACCGCTCAAACCCGTCATCTCCACCAGCGGTCCGGTCATGGACTCCGTCTGCTGACCGGGTATCGTGATATAGCCGTTGTTTCCACCAAGCAACGGCAACTTTGAAGTGAGGGCCGCGGCCTTGACCCCGGGTGCGGCCTGCAGTTTTTGGAGCAGCTGTCCGTAGAATTCGTAGCTTTGATCAAACGTCTTGTATCGCTGGCTCGGGAGCATCACATTAGCCGACAGCACATTCCCCGGTTTCACTCCTGTGTCCGTCGCGCGCAGGTTTGCGAATGTCCGAAGCAGAAGGCCCGCACCAATCAAAAGCGCAAGAGAAAGGGCTATTTCGCCTGCTACCAGGACATCCCGCAGCCAGTGGCCGGTGCGCACCGTTCCAGTATTCTGCGAGCTCCTTGATTTGAGCGCCTCAGCGGAGGCAACTCCAGAAGATTGGATGGCAGGTGCGAACCCAAAGAGAATCCCAACGACTAGGCACGTAGTGAAAGCGAACAAAAGCGGAACCGTGCCAACCATGATCGGGTTAGGTTGCGGCATGGAATCCGGCAACGCGCTACGTAAACCAATAACGGCGACGAACGCAATCGTCACTCCAAGCACCCCGCCCAGTAGTGATAGCAAGACGCTTTCTGTAAGAAGTTGGCGCACCAGTCGGCTAGGGCTGGCGCCCAGCGCGCTCCGCACTGCTACTTCCCTGCGCCGGCTAGTCGCACGCGCAAGCAGCAGATTGGCAACGTTCGCACAAGCGATCAGAAGCACCAGCGCTACCGCTCCAAACAAAATCCACAATTGTGATTGAAAATCTCCGATTAAATCCTCGCGCATCGGTGTGACGATGGCATCCACATTGCGGTTTGAATCCGGAAACTGTTTCTCGATCCGTTCAGCGATGGTACGCAGATCGGACCGCGCTTTCGCGATCGTCACGCCGGCTTTTACACGCCCGATCGCGCGCCAGCGATGTCCACCGCGGGTTCCGAGCTTCTCCTTCGCCATGTCCAGTGGAACCCAGAGCTCGGCTCGCGCCGGGAGACTGTACCAAGCGGGCATCACCCCAATAACGGTATAAGGCTCCGCGTTTAGTTCCAGAGTTTTGCCCACACAGTCGCGCTGGCCAGCAAAATGTTTCTTCCAAAACATATGGCTCAAAACAACGACGTGGCTGCCCCCGCTCTGGTCTTCACCACTCGCAAACGTTCGCCCAAGTTCCGGTTGAACGCCTAAAAGACTAAAAAAATTCGCCTGCGTGTGAATGACCGGCGCTCCTTCTGCGCCATCCGTCCCGCTCACGTTGTAACTGCTCGGCCAAGAGTAGAGGCTCATGTCTTCAAACGTGCTGTTCTGTCCACGCCAATCCAGATAGTCTTCGCCCGTCAGTGGATAAGAGCCCGGCGCACTCTCGGTCTGCCAGAGCGCCACCACTTGTTCAGGCTGGCGGAAAGGCAGCGGCGACAGGAGAACGGAGTTGATGACCGAGAAAATAGCCGTGTTCGCACCGATCCCCAGCGCCAGGGTCAGCACGGCAACCGTGGCAAACCCTGGACTCTTCACCAATGACCTTGCGGCATATCGGAGGTCTTGCCACAGATCTTCGATCCAGGTAACTCTGCGCATAATAGGGGTTCCCCCTTCATTCGAATGCGTTTATTGCATGCATGCTCGCTATTCCCGACCCGGAGGCATCCATTGCCAAATTGGACGAATTGGACCTGGGTTTGGTCTCTAACAGGCCGTGCAGAGAAGCCCGAAATCTCGTCCACGCCGCCGCGGTCAAGGGTACGGAACTAGCTCTACCCTACTCAATCCTCAACGCGTTCATCGGCGAAATCGAAGCCGCGCGGTTCGCCGGAATGATCGCCGCAAAGAACGAGCAAATCGCCAGCGCACCGGTCGCCAATCCCAGCGCGGCCGGGTCCCAAGACGAAACACCGTACAATTGCGCCGAAATCAATTTCCCTGCGCCAATCGCCAGCGGCAATCCCAGCACCAGCCCAAACACTACGCGCTTGAACGCCCCGCCCAATATCAACCGAATTACTTTCGGCCGGTCCGCGCCTAGCGCTATGCGGATCCCAATCTCATTGGTTTTCTGCGCCACGGTATACGCAGTCACCCCATACAATCCGATGGCCGCCAGCACCAGCGCCACAATCCCAAACAAGCTGGCGAGCCCCGCCGTCGCGCGCTCCTGATCGAACGAAAGCTCAATCTGCTGCTGCATCGTTCGAATGCTGTTGATCGTCAAGTTGGGATCAAGCTCCGCAAAAATCCGCGTCAGCTGTGCCTCCAGCGCTCCCGGCGACATATTCGTCACCAGCAAAATTCCGCCGATAAAGTGCGAGCGCAACTCTAGTTTTTGCATCATCTCGTTCGTGTACGCCACATTCTGAGCCAGCGGCACGTAAAACATCGGTCGTGCCGGTCGGTTCAGCGCAAAACCCGCAAACTTCGCGTCACGTACCACTCCCACTATGCTGAATGTCCCCGCAAGCTCCGGCACGTCCATCCCAAAATGCTGCGCCAACGGATCTTCGTCGCTCTTAAAGAATCGCTTCACGAAAGACTCGTTCACAATCGCCACTGGAGCCGAAGTTTCGTTGTCCGCCGCCGTAAACGCGCGTCCCCGCAAAACCGGCACGCCAAGATTCTGCAAATAATCCGCACTCACGCGATCCCACGACGCTCCAGATTCCCCGTTCAACTGCGCCGCCGGATGCCCCGCGACCATAATCAGTTCGCCCCAATTGTCCGTTAGCGGGTTATACATCGCCAGCCCCGCTCCCTGCACACCGGGCAATTGCTTCAGTTTTTCTTCCAGTTGCCGATACAGCGCCGCCAGTTGGGGCTGCGTGTAGCTCGCCGGTGGACTATTCATATCCACCTCCACTCGCCCAGCCACGCGAAATCCGAAATCCTGCTGCTCGAGCTTATTCAAGCTCCGCGCCAGCATCGTCGCCCCGGCCACCAGCACCACTGACATCGTAGCCTGCGCCACCAGCAGCGCCTTGCGCGTAAACGAAGACCGGTCTTTCGTCCCTCGCCCGGTTCCACGCAGCGCCTCTGCCGGATCCGTCCTCGTCGCGATCCACGCCGGTGCCGCCCCAAAAATAATCCCTGTCACCAGGGCCAGCCCAAACGCAAACGCCAGTACCATCAACGAGGGTGTCGCGCTGATCGGCAGGAAATGCGCGCTGTGGAATGCTAGCGCCAGCAACAACCTCGCCGCCACCACGGCCACCAGTAGCCCCACAATTCCGCCACCCACAGCCAGCAGCACGCTCTCCGTCAACGCCTGCCCAATAATCTCTCGCGGCGTCGCTCCCACCGCCAGTCGAATTGCAGTTTGCCCACGACGCGCCACTCCGCGCGCCAGCAACAAATTCGCCACATTCGCGCACGCGATCAGAAGCACCAGCCCGCACACCGACAGCAGAATTTGCAAGCTCCGTCCATACTCCTCTTTCATCACTGCTACGCCCGCGCCCGCCGGGATTACGGTCACCGTCTGCTTTGGCAGCATCTTGATCACATCCGGCATCCACACCGCCGGATACCCCGAATCATGCTCCAGCCACTGACGCAATACTCCCGTCAGCCGCGCAGACATTCCATCCGTGGACGCTCCCGGCTTCAGTCTCCCAATCATCCGAAGCCACGCAGAAATCGACTGATTGAGCAGCCCACCGTGGCCATCCATTATCGCTTCTTGCTGTAATGGCACCCAGATGTCCGGCGGGTCGCTTTGCAGCGTCTCGCCGAAAAATCCCGCCGGCGCCACTCCAATCACCGTGAACGGATGCCCCTCCACCACAAAGGTCGAACCCACCACCGACGGATCGCTTCCATACTTCGTCTGCCACACCCGATGGCTCAGCACCACCACCGGCGCGGAAGCCGGCGTATCGTCCTCTGGCGTAATTACCCGCCCGCCAAACGCCCGAACTCCCAGCACTGAGAAATAGTTCCCGCTCACATACTCCGAGCGCAAAGGTCTGGCAATCGATTCAGCGCCTTGGCGTCGCACTCCCAGCATCCCCCGCCCCGCCTGGAATGCCGCCACTTCCTCGAATTCCGGCGTCTCTTTCCTTAGCCGCTCGAACAAAGCAAACGAATACATTCCCCACTCGTCCTGCGGCCCGCCCTCTACGCAGCAATCGTCTCCTGTCCCCACCCTGTAAAGCTTCCCGGGATCAGAGACAGGCAACGATCGCAACATGACGGCATGAATCAACGTGAATATCGCCGTCGTCCCCCCGATCCCAAGAGCCAGCGTTAATATCGCCGCAGCCGTAAACACCGGCGCCAACCGGAACTGTCGCAATGCATACCGAATACTCCCAGGCAGGTTAGACATGGCGCACCTCTCTATACCGTACGCAACTCATCCCCGCCGTGTTCCCCATCTCAATCCAGTGCCTTTTTTCACGTAGCGGCGGCCTTCAGGCCGGCCGCCCCACAGGGTGACCTGATCCTCGGTCAGACACCGCTAACCCGAGCGTGCCCCACGCTCAAGCATCCCAAGTGCCTAACTTTTGCCTAGCGCTTATCTCTTTTCCCTCGCGCCGAGAATTTTGAGACTATCGATGCCGCCACACGGAGATTCGGCGCGTCCGGTTCACCGTTCCCAAGGGGACCCTCGTGTGGGAAGCAGTCTCGGAGAAAAACTAATGACCGCGAGATCTAACCTGCATCTCCCAGCAAAATGGATCGGTTTCTTTGCCCTCTCCGTTTGCGGATTGATCGTATGCACATCGTTTGCTTTGGACGGGGAGTCACCCAGCGCGCAGGATATGAGCAGAGGACCATTTCACATTGAAGTGCAAGATGGCCAGGGCGTCCGAATTGCTGGTCCTGAGGTTACCGCCACCTCGTCGAAACCACCTTCCGCGGTGCTTGCTTTCGATCGCGAGTATCAACCCGGCGATCGCATCATTTTCAGCGGACCGCAGCGCATGGCAGTGAAGCTAGACGAGACGATGACCGAGTGCATGCTCTATCTCCCCGCGTCCTCTCAGGCGAATATTTCCTACGAGATTCCTTACGGCCATGAAGAGCAGAATACCGGCATCGCCTTCTCGCCCGAGAGTTTTGCCGGCAAATCCCACAAGGTGGCACTTCGCGCCCTAGATAAAAAGGAACTCACCGGCTATCGCAACCTCGCGCTGAATCCCTGCGACTTTCGGGTAACGGAGCAGACGCCGCCCCCCATTTTTCCTCACGCTACCTCAAACAGCGTCTCGCGAAACGCGTTCGACTTCGAAGCGCGCAATGCCATTGATGGCGTCACGCAAAACGGCCATCACGGCGCATGGCCCTATCAATCGTGGGGACCGCAGCTGCGCCTCGACCTCTGGTGGAAGCTCGACTTCGGCCGCCCCGTTGAGCTGGACAAAATCCGCCTCATGGTCCGAACTGATTACCCACACGACGGCTACTGGAAAAGCGGCGACGTCGAGTTTTCCGATGGCAGCCATCTGCCCATCCAGATCAGTTCGTCCGCCGATTTTCAGGATTTTACATTTCCGAAGCGCGGCGTCACTTGGCTGCGCCTAACCAGCCTGGTGCCTTCCGCCCCCGACAAGTGGTGCAGCTTCATCGAATTCGAAGCCTGGGGCCGCGATCTCCCCTAGGAAGTTACTGCTTCGCCCCAGAATCAAGGAACGTCCACAGCGAGACGAGCAATGCTGCTACCGCTGCCCCCCAGGCAACGGCAGCCCAAGAAAGCTGCCAGCGCAGCGAGCCATGGGCGGAGAATATCTTCGCAAGAGAGAAAACCGCAAAGAAAAGGCCGTAGCTAAGCAGCCCGACGCTCGCCCACAGCCTCCATCCCCTTAATGTGCGTCTTCGTCGCATTGCGCAATCTGCCTCGGTCTCACGTGACAGCTCAACGATTCTGTACCATCGTATCGGAGCGGGCCTATCACGAGAACGTGTTCTAGTGCCTGATTAACGCGGCAGTTTCCAACTTCAAGTACAAGTGCCATAATCCACGCTCGCTTAACTGAGCGAAACCTGCGGAGGGAAAATGCCATCTCAATCGCTGGACCCGACTCTCCAAGAAATCCTGCAAGGACGATACATCGCTACTCTCGGAACCGAGAACCCAGATGGGACGATCCAACTGACGGCGGTCTGGTTCCTCTTCGAAGATGGGCACCTCTTCGTTGCAACTTCTTCGAAGAGCCGCAAAGCTCGCAATCTGGCGGCCCGGCCAAAGGCAACGCTCATGGTGGACGTTCGAAAACCTGCGACAGAGCGCGGTGTAACTGCTGCCGGAAGAGCGGACTTAATTTCAGGCGAGCAATCGCAAGAAATCAACCGGCGCATCCACCGCCGGTATATGAGCCCAGCAGCGCTGGCCGATCCCCACGTCGGGGCTGTGTTTGCATCGTTTGATGACGTCACGTTGCGAATCACGCCCATTTCATGGACTTCGTGGGACATGTCTGTGTTGGACGCCCAAGCCTTCGGTGGACGATTGGGCAAAACGCCCGGATACCTACCGCCGCTGGATTGATGCCGGCGGCATGAAGTTCACTCGAGGATTTTCCCAATCAGCCACATATGTCCGAACGGGTCCACCACAGAACCTTGTAGCATCTTTCTAATCGGCTTCGGTCCCGTCATCTCGTACTCGTATTCTCTCACCCGGTCTCTGTCTGTCGCTCCAGCTGCCACCGCTTGCTTGTACGCCGCGATCGGGTCGTCCACGAAGAGTTCTATCCTCACCGTGGTAAATCCCGCAGACGCCGGTCCCCTCGTACCGTAATCAGGCGATTCGTGCGCCAGAAAAAACTTCGCTCCCTCAATCTCCAGTCCCGCCACAACTTGCCCATCGTGTTCTACTTGCCATAGCAACTCCGCACTAAACGCCGCCTTGTAAAACTCAATCGCCTTCTTCCCGTCGCTCACCGCCAACATCGGAGAAATCTGCGTCATCATCGCCTCCACCCCAAGGTCAAAAGCCCGCATGTAAATCCAACGTACGGGCCGCCAGTCAGCATACGGCATGCTTGCATTTCAACGCCATTGGTGCGAGTTTACCGGCATGACCAACGAAGTGAACCGTCGTGATTTCTTGCTCGGCGCAGAAGCCCTAGTCCTAGCCGCCGTCCTGAACCGCACCTACGCGCATTTCTCTCCGGAAGATGTAGCCACCGACGAGACCTACTGGGACACCATCCGCCGCGCTTACGTTCAGGATCCCACGCTCCTCAATCTCAACAATGGCGGCGTTGCGCCGTCGCCGTCCATCGTCCTCGATGCCGAAATAGAAGCCATCCGATACAGCAATCAACTCCCCACCTACCGTATGTGGCACGATCTCGAACCCAAGATCGAAGACGTTCGCAAAAATCTCGCCCGCCAATGGAACGCCGATCCCGAATGCATCGCCATCACGCGCAACGCTAGCGAATCCCTTCAGATCGCGCAGTTCGGCCTGGACTTCCAGCCCGGCGACGAAGTTCTCACCACCAGCCAGGACTATCCCCGCATGATTACCACGTGGCAGCAGCGTGCGCGCCGCGAAAAAATTGTTCTCAAGCAGTTGGACTTCGCCACACCGGTAAAGAATCCCGCTGACTTGGTCCGCTTGTACGAACAGGCCATCACCCCGCGCACCCGCGTCATTCATCTATCCCAGGTCGTGTTCATGACCGGCCAGATTTTCCCCGTCAAGGAAATCTGCTCACTGGCACGCGCCCGCGGCATCACTAGCATCGTGGATGGCGCGCACGCGTTCGCGCACGTGCCCTTTCAATTCTCCGATTTCGATTGCGATTTCTACGGCGCCAGCCTGCACAAGTGGCTCTCCGCGCCCATCGGCACTGGCATGTTGTACGTTCGAAAGGACCGCATCGAAAAACACTGGGCCCTGATGGCCGCACCTGAATCGATGGACAAAAACATTCGCAAGTTCGAAGAAATCGGCACTCACCCCGCGGCCATGCACAATGCCACTCTGCAAGCGCTGGACTTTCACGAGCAAATTGGCGCCGAGCGAAAGTTCGCGCGCCTACGCTACTTGAAGAACCGCTGGGCTGAACGCTTGAGCAAACTTCCCGGCGCTCAAATGCTCGTCGGCTTGGACACCAATCAATCCGGCGCCTTCGGCACCATCCACTTCGAAACCATGGACCCGGGAAAGCTGAGCGACGCCCTCCTCACCAAATTCAACATCCTCGTCACCCCTATTTCTTTCTCCAGCCTCAACGGCATTCGCGTCAGCGCCAATGTCTACACCTCCACTGCTGAGATCGACCGCTTCTGCGCCGCCGTCGAGTCCATGCTCCCCCGCGCCTAAAACTCGGGCAGCGATTCCGCCCGTCCGCTCAGCTCCCAAACCTGGACAATCTCTCCCTCCGCAAACTTCTCCCGCATCAGCAACTTTTTTTATTCCCCTGGGTTGGGGTCCGGCAACTGTGGGTCATGCCCGGTTGTGTCCAGTGGAGAGCTTCCAGGCGTGTTTGCCCGCGGAAGCGGCTAGTTCCCCTAGCCGTTAAGATAACGCGAATATCGGGAGGACGATCATGAAACGACTCATCTGCCTGTTGGTGAGTGCCGTGGCGCTGTTGGTCTTGGTGCCCAGGATCCGGGCCCAGGATCAACTGGTGCCTGCCGGCACGCTTCTGCAATGTACGTTAGACGAGCCCAATTTCTCCTCGGCCACAGCCGCAGTTGGTGACCCCGTTCTGTGCCACTTGCGATCCACACAGCAGTTCGGCAGGCCGATGTTCCCCAGGGGCAGCATGCTGGGCGGACATCTCGAAGCCGAGAGAGATCCCGGGCATTTCTTCGGCAAGGGCTACCTGAAAATAACCTTTGACCGTGTCATCCTGCCCAATGGCGACTTTCCCGTACCGGCGAAGGTCATCATGGCCCGCGGTTATAAAGTGAATAAACAGGGCGCCATCGACGGCAAAGGTCATGCCACCCGTGACGTCGTCGAGTGGATGATTCCCCCTCTCTGGCCGTGGAAGGTAATCAGTCTCCCCTTCCGTGGCCCGCGTCCCACCTTGAAGGGAGAGGAGCCGCTCGAACTGCGCTTGATGGACGACATCGTCATTCCGCGCAGCCTCGCGCAGGCAATTCACCCAGACCGTCCGCCGTACGCATCATCCACACGCCCCAGCGTCTACCACGCCGTTCCACGGGCAGACGCCATTCAATTGGCGGTCGAAAAGAGTCCGAGCCCCGCGAGCGAAAACCCCGCAATCCCCCAGGTCGTCGGACAACCGCCTATCAACGGGCAGACCAGCGACAGATTCACCATCCTGGTTACGAAATCCAACCAGATCTATGAAGTCGCCAAATACCAGCGCGACGGCGATCTGCTGATGTTCCAGGACACCCAAGGCAGGAAGGGCGGCGTGGACGTCAGCGAAGTGGATTGGCGCAAGACCACCGGCCTTACATCCGAAGCACGCTCCGGAGATAAGCCGTTGCTCGCATCGCAAACAAATTGATGGCAAGACTCTGAGGGTATTTCGAGAAGTTTGACCACAACTGTCGCGTCTCCCGGCAGTCCTTTGGGGGTGTGTGCTAAAGCGAATAACGGGGCATGGCGCAAACGACAAATTCTAAGACGATTTTGGTGCGTTAGTTCTATCTTCCCTTTTTCGATTTCTACTTTCTGCCTTCTAGTTTCAGACTTCTAGTTTTCCCCAGCGCCTCTTCGCGAGGTTTTGTAACGGCAACATCTCACACTGCTGCCAAATCCAATTTCACTCTCTTTGGCCCTGATGTAGACTCTCTCGGCGAAACTGATAAAGGATTCGGACTGTTCAGTCTCGCTCAACATTATCGCCAAGCAGTAATTTCTACGGGGGAAGCCATGAACAAGTTGCGCATTTATCTTTCGTCCGCCGCACTGATTGCCTCAACGAATGTGCTGTTGGCCATGGCCGGCGACGCAATCGCGCAAACCGTGCCGCCCACTCACGAAGAAGCCCACCGCCGCGCCGAGACCCTGCTTAAACAAATGACTGTTGAAGAAAAGGTAGGCCAGTTGAACCAGGCTGCCGGCATCCAAATTCCCGGACTGGCCGGCGAAAAACCGGACGTCGCCATCGCCAAGGGCCAGGTAGGCTCCGTGCTATGGCTCTTCGATGTGAAAGAGCTCAATCGCATGCAGCACCTAGCCGTGGAGAAGTCCCGTCTCCACATCCCTCTGATCATCGGCTTCGACGTGATCCACGGCTACCGGACCATTTTTCCGGTACCGCTCGCCATGGCGTCCTCCTGGGATCCGGCCGTCGAAGAAGCAGCCCAACATCACGCAGCCCAAGATGCTCGCGCTGCCGGAGTTCACTGGACATTCACTCCCATGGTGGACATAGCACGCGACGCCCGCTGGGGCCGAATTGTCGAAGGCGCTGGCGAAGATCCTTACTTAGGTGCGGCAATGGCAGCAGCGCAGGTGCGCGGTTTTCAGGGACCATCCATTGGTCCCGACAGTGTTCTAGCCTGTGTCAAACATTTTGCCGGCTACGGCGCGGCGGAAGGAGGCCGCGACTACGACTCCTCCTACATCCCCGAGTCCCTCTTCCGCAATGTCTACCTGGTTCCCTTTCACGCCGCGGAAAAAGCGGGCGCTGCCACCTTCATGAGCGCCTATATGGACTTGAACGATGTCCCCGCCACCGGCAATCGCTGGCTGCTGCACGACATTCTTCGCCAGGAGTGGGGCTTCAAAGGTTTTGTTGTCTCTGACGCATTCGCTGTCCGCGATCTCCAGACGCATGGTTACGCCCGCGATCCTGAAGACGCGGCCTACAAAGCGCTTACTGCTGGCCTCGACATGGACATGGCCAGCCAGACCTATGCTCACAATCTGCCTAAGTTGGTGGCCTCCGGAAAAGTCACCGAGGCGCAATTGGACGCGGCAGTCCTGCCGATTCTCGAAGCCAAGTACCGGTTGGGCCTATTCGACAATCCCTATGTGGACGAATCCAAAGTAGACGCCACCCTCAGCCGTCCCGAGGGGCGCACCCTCGAACGCAAATTGGCTGCTCGTTCGATGGTCCTCCTGAAAAACGACAACCGCACCTTGCCGCTGTCCACAAATCTGAAAAAAATTGCGGTGATAGGACCCTTGGCCGACTCTACCAAAGACATCGAAGGCGGATGGACGGTCGAAGGCCTCTTCGGCGGCCCCAGCAAAAGCCATCCGGTCACCGTCCTGGCCGGCCTGAAAAACAAACTTGGGCCGAACGCGCAGATCACCTACATAGAAGGCGGCGCGCTCGCTCGCGAATATCCCTCGATGATCGACGCCATCACAGGCAACAAACCCGCGGCCCCGCCTACCGCAGCCGAAGCCGCCGATTGGATTCTGAAAGCCAAGGCCGCAGCAGCAAGATCAGACGTCGTGATTGCCGTGCTCGGCGAATTGTCCTCCATGAACAGCGAAGGAGCCTCGCGCGCCACGCTGGATTTGCCGGGCATCCAGCAGCAGTTGCTTGAAGCCGTCGCCGCCACCGGCAAGCCAGTTGTGCTCGTCTTGGAAAGCGGGCGTCCGCTCGATATTCGCTGGGCCGCCGCGCATGTTCCTGCAATTCTTGAATCCTGGTATCCCGGCACCGAGGGCGGCAACGCCGTGGCCGATGTGCTCTTCGGCGATGTGAACCCCGGCGGCAAACTTCCGGTAAGCTGGCCCCGCACCGCCGGGCAGGAGCCTCTTTATTACAACCACAATCTCACGCATGAGCCTGAGGACCGCCCCACCTTTACCTCGCGCTACTGGGATCTCTCCTCCAAGCCACTCTATCCCTTCGGTTATGGACTCAGTTACTCGACCTTCAAGTTCGCCAACCTCCGTCTGAGCAAAGATCGCATCAACGCGGAACAATCCACCGAAGTGCAGGTGGACGTGACCAATACCAGCACGGTCGCAGGCGACGCCGTGGCACAGATCTACATTCACCAGCGAGCCGGTTCCGCCTCGCGGCCCGTGCGCCAGCTCAAAGGCTTCCAGCGGATTGCGTTGCAGCCCGGCGAGACCCGCATGCTCAAATTTCCGCTAGGTAAAGATGAATTAGAGTTCTGGAGCCCACAAACGAAGGCTTGGGGCGTGGAACCCGGCACCTTCGACATTTGGGCCGGCGAAGATTCATCCGCCACCCTGCATACCGAGTTGCTTGTCACGGAATAGGCGAGCGGCACAGCAATTCCTGATTACCGCCAGCGTCCCGAGGGGCTGTACGCTTTTGGTTTTGTAGGGGCGTCAGCATCGCTGCGCTCTCTTTCCCTTTTGCCGTCGTAAACGCCGCTCAAAATCGCCACGACCCTTGAAAAACGCAGGGGTTTCATGTAAATGCGATTCCTCGCCCGCCATACCAAAATTTGCGCTAATGTGGGGTTGCTAGAAGGCAGACCAGATCATCATGCTGCTGCAAAGGTAAAGTCTTCAAGCTTCGAAGCGCCTTAGGAGGTTGCCAATGGACATGACTACCAGCACTCGACAAGTAGATGGCGTCACGATTGTGGACATTAGTGGCAGGATTGTGCTCGGCGAAGAGAGCGCTGCACTGCGCGAACTGGTTTCCGAGCTGTTAAGCAAGGGACACAAGAAGATTCTATTCAACCTTGGCGATGTCACTTACATTGACAGCTCAGGCTTGGGCCATCTGGTCAGTGCTTTCACGAGCGTGCGCAAGCAGCAGGGAGAGCTGAAGCTGCTCAACTTGACGAACAAGGTTCACGATCTGATGCAAATCACCAGGCTGTATACCGTCTTCGACGTCACGGACGACGAGGCCGTGGCCGTTAAGTCTTTCGCTCAATCGGCAGCAGCAGTTGGATGATTGCCGAATACACGAGAGATAGTCTGCAGTCTTCGAGCGCACCTGTGAACGCCCTTAGTGCGTTGACTTCTTGCGCATCCAGACACTCCACGTAACCGGCCCGGCTTCCTGATCGCTCATTGGGAGGCCCGCCAACTTGAGGGCCAGCTTTATCTGACCGTGATGATAGCCCTCATGCCAGATCATATGCTGGAGCATGAGGATCGGACTGTCATAGTGAAGTTTCATGTCCTGGCCTGACTCCACCCTGTTCTTAACCGCTTCCCGTACAACTTTAGCGCTGTCATTCAGCATCTGCGCGATGCGATCGGGGTCGCGTTCGGCCACCAACTCTTCCTCGGGCAGGCTGCTGGCGAACTCGGGGGCGTCCTCGAGGACGAACACAAGTCGTACAAAGTGGATATGTGTGAACATCTCCGCGATGGATGGACTACCCTCCATCGCCTTGATCTCCAGCCCGCCCTCCGGCAGGGCGCGAAGCAGGTTGACCAGGATGGTATTGTTCCGGTCCCAGGAATCCAGGAGATCCTCAAGCAAGCGTTGCTCTATTGCGCTCGACATATCTTTTCACGCCCTTTCAGTTTTGTAGGGGCCTCAGCGTCGCTGCCTCCCCACATCGCGCCTTCAAGTCTCACCGTCTTCAGCACTGTCGACAAGACATCCATCTGGCTCCCCAAACGATTGTCCGAATTCTGAGCAAAGACTCCTGGACCCTGGGTCAAGCGGATGACGTGGTACTGCGCTACAGTCAAGACAGCCAGACGCGCGGGTAAGTATGGACTGCCAACGGAGCACATCATGTGTATAGTCGGAGCATTCGAAGATGCGACCAGCGCTTCAAATCAATTTGAATGCAGAAGGAGATAACGTATGCCATTGAATCTTCGCAGTTACACTCACAAGGGCTTTCTGAGTATGGTCGTCCTCGGTCTGTTTCTCTGCGCCACGGTAAACGCACAGGATCATGCGGCTCACACGCAAGCGAAGCCAGCGACTCTGATGCAGGGCTATGGCAACCTGCATCACCCGGTATCAACCGAAAACGCGCAAGCCCAGCAATTCTTTGATCAGGGATTGCGTCAAATCTACGCTTTCAACCACGACGAAGCGGCGCGCTCCTTTCAGCGGGCCGCAGATCTTGACCACAAATTGGCCATGGCCTATTGGGGAGTGGCCGAAGCCGTAGGCCCCAACTACAACGATCCCGCCAGCGACGACCGTTTCGCAGCGGCCCATACGGCCATCCAGAAGGCAGTTGATCTCTCGAATAGCGCTTCGCCCGCTGACCAGGCTTACATCAAGGCCATGGCGCTACGTTTTCCGGCTGATCCCAAGGCGGACCGCCGACAGGCGGCCGAGGCCTATCACGACGCCATGCGCGAAGTGGTCAAGCAGTTTCCTGACGACCTAGACGCGGCCGCGCTGTTCGCCGAATCCGGCATGAACCTTCATCCTTGGGGATTGTGGATGGTGGACGGAACTCCGCGCGAGGGCACTGAAGAAATCGTCGCCACCCTCGAATCGGTCATCAAACGGGATCCCAACCATTTGGGCGCGATTCACTACTACATTCACTCGGTGGAAGCCTCCAAGTCTCCGGAGCGGGCACTTGCTGGAGCCAACCGGTTGGCCGCCATGGCGCCGGCGGCGGGACACATCGTCCACATGCCGGCTCATGTCTACATCCGCACGGGCGACTACGCAGCGGCGGTCAAAACCAACCAGGAAGCGGCGGCAGTCGATCAGGCCTACATCAAAGCGAGTGGAGCGCAGGGCATCTACCCCCTGATGTACTACAGCCATAACCTGCACTTCATCGCTATGTGTTCAGCCATGAATGGCGACTACGCTGAAGCCATCAAGAATGCCAACCTGCTGGCCGCCCACGTGGCGCCCCATGTCAAGGACATGCCGCCGCTGGAAGGCTTCATGACCATCCCTATCGCTGTGGATGTGCGCTTCCACAAATGGGACGAAATCCTCAAGATGCCGAAGCCAAGTGCGGAAATGAAAATCATGACCGTGTTCTGGCATTTCGCGCGCGGCATGGCTCTGGCGGCTAAAGGTAAGGTGAGTGAAGCCGAGTCGGAGTATCAGGTCGTGTCGGAGGCGGAAAAGAATACCCCGGAGGACATCGTCTTTGCCATGCCAGTAAACAACAAGGCAAAAGACGTCCTGAAGATCGCAAGAGACGTGTTGGGTGCGAAAATTGCTCTCGCGAAGAAAGACAATGCGGGCGCCATCGCTCTGCTGCAGAGTTCCGTGGCCGTCCAGGACACTCTCAAATATTCCGAGCCGGAGGACTGGTTCTTTCCTGTGCGCGAGTCACTCGGTGCCGCGCTTCTGATGAACGGAGACAATGCAGGCGCAGAGAAAGTTTTCCGCGAAGACTTGGACCGCCACCCGCGCAACCCACGTTCGTTGTTCGGGTTGCAGCACGCGCTCAAGGCCCAGGGCAAGGAATACGATGCCGGCTTCGTGCAAAAGCAGCTCCATGCCTCATGGAAAGGCGGAAGCACACAATTGAAACTGGATGATCTGGTCTGAAACTGCAGGCTTGCAGTTTCTCTCGCCCTTGTATCGGCCGCTCGCCTTGGGCGAGCGGCCGCCGTTCGCTCTTGTAGGGGCGTCAGCTTGCTGCGCCCTCCTTCTTTGCCTTTGTAGCGCCGGGCTTTTTTATCCTGAGCGGAGTCGAAGGACCCCCGCTGTGTGGGGCGCGCATTTTGCGTTCCGGTCGCCCTTACCGGAAGTCCCGACGATGTGTGTCGGGAAGCCCGGCATCCGTGCCTTCGTAGGGGCATCAGCCAGCCTGCGGCAGGCAGGCTTGCTGCGCCCTCTTTCTCTTGCCCTTGTAGGGGCACGATACATCGTGCCCTTCGATCACCGAGTAGCCGTTCACAATCGCCACGGCCCTGCAAACATGAACAGGATTTCGCGGGACGCTGTTTCTCTTTTCCGTTTTCTACTTTCCCATTTCCACTTTCTACTCTTCCCCCTCCGTCCTTTCCCCTCCGAACGGAGCAGGTTGACTCTTGATTCCCTTTTCGTTTCCAAGAAAAGAGAATCTCTTTCAACTTCTATTCTGCCTTCTAGGCACCCGTTTCCAATTTCTACTTTCCTATTTCTAGTTTTCCCAAGAGTCGCCCTGCGAAGTGAGCTGCTCCTTTCCATACGCCACTACGTCCGGCGCGTCGAAGGGAAATCCCATAAAGTACGCGTCTTCTCCGACTACCACGTCCTTGTAGGAACCGAGTCGCGGGTGGGCCAGCCTCTGTCCGATCCGACGATTCTGGGTGGCCTACCCCTTGCGGTTTTGGTTTATGCAAGGGTGGGGCTGCCGTTTGCTAGCCTCTCTTCCTACTCTTGGTTCGTTTTGGCAAAACGAGGCACTACACTATCTAGCAGCAACTACAGTACTTACAAGTAATTCTTGACAAACAATACGAATCAGCTATACTTGACTTGTCGCGCCGACGAGCTTTTCCGGCGCCTCGATCAATGGTCTCCCGCCAGGTAGTCTTTCTAACTCCTTTAGAATCTTCCCGCCCCCAACTGTTACCTTCTAGCCATCCAATCAACTTAATGAACACCGATTTTCCCGTCGTCGATCCCTTTTATTTTCAAACGCTTACAACATGCCCTTCCGCTAACTCCTTTCTTTCGATGATCTTCCATTTCGATGGGGGTGTACCCCCCTCCCCCCGCTCTCTCCCTCAATCCCGGCGTTCCGACGTTCAAACGTTCAGACGTTGAGATCGAAGCGCATCTCCGAAGCGGAGATCCCGACCGGGTCGGGACGTTCCGTAAGTCCTTTACCTGCAACATTTACGAGCCACCCCGCAAGTGTTGCATCCAAGAGACTTACGCTCCAACTAAACCCTGTAGATGCAACACTTACAAAAAACCGGGGGTGGGGAGTGCTAGCTTCCCTCGCTGCCCACTACTCCCTACCCACCGCCCACTTTCCGAATCCGTCCTGCTACAAAGACCCGCGCGACGCCCTCCACGCCAAGGACCACCGCTAATGCAAAAGCACTATTCTGCAATTTCGAGCGCAGTGCTACCTTCCCCCAGCGTGAGTGCGTGCTCCAGCGCTTCCCCCTGTAGTGGCGCAGCTGGCTGCGCCCGTAGCGCCTTCGCGCTGCAACTTTCTGCCGTTTGTCATCCCGAGCGGAGAGAGGGATCCGCTTTTGAAAAACAAAACCATGATCTCTGAACGCACGTTAGAATTGATTCGTTGGAGCACTCAAGCATGAACCGTTTCTGGAAATGGGCGCTCACCATTATTGCCGTTCTGCTAGTCGGCGCTTTTGCGTTTTTTTCCTATATGGCGGGAAGTCCGAAGGACGCCTACGGCATGATTCGTTACGCCCTGCCGCACATGCACCGCGGCAATCTGAAAGTGGGCAGCGACGCGCCAGACGCACGCGTCGTCTCGCTTGATGGCGTCAGCCGTTTTCACATTCGTGAACGCACCGGCGACCGCCCGCTCGTTCTCGTCTTCGGCAGTTTTACTTGACCGCCATTTCGTCGCCAGGTCGGCGACGTCGTCCAGCTTTATGAGGACTACAAAGAACACGCGGATTTCCTGACCGTCTACGTGCGCGAAGCACACCCCACCGACGAGTGGCAGATGAAATCCAATTTGAAAGACAAGGACGACGTTTGTTACGCACAGCCCAAAACGCTGGCACAGCGCGTCGTCATCGCCAACGATTTCATCAAGCGCTTCAAATTCAATTTGCCCTTCGGAATCGATGACATGAGCAATGCCGCCGACCTCGCCTACTCCGCCTGGCCCGAACGCCTCTACGTAATCGACGAGAGCGGCCACATCGCCTACCGCGGCGGTATGGGCCCCTTCAATTACAATCCCGCCGAAGTCCGCGAATGGCTTGCCGCCCGCTACGGCGCCGTAAAGCACGACCCACCAAAAAAACCAGCGGACGCAGCAGCCGGAGGAACTAAATCCGTGGACGCCGGAACAACATCTTCGGAGCCGGCAACTTCGACGGCAAGGTCAACGCCAGCAACAACAATGCAAACGCCTGCGCCGGCCCCAGCCGCGCCGGTGCCCGCATCAAAATAGGATGGAATGCGATCGCTCGCAAAAAGTTATGATTGGTGAATGAAAAGGAGAAACAAAGATAAAAGCGCGCAAGGCGCGTCGCTCAAAAAGGTTGGCCTGGCCCGCGCACTCTCAAAACTCGGCTACTGCTCGCGCTCCCGCGCCGCCGACTTAATAATCGCAGGCCGCGTAAAATTAAATGGAGCGGTGCGCCGCGATCCAGAAGCGTCCGTGCACGTTGGCAAAGATCGCATCGAAATTGACGACCAACCTCTAGCGAGCACCGCGAAGATTTATCTCGCGCTCAACAAACCGCGCGGTGTCGTAACAACCGCAGCCGATGAAAAAGATCGCGAAACCGTTTACGCCTATTTACCAGAAGGCTTGCCATGGCTAGCGCCAGTCGGACGGCTAGACAAAGCCAGCGAAGGTTTGCTCTTGATGACGAATGATTCGGAGTGGGCCGCGCGAATCATGGCCCCGGAAACGCATTTGGAAAAAACGTATCACGTACAAATTAGCAAAATCGCCGACGAAGAATTGTTGCAGGCATTGCGAAACGGAATTAGCGCGACCGACGGTGAATTTTTGCGCGTCAAGAGCGCGAGCATACTTCGTCATGGCAAAACAAATTCGTGGCTCGACATTATTTTGGATGAAGGCAAGAATCGCCACATCCGCCGCATGCTCGAAGAACTAAAAATAGAAGTCCTCCGACTTGTCCGCGTCGCCATCGGCCCGCTAGCTCTCGGCGATTTACCAAAAGGCATTTCGCGCCCGCTCGATCAAAACGAAAAGCAGGCTCTCGATCGCGCCATGCACGCCACGAATCGCGAACCTGCTTCTTCTCTTCGATAAACATTATTTAGATCTGTAAACGAAATTAGTTTTCGTTGTCGATACTATTTATTTGGATTTGTAAGTGAAACTCACTTTCGTTTCTTCATCGAGCACCAGCGGCCGGACGAAGTGATAGGAGTTCCCTGCCCGTGGAACATCCACGCGAACCGGTAAAACACCGGAAACGCGCTGCTGAAGATTCATCACGTTTGCGGAAGCCGCAGTCTGCTGCCTCTCCGCTTGCTTGCGCGCTTCTTTTTCAACCCGTTGATAATCATTAACGGTAAGCGCGCTGCTGGTGACTTCTACCGTTTCCATCGCTGCACCAAGATTAAGAGCGAAACTGAACGGCACAGGCCTGCTGCCGTCGTATTTAAAATCACGAACAAGCCGGTTGAATCCAGAAGCAGAAACGGTGACTCGGACGCGGCCCGAGGATAGATTCGAAACAAGCCACTGGCCGGAAGAATCGGTAGCGACAGTTCGCGCGGCTCCGGTGTCGATTTGCGTGACCGTAACTCGCGCGTTGGCGACCACGGCACCGCTTGGATCAACAATGATTCCGCCGAGTTGCCCGGGTAGCAACGAGATCGACGCGAAGTCGATGCTTCGAACGAAGTAATTACCATCCGTTTCTATGTCGGACGTTTCTGCTCCGGAAACATCGGAGGAAGCGGCCGGCAAAAGACTCGCGGCGATGGCGTCGCCGCCGAAATCTTTCACTTTGTATCGTTCGGGGAGAAAAACTTCCCACTGCAAAAGATTGATAGGCACATCCATTTTCGGGAGAGAGAGATCGGAGCCGCCTTTTTTCGCGAACGGCGTGCCCGAGTGCATAAATACAAACGAAACGATATAGGAGTCGGCGGGCCGGAAATTTGTACGAAGCAACGGCACGCGATTTCCGTCGGGGCCTTCGACAGGTTTTACTTTTTCTCCGGCAACTTCGGCGGAGAGGATGCTTGCGCCAGTGGGCAATTCTACTTTCAGAAATGGCTGCGCCTGATTTTTGATTGTGAGCCGCACTTCCGTTAGCGAGCGGCCTTCAGTAGTTACGAGAGTAGTGACGACGGCGCGCTCGGCGACGGCGGCGAGAACGCTGCTGTCGGGGAAACGCGTCCACTCAAGCGCAAGGGCTGGAGTTTCGCTTGGTTGTTTGTGATAACGAAATGCAGCTTGCATCGGGAAACGCGCGAGCGAGCGCAGGTACGGATTTGTTTCT
>JBGPDI010000072.1:0-24424 GCA_041482215.1 Candidatus Acidiferrum sp. | reverse complement strand
TTCGCAGAGCTTTTTGAAAGACGAAGTCGACGGCCTCTATCTCCATCTCGCCTCGCCCGAAACGAGTACGACAGACGCCGAATTAGTACGCGGCATCCTGAACTCCTCGCATCACAGCGCCGGCGACTTCAACGTCATCGTCCCCGCGGAACTACTCGCTCAGCAAAAGCGCACGGAGCAACTTTTCAATACCGTTATGGTGGCCATAGCTTCCATCTCGCTCCTCGTCGGCGGAATCGGCATCATGAACATTATGCTGGCCGCCATCCTCGAGCGCACACGTGAAATCGGTGTGCGCCGCGCGGTCGGTGCCAGGCGAAGCGACATCGTCCGCCAATTTGTCATCGAAGCTGTTCTGATTTCTTTTGCTGGCGGCCTTTTGGGCGTGCTGATGGGTTTTGCAATGTCTCAGCTCATTGCCTGGCTCGCCGGATGGTCCACCATCGTTACCATCAGCTCCATTCTTCTGGCTTTCGTGGTTTCCATTTCGGTTGGTTTGATATTCGGCATCTATCCCGCGGTCAAGGCAGCACGCCTCGATCCGGTCGAAGCGATTCGCTACGAATAGTTGCAGCCCGTTGTAAAATATTCCTCGGAGGTGCTGGATGAAAGTGCTGTGTTTTTTCTTCGCATTGGCCGCTTTGATGCTAACGCTCAGCATACCCGCCCGCGCGCAAGATTCTACGCGCGCCGAGAGGTTCCTTGGCGTCAGTAGTCACCAGAAGCCAGCTGCACCGCTTCCCGGGCCACAGGGACTGCAAGATCACGTTGCAAACGGAAAGCTCGTACTGTCTCTGGACGACAGCATCCGCCTGGCCCTTTCAAACAATACAGACATCCGTCTGGACCGCTCGCAAATTGAATTCGCGCAAAACATTCTTCATCGCGCTTACGGACCATTCGATCCGCTGGTTAAATCCAGCTTTTCCGATAACAGGGCCAAATCGCCCACCATCACGCAAATTCAGGGAGCTCCAGTTCTCGACACCCTCAGTCAAACGACCACGCTCGGTTACGCACAGACCTTCCAGACAGGCACCAACTTCCAAACATCCTTTAACACCAACAAATTATCCACCAACGACTCGCTGAGTCTCGTCAATCCCTCTCTCGCCAGCTATCTCCAATTCACTGTCAACCAGCCGCTCCTCCGCAACTTCGGTCTATTCCCCAATCGCGCGCCCATTCTGATCGCACAGAGAAATTTGAATCAGGCGCGTTCCGTTTTTCAAGGCGAAGTGAATGACATCATTCTTCAAGCGGTCGCCAATTATTGGAACGTTGTTCTTGCCCGCGAATCTCTCGTGGTACAGCGCAAGTCTCTTGAGGAAGCCCAAAAAAGCTACGACCACGATAAAAAAGCGCTGGGTCTCGGAGCCCTTCCTCCACTCGATATCTACCGCTCGGAGTCGCAAGTCGCTTCCCGCCTCGTGGGCGTCATCCAGGCGGAATACGCTCTGAAACAAACCGAGGATCTTTTTCGCCAGGTGATTGGCGCCGACCTCGATCCTTCCTTCCGTGTTCTCGATCTCGAACTCACCGATCAGCCCGAACCTCTTGGTGCTCTGCCGAGCACGGACATCGGCACCACGCTCGCACGCGCTCTCGCCAACCGCCCTGAACTGGAAGCCACGCGCCAGCAGCTCGCCGGCGACGAACTCAACATCCGTCTTGCGCACAACAACTTGAAGCCTGATCTCGAACTCTCTGGCTACTATTCTGGCAACGGTTTAGGCGGCACCAACACGACGGTGGGTAGCCCTGCTCTGGGCAACGGGCTGTATCAGGTTTTTCGCTTCACGTATCCGGCCTACGGCGCAAGCCTTTCGTTGAATCTCCCGATAAAAAATCACAACGCCGAAGCTAATCTTGCGGACGCTTCCGTCAGCCGCCGCCGCGATCAATATCAGCAGCGCCGCACCACGCAAAACATTACTCTCGACGTCACCAACGCCGTACACGCGCTCGAGCAAGCCAAGCTCTCCATGGAAGCCTCAAGAGTCGCTTTGGACCTCGCGCAGAAATCGTTGCATGCCGATGAACGCAAATACGAATTGGGTGCGGAAACGGTTTTTTTTGTTCTCGACGCGCAAACGCAGCTCGCCCAGGCTGCGCTGAACCTCATTCAGTCTCAGGTCAATTTTCAAATTGCCGTGGCACAACTGGACCATTCGACGGGAGATTTGCTGGAACATCATCACGTCCAGATCGCGGAGCCAATAAGATGATCGCTTCTGTCCGCGCCAAAAAAAGCCGGCGATCCCATACCGTGCGCGAACGCGTCTTCTCAAAAAGATAATAGGAATGCAGGTTTAAATCGATTGAAGGCCGAGCGGTTGGTTAGCGGAGCGGGGACGCTATCCCTTTTTGTATGGAATCGGTTACCCCCGGGGCTGCTGTCTCTTTGGCCACCAGTACCCCGGTACGCTTGCTTCCTGAAAATTTCATAATCCATAATCACAAGTACTTTGTTTTGTGTACGGGCGCCACCTTCCTGCGTCGCCGCACGACTGTCCTTTGGTGCAGGTGGAGGTGTTGCGGGTACACCGCGAAGCACTAAGATAAGAATGTCTTCGCGAGTAACGAAGCACCGTCCGCGATGCGGGCGGGGAATCGAATGTGGGCTTGATACATCAGAACTTTATTCCGCTGGCGCTGCTGATCGCTACCAGTTTGGTGGCGGGCTTCTTCGCGTACATACACAGCATTAAGCGCCAGGACTATCTCTTGCTGTGGACCACTGCGTGGGCCGTATTCGGGCTGCACTACATGGCCCCGGCCGTAGCGCCATGGGCGGCATCGAGCCCGGAGCAGGGTGCGCTGAATCACTGGCTGTTCGCTCTCTCTGGCGTGCTCTTTTTTCTCGGCGCGCAAGTTTATTCGCAGCGAACGCCTTGGAAAATTCCCGCGATGGCCGTGGCCGTGTTGCTCGGACTTTGGGCCGGAGCAAATGCCGTCACCGGCTTTCCCATTTCAGCGGTCATTCCCGCTTCCCTGTTGTACGTTGGCACTGCAGTGGTGTTCTGGCAGGAAAGCCGCCGCCAGGAAACACTTGCCGATCGCCTGCTCGGCGTTTCGTTCGCTTCCTGGGGAGTTTTGTGGATCGCAATGCACGTGCTGAAGGCGACGCCGGAACTTCAGGGACCGAGCATGAGCGTCGTTGCCGCTGCTCCGTGTGCGTTCGTGGCCATGCTCATGGTCATGGCGCTTTACGAGGAAGAAAAACGCCGCATCGAGCGCAACATGCTGGCGCTTTCAAATTTGAATCTGGCGACCTCCGGTTTTGTTGGTGGCGAAATTCAACGCATGCTTTCGCAGGCCTTGGACCGCGTCCTGGGCGTCGTGCGCCTTCCCGCCGGCGCACTCTTCCTGCATCACGGTGATCTCCAGGGCCCGACCTCCGTCGTGGCCGTGGGCCTGACGGATGAGTTCTGCCGCGCCGCACAGAACGAAGGCCTCGACGATTATCTCGTCAACCTCGTATCGCGTCTCGGCGGCCTGCTGGGTTTTCGCGACTTGCGCGACGATTCCCTCTCGGCTCTTGAAAAAGAACAGTCCATCCGCCGGTTCCGCGAATTGGCCCTCGCGCAGGGACTTCGCAGCGTGGTGGCCATCAGCCTCCAGGCCAAGGAGCAAGCTTTCGGAGTGCTGCTTCTGGGAACCCCCGACAGCCGGCGCTTCACTCCTCCGGAGTTGCGGCTGCTCGTTGCCCTTGGGCATCAGATCGGCATGGCGGTTGAGAACAGCTATCTGATTCAGCAGACTTCGCGGCGTTCCGAGGAACTTCACGTTCTAAACGAAATCGGCCGCGCTCTTAGCTCCACCCTGAACAAAGAGGATCTGACGCGAAAAGTTTGGGAGGAGTTGCGCCGGCTCTTTGACGTCGAAAATTTTTATATTGCCGAACTCGATCCCTTGCGTGATGAAATTTTGTTCGATCTTGAAGTCGTAGATGGCACGCGATTGCCAAAGCGCGTCCGTCCCGCCGGCAACCACATCACTGAGTACATCATTCGAACGCGCCAGCCGGTTCTGATCCGCGACAATTATGTGGCGGAAATGAAAAAACTGGGCGTCGAGCCTCTGCGTTCGAAAGGCTGCTTGGCCGGTGTGCCGCTGGTCGCTTACGACCATGCCATTGGTGCAATGGCCGTTTACTCCGATAACGAGCGCGTTTTTGACGAAGGCCACCTCGAACTGCTCCGCGTTCTTGCCAGCGAAGCGAGCATCGCCATTGAAAACGCCCGCCTCTTCAGCGAAGAGCGCACCAAAGCGCGCCACCTGTCGTTGCTCAACACGATTTCGCGGAACGCCATCGCCACGCTCAACCCGGACGAGATGCTCGCCAAAATCACCGAGCAACTCGAAGCTGGCTTGACCTACGACCACATCGGAATTGGCGTGCTCGAATATGCCACACGCGAAGTAGTCATTCAGGCCGAAGCTGGCAAACGCCGTGGTACCTTGGGACAGCGCATCACCCTCGGTACCGGATTGATTGGCCATGTGGCGCGCACCGGCCAGATGGCGGTTTACCGCCCCAATGCCCACACCGATGGCTCCATGAAGCCGCTCCTGCCGGATTCCGTGGCAGGCATCGCTTTGCCGGTTTTTTACGCCGAGCAGCTCCACGGAATTCTTTACATCGAGTCTTCCGTCCCGGTGGAGTTCTCCGAAGAAGAAATTCTCCTGCTGCGCACGCTCGCCGACCTCATCGCCGGCGCACTGCACAACGCGCTTTCCTTCCAGAAAGCACAAGAGCAGGCCATAACCGACGGTCTCACGGGCGTCAAGACACATCGCTTTTTCATGGAAGCCTTGTCCGCGGAATGGAAGCGCTCCACGCGTGCCGGTCGCGCCTTTGCTCTCGCGCTTATGGACCTGGACCGCTTCAAGTTCGTCAACGATTTCTACGGCCACCTCGAAGGCGATCTTGTTTTGCAGCGCGTGGGCCAGATCCTCGAGACCAATTGCCGGCGCTCCGACGTTGTGGCCCGCTACGGCGGCGATGAGTTCGTCATTCTCATGCCGGAAACCAGCATGGAGCATGCGCGCCAACTCGCCAGCAAGTTGCGCGGCTGGGTCTCCTCCGATCCGCTGCTGCGCGAGAAAAACATCAGCGCCAGCTTCGGCATCGCGTGCTATCCGCTCCACGGCTCATCGCCCCAAGAACTTATTCAGGTTGCTGACGCTTCGATGTATCTTTCGAAACACCAGGGCGGCAACGCCGTCTCCACCGCCGATCATTTCGATCCTAACGAAGCGAAAAAATGGAAGCGCGACGTCCTGGAAGCCTATCTCGGCGTTACGCTCAAGCGCCTTTTCTCCACCGGCCCTGAAGCCTTCGAAGAAATTTATCAGCGCTTGCGCCAATTCACCGAATCGCTTGCCGCCACCGAACCGACGAATAGCGCACCCGCGGCGGCTCCTCCTCAAGGACCGCAGGCTCTGCCACAGGCCGTGCTCGACACCGTCACTTCGCTGGCCTTTGCGATTGACGCCAAGGATCACTACACCCAGGGCCACTCGCAGAAAGTTTCCGCTTACGCCGCGCTAATCGCTGAGGCAATGGACATGACCGAGGCCGAAGTCGAAGAAATTCGCCTGGGCGCCGTTCTCCACGACATCGGCAAAGTTGGCATCCCGGAGCAAATTTTGAACAAAAACGGCCCGCTCAATCCTGATGAATGGGAGACGATGAAGTCACACGTGCGGTTTGGCGCAAAGATTCTCGATCCGCTCACGCCGCTTGCGCGCATCCGCGAAATGGTTCTGCACCACCACGAATTCTTCGATGGCTCCGGCTACCCAGACGCCAAGAGCGGCGAGCAAATCCCGCTCGGCGCGCGCATCATCGCCATCGCCGACGCTTACGACACCATCACCAGCGACCGCACTTACAAGAAAGCGCGCAACGCCACCGACGCTCTCTCCGAATTGGAACGCTGCGCGAACGCGCAGTTCGACGGCGCCATCGTGGAGGTCTTTGTCCGCACCATGCGCGCGCTGCCCAATCCCATCATCGAAGTTGCCGCCACCACCGGCCCGCGCACTACTTAATTCGCCACTAAATCTCGCGAGAGGGAGTCTTCGCGCTTCGCGCTTCGCGCCTCGCGCCTCTTATTGTGTTCCAAGACTTTACCATTTATAAAAATTTACCTATTGACAAGAACAGGGCAGTAGCAGTAGAGTCAGCGCTGTAGGAAAGTGCGCCCCAACCCTTTGGTTGGGGCTTTTGTTTTTGGACGCCCCCGGGTTTGCTGCTTTCTCCGCGGCCCTCTGCGCTCCGGCCCTTGTATTGTTTGTGTTGAATCGCCCGGAATCGTTGTAGACCGACAGAGCTGCCCTATTTCGTAGCGCCGGCTTCCAGCCGGCTCCCTTCTTTTCCTTTGTAGGTGGCGCAGCGCCGCTGCGTCCCAGCTTGGTTTAAGCCTGATTCTACGTGGACAGGCAAGAATGCCCGTCTCGCTGGATTGTTGAGCACCCTCTTAAACTCCATTCCCGATAAGGACAAATCATGAAACACGAAAAAATCGACGCCGTCGAAGTGTGCAAAGAATTCGAGGACCTTCTCGCTCCCCAGCTCAAACTCCCGGTCCTCGACCGCTCTGTCTATTCGCATTTGCTCCGCCACAGCCGTTTCGAGGGCAAACTCCGGCTGCGCTTCTCGATTCTCTGGCTGGCCCACAACCTGGGCATTACCGCGAGGCGGGCGCGCGAATCCGTCCGCCGCCTCGTGGATCAGGAAGTCTTGCGTCTGGTTGAGCGCAGCAACATCGGTCACGTGGTGGAGGTGCGTTTGCCGGGGGAGGTCCCCGCAGCCCGCGACAGCCGAACCGCAATCGGCAGCCGCGCCAAATTACAGGGCGAGGTCAATCTGGACGAGCTTGATTTCATGCGCACTCCTGCTCTGCGCCGCTCCATCCACGCACGCGAGCATGGCGTGTGCTTCTACTGCCTGCGCCGGACTCCCCGCCGGGCGCACTGCTTAGATCATGTCGTGCCTCTCGCCCAATCCGGACGCAATTCGTACCGCAACCTCGTTTCCTGCTGCCTCAACTGCAATTCCCGGAAGAGCGATCTCCCGGCCGCGGATTTTCTCCGCCAGCTTTTCCGCGACGGCCGCTTGTCCGCCAAGGACCTCAGCGCACGCCTGCTCGCCGTCCAGGCCCTCGCATCAGGCAAGCTCCGCCCTCCGCTCCCATCCGTGTAGGGGCGCGCTTTAGCGCGCCCGCCATTTTGTAGCGCCGGCTTCCAGCCGGCCGTCTTTGCCTTTGGAGTGCGGCAGCCTTGCTGCCGCTTTCTCTGCGACGTTCCTTGGTAGCGGCGACTCTACGTCGCCACCTTCTCTTGTGCGGGCGCACTACGCCGTGCCTTCCACCTTTCCTCCGCGCCGTGCCTGCTCGGCCTTTTTTCGAGCGCCGGAGGCGCGGCATACTTTAGCCCAGCGCGTGAGCGCTGGGTGCGTGGTATATAACACGCGGAGCACCGGAGGTGCGGCACGTGTCTCATACCTACGCACAAAACGTCGTGCACGTGGTGTTCAGCACGAAAGGCCGGCGCAAAACGATAGACAGTGAATTTCGGCCTAAATTGTGGTCCTACATTACGGGCATTTGTAGAAGACTAGATATCTATGTTCATGCCGTAGGTGGGATGGAAGATCACCTTCATCTCCTAATCCAAATTCCCCCGGTGTTGACGTTGTCGAAGACGGTTACAACGCTCAAGGCAAACTCCTCACGATGGGCCAGTGCGGAGGGTCACAAGTTCGCCTGGCAGGAAGGCTATGCGGCATTCAGTGTGAGCGCGTCGGTGATTCCCGTCGTGACTCGGTACATACGGAATCAGGAAGAGCATCACAGGAAAATGGATTTTGATGCGGAGTTTGTTGCGTTGTTGAAGAAACATGGAATCGAGTTTGACCCGAAATATGTTTTTGGTTAGGTGCCGCACCTACGGTGCTCGCCATTCTCTTGCCTTTTAACCCAGCCCTAAACGGGCTGGGCTAAAGGGTGACGCGCCTCCGGCGCTCGTTTGCGAGAACCACAAGATAGACGCGCGATTGGATTTGTCTTTTCCCCAGCGCCAGAGGCGCGACATACCTTAGCCCAGCGCGTAAGCTCTGGGTGAGAAGGAAGCATTCGCGTTTCTTCGAGCGCCGTAGGCGCGGCATACTTTAGCCCAGCGCGCAAGCGCTGGGTGCGTGATATACAAGACGCAGAGCACCGGAGGTGCGGCACTCCCCCGCTGCGCCGCCGACGGAAAGACCTACAAGGAAGCTCTCGCCAACGTGGAAATCATCATTCAGGAATGGATCGAAACCGCCAAAGAACTCGGCCGCCCCATCCCGCTCCGCGCGGCCTCCTCCTCTTCGGCTTTCTCTTGCTCTGCCGCCCTCTTCATTCCAAACAGCGCCGGAGGCGCGTCACAGGTTAGCCCAGCCCGTCAGGGCTGGGTGCGTGATATACAAGATTCGGAGCACCGGAGGTGCGACACTTCCCCGCTGCGCAGCCGACGGAAAGACCTACAAGGAAGCTCGCGCCAACGTGGAAATCATAATTCAGGAACGGCTCGAAACCGCCAAAGAACTCGGCCGCCCCATCCCCGCCCCGCGCGGCCACCTCGCCTTCGCTTAAGAGTCAAAGGCCGCACCCTTTGAAGTGCCAACCCAAAGGGTGCGCCACCCAATTCAAAAGCCTGCCCCACCCGCCCACCCATTATGGAATCGGCAGGTAGATATCGCCGCGTGGGCGGATCTCAGTACTTGTGCCCCGTTTCTCGGGCCGCATGATCTCCGCCTGCTTTTCCGATCGAATGAGAGCTTGATTGAGGTCAAACAGAACATCCACTCTGTCCGGGAAAAGTCGTACGATCTGCATTCTGTTGCGATCCTCCAACGCGCGCCCGACAATCCAGATCTCCACAAAGGGCACGCGAGCACTACGAATTGCTTCTATGAGTGTGTTCGTGTCGACAGCTTTGCCGCTCCTCCCCAGGATGACCAACCAAAAATACGCCGGATATGCACGTGCGCATTTCTGCTGAACAATTTGAATGGGATCGTCAACGTGCTGCTCCCAATCCACGACCTCGACGTTGTATGTCTCGATTTTGTTACGGCCATTGGATTGGTCCAGCCGATGTACCTTTGTATCGGGAGTGCTATCTTCCGTCTCGATTTCTACCCAGTAGTCCCGTCCATGCATTTGTGTTAGGCCAAGTGCCCAAGTGGCCGTGGTCCATGCCTCGCGCTCTCGCTTAAACCGCCCACTCGCCTGAGCATCGCGCGTGCCATGCGTCTCGATAATCTTCTGCATTCGATGCATGACGAAGCTGGGACTCAGCCAAAGCCCCTTATAACTCAATGTCGCCCGAATCATTGGCTTGCCACAACCTAGGCATCTGGGCGAGTCGGCGCCGATTATTTCTTCAGGGCGCTCGCGACAACAATCTGTGCAAATGTACTTCATTCTCTCAGAATACAACGACGACTGTCGGATTCTGCCGAATCGTCTTCTCTTCCTACAGCGTGAATAACTCCTCTCACACCAACTGGTGCCGCGGGAAGACAGTGGACGAAATCAGGGGGACAGTCGCGCGAGTTTCCATGGCGGGAGGCGCTGTTAACCCGCGAACGGCTTTCAAGCCGACAAGCCGCTTGCGAGAGGAAACATCTATTTCGGCAATTCACAACCTTTTGCTCCCAACAATCGATCCGTCGAGTTTACTTGCGCCAAATCCTTCATTGTTTTCTCGAAGTCTGCCGGCGAAAGCGCATTCAGTTCACGGAGCCAACGATCTCTTTCTTCCGCCGGCTTAGATTGGAAACAGCGATTCTCACGAACTTCTTTGGGAATTGATTGGTCTAAAAGGATCGGCGTTTCCGGATGAATGAACTCACATTTACCGTATCTCTCGCGACTGCTGTAGCCGCGACCACCTATGGTCCCCGTTTCGACGGTGAATCTGATCCGACCCGTCGACCAATTCACGTTGTAGGTGATTGTCATGGCGGTCTTGCTGTCACGTAGGATGACCTTGTCTTGATACGTAACGTTATCCCCTACCTGAGAGTCCCTTTTCGACGGCATTTCCTCTAGATTTCCAGTCAAGACGCCCTTGTAGTACGTCTTGTAAAACAGAGTCCCTTTGACCGTGTTGGTTTCTTTCGTCCCCTTCTCGCCGTTCGACGCCATGAGTTGAAGGGCGTCTTCTCCTCTTGCGACGACTAGGAATGAGGGAATATCATCGTCGTAGAAACAGACATATTCATCTGCGTAGGTCTTGAACTCATTCGCGGCTTTCAACTCTTCGTAGTACCCGCGTGCGGTGGTCGGATTAGCTGCGTTATTCTGTCCACTGGCGGACATCGCGAATAGTGCACCGAACGCCAGCCAGAACATTGTGTTCATGAAGGTATCCTAAGTGGTCGCGCCGTTAGAGTCCGTATCTGTTGTCGTTTCACTTAACGTCATCCTTGCCTCGCCCGCCGGGTGCCCCATCACCCCGATCTTGCGTGTGGGGCCTTTCTCTCTTCTTCCCCGTCATCCCCGTGCATTTGGAGCGCTTGTTATGTGGAGTGCGTTACCGCGCGTCGAGGTCCACATCCTTGATGGGCACGTCGGAGTGTGATTCTAGAATCTCAAATCGCCGCTGCTCTTCTTTCTTGTATGTCTCCTGATCGTGATACATCTGCTTGATCAGCGCTCCGCTGTCAAAATTGTCGTTCGCAATCGTGGCGTTCTTAAACACGATGGTCACTCGAAAATCCCATCGCCCATCTTCCGTCGCGTGATATCTCGGAGTCGCCATCGTTACTTTCAACATGCGCCCAAGTTCCATCTCTTTCTTCAAGACGGGATAATGATTTTTCTTGAATAGCGTCAGAAATTCGTCCGCGTGGCCCCATTTCGCCTTGTAGTAATACTCGATCGCGTAGGGCTGTTCTTTCATTTCCGCAGCCATGGCTGTCTGCCGCGCACCCAACACCTGGTGTCCCGCCAATAGCGCCGCTGTCAACGCAAACACTGCCGCTGAACCCCATCGTATTGCCGCTGATTTCGTCTTCATCTTCACCCTCCGTAAGTCTTTCTGAATTCGCCCCAAATCATACGCTCAATTCCGCTCCCCGTTGCCGCACTTGTAGCGCTTGCAAAACCCGATTCGTTCCCGGCACATGCTCCTGCTATCCTCTCACGGGGAGGAGCAATGCAAACTGGATCGGTAAAGTGGATTGGCGAAGAGAAATTCGTAGCTATCGGCCCCTCCGGACACGCGCTGACGATCGATTCCGACCGCTCGTCAAACAAAGCGCCCGGCCCCATGGAACTTGTATTGCTCGCGCTGGGCGCCTGCACGGCCACCGACGTAGCCGTCATTCTCCAGAAAAAACGCCAGAAGCTTGAATCCCTGGAAGTGATTTGCTCTGGCGAGCGCGCCGCCGAGCCCCCTACCGTCTGGACCAAGCTCGAACTCCTCTACCGCCTCCGCGGCCAGCTCGACGAAGCCGCCGTCAAGCACGCCATCCAGCTCAGCGAGGATAAATACTGCTCGGTCGCTGCAATGCTGAAGAAAACGGCTGCCGTTTCCTGGCGCTACGAAATTCTTCCGCCGTCCTTATGACCAGAAGCTATCTCACAAATGGTGGTTAGGGGGTCGGAGCTTCAGCTCCGACATAAAAACACAAGAAAGAGTGGGCTTTAGCCCCTGAGGAAATGCTTTTCGTCCTGCCGCCCCCATTTATGAAAAAAATTCTAGCTGGCCGCACACGCCAGCCGCGCCCCTCCTGCCAGCTAAACAACACGATACCTATACCTTTAACTCTTACGTGGAACAACACTAGGCGTGGTACAAAGACATTCTAGATGGGCCCTCTCATTCGGAATTCTATTCTTGGGATTTTGCTCGTCTGCGCCGCCGCGCCCCGTGTCTATGCGCAAGCTGGGGCCGCGCCGCCCCCGGACGCAGCGAAAATTCCACTGTCAAAGATTCCTCGCGTTCAGCGTGCGCCCAAACTCGAAGATTTCCTCGAAAATCATCCCCGCGAAGCCGAGCTGGCCGTAACCGATTTCCGCCAATTCACTCCTGGTGACGGCACTCCGGCCACCGAGCCCACTACCGCCTATCTTTCCTATGACGACAAAAATCTCTACGTGGCATTTCTCTGCCACGATGACAGCGGCGAAGTTCGCGCCCATCTTTCGAAACGCGAAGATTCCGATCAGGACGACGGCGTGGGAGTCTTGCTCGACACCTTTGAAGATTTTCACCGCGCCTACTACTTTTTTTCGAATCCGCTCGGAGTACAAACCGACGCCATCTACACCGAAGGGCAAGGCTACGACTACAGTTTCGACACGCTGTGGGACAACTCCGGACACGTCACCAAAGATGGCTATGTGGTTTTCTTTTCCATCCCCTTCAAGAGTTTGCGCTTCTCTCATGCTCCCGAACAAACTTGGGGGGTGGCCCTCTATCGCACGATTCTTCGCAAGAGTGAATACGACTACTGGCCCTACGTGACACAGCGCGTCGCGGGCCTCACGCAGCAATTCGCGCCGCTGGGCGGGATCGAAAACGTTTCGCCCGGGCGCAATATGCAGTTCATTCCCTATGGAATTCTAGCCAGCGATCATTTCCTGAATCAACCCAATCCACCAGACACTGCCACGCCTCCCGCCTTCCTTGATCAGTTCGAACACCGTGCGGGACTCGACGCCAAATTTGTTCTGAAAGATTCGCTGACCTTCGACGTGACACTGAATCCCGATTTCAGCCAGGTGGAGTCCGACGATCCGCAAGTCACCGTCAATCAACGCTTCGCCGTCTTTTTCCCCGAGAAGCGCCCGTTCTTCATCGAGAACGCCGGATTTTTCATGACCCCGGTCAATCTCTTCTTCTCGCGCCAGATTGCCGACCCGCAATTCGGCTCCCGCATGACCGGCAAGCTCGGCAAATGGACTCTTGGCGCGCTGGTAATCGACGACCGCCAGCAAGGCTTGGGATACACGAACGGACCATACGACACGCGGGCAGTGGATGGAGTCGTTCGCGTTACGCGCGAGTTCGGCAATCAGTCTTACATCGGCGCTTTTTTCTCCAGCCGCGATTTTGCTGACACCAGCAATCGCGTAGCCTCGCTCGATGCCCGGCTGAAATTCTCCAAAAACTGGGTCGCCGATGTTCAGGCTGTGCACACCTGGACGCGCCAGGACCTCAACGCCGGCCAAAACTGCCTCTCGTTTGCCTCCAGCAATTCCACCGTCGCCTCGCAACAAGGCAACGCGCTGTGGGCCGACGCTTCCTACACCGGCCGCCATTTTACTTTCTCCACGAACTACAATGACTTCTCGCCAAATTTTTGCACCGAGCTCGGATTCGTCAATCGTATTGACATCCGCCAGAACAACGCTTTCGCCGGCTATTTCTGGCGGCCAAACAATAGCAAAGTCGTCGATTACGGCCCGACCATCAGTGAAACCGTGGACTGGAATCATGCAGGCGTTCTGCAGGACTGGGCAGTGGGTTTGGGTTTTCAGGTTGACCTGACGAAGCAGACCACCGTCAACGTCAGCCGCGGCGAAGCCTACGAACTCTTCGACGGCATCGATTTCCGTAAGCACAGCACCTCTGTGCTCTTCAACACCCAGCCATACAAATGGATTTCTTTCTCCACGCGCTACACCCAGGGCACCGGTGAAAATTATTATCCGGCTCTGACACTCGTTCCCTTCCAGCCGTTTCTCGCGAGCACGCGCCGCGTGAATTTTGGATTTACTTTGCGTCCCTCATCGCGTTTCCGGCTGGATGAAACCCTGATTTATTACCGCCTCGGAACGCTCGATGGTTTCGTCCCACCCGGTTTTTCGGCCGGGCAAAGCGTTTTCAACAATTACCTCAACCGCGCAAAGCTCAATTACCAGTTCACAAAAGAATTGTCTCTGCGCCTGATTCTCGATTACAACGCCACCATCGCCAACGCTGGCCTGCTCGATCTTCAGACCAATCTCGGCAGCTACGACGGTGGCCCCATCGCGCCCACCAAACAATTCACCACCGACATTTTACTGACCTACTTGCTTCACCCCGGCACCGCCGTCTATCTCGGCTACAACAATGGCTACAGCGATCTCAACTTGCGCCCCGGCCCGCCACCTTTTGTTTCCCCGCTGGGCGCACCCAATAATTCCACCAGCCGCCTTTTCTTCATCAAATTGAGCTACCTCCTGCGATACTGAAGAGCGCTTGCGGCGTCTTGTAAGCCCACCGCGCAATCGCATAAGATTTAGGTTCGTTTTTCGGGTATCCCATTGCAAGGAGAGTTATGTCTCACCGCATCGCGGCAAAAATCACGGGTGTAGCTGGCTACGTTCCGCCAAAGGTGATTACCAACGCGGACCTGGAGAAACTCGTTGAGACTAACGACGAATGGATTCGCACGCGTACCGGCATCCGCGAACGCCACATCGTGGAAAAGGGCACAGCCACATCGCACTTGGCCACGGAAGCCGCGAAGACCCTTCTGGCGCAAACCAAGACTGATCCTGCGGACATTGACCTCATCGTCCTTGCAAGCGTCACACCGGACATGTTTTTCCCCGCCAGCGCCTGCCTGGTGCAGCACCGCATTGGCGCGAAAAACGCTTGGGGTTTTGATTTGTCCGCCGCCTGCTCCGGCTTTGCTTACGCACTAACTGTCGGCGCACAGTTTGTCGGCGCCGGAACGCACAAAAAAGTCTTGGCCATCGGCAGCGACGCGATGACCACCATCCTTGATTACAAAGACCGCGCCACCTGCGTATTATTCGGCGACGGCGCCGGTGCCGTACTTCTCGAAGCTGCTGGCCCAAACGAAGGAATCCTGGATTTCGAGCATGACGTGGATGGCGCCGGAGGCGAGTTTCTCTACATGCCCGGCGGCGGTTCCCTGAATCCCAGCAGTCCGGAAACCATCGAAAAGCGCATGCACTACGTCCACCAGGAAGGCTCGCAGGTCTTCAAATACGCTGTCCGGCGGATGGCCGAGATGGCCGCGCATCTTCTTGAAAGAAATGGCTTTACGAACAAGGACTTGGCTCTGCTTGTTCCCCACCAGGCCAACCTGCGCATCATCCGCGCGACCCAGGAGCGCCTGGGTGTCGAAGACTCCAAAGTGATGGTGAATATCGACCGCTACGGCAACACCACGGCTGGAACGATCCCTCTGGGCTTGCGCGACGCCGTGGAGCAGGGTCGCCTTCATAAGGGCGACCTCGTCCTCATCGTCACCGTTGGCGCCGGTTACACCACCGGCGGGATCCTGCTCCGCTGGGCTTACTGAAACACGTTCAAACTTTACCGCCTCAAAAAAAGAAAAACCGCCCCGGTTTGTGACCCGCGGCGGTTTCTCAGTTCTAACGGCCGGAAAACTTAGAAGCTGAACTTGCCCCAGAGCACGATCGTGCGTGCCCCATTAATTGTCGCCGCTGAGTTCTCAAAAAAACTGCTCGTCAGCGTCAGGTTGGGAATCCCCAGGTTCGGGTGGTTGAATGCAATGTAAAACTCCCCTCGTACCATGAACGCGTAGCGTTCCTTGAACTTTACCGTGCGCTGCACGGATAGATTCCAGTTCTGGAAGCCCGGCGAAATGAAGGTATTCCTTCCGATGTTCCCATTCTGCCCCAGCCACACGTAATACTTGAAATCGTTCTTGGTGGCCGTAAAGTTTCCGGTAACCGGATCCAATCCGAAGGATGAATTGAAGTCCACAAACGTCGTGCCGTCAACTGTGAAGCCGACACCGGAGTCGCAGGTACTGGTAACAGCGGTGCAGGCTGGGCCGTAGTTGATGGGCACCTTCGGGTTCCCTAGGAAAGGCCGATCGTTGCCGTGAACATCATTATTATTGTCAAACCCATCGTAAAAGGTTTGCGGAGCGCCACTTGAGAAAGTGAGGGTCCCGGACGTCTGCCAACCGCTGGTGATGGCATTGAGCACCGCAAAGCCCGCGTTATCTCGGCTGTGCACGTACGGCAGCTGGTAGAGAAACGCGAGCGAAAGATTATGCCGGTGATCGTATGAGGACAGGCCGCGATCACCGTGCTGGTTGAAGACGTCTTGAGCATACGAGCTCGACCCGCTCGTTATAAATACATCCGACATGTCGTCAAGAAATTTCGAGTAGGTGTAGGCAGCCCTCAGCAGCAGTCCATGCGACATGGAACGCTCCAGTTTGAGCTGGCCGGCGTGGTAGATGGAGTCGCCTCCATTGGTGCGCGCGGTTACTCCGCCTCCAAAATCAGCATTGTTAAAGAAAGGATTCATGTCGGTGTTGACGAAGAGATGTTCGCCGCGAGTGCCCACATAAGCGGTAGTGAGCAAGAAGCCGCCCGGCAGTTGACGCTGGATATTCAGATTCCACTGATGAGTTATCGGATTCAGTAGATGCGAGCTCATTGTCTCCACAAAGCTGTCGGACGTTAGTACTGGCTGCAATCCCGCCAGAACCCCGCTCGCATCCGGTGTCCCTCGCCCGAAGTCTCCTGTAGCTGGAGTCGGACCGACGATGTTCTGCGCAATTCCATTGGGCGAACCCGACGCTGTGTTGTCCACGATATTGCTGAAAAGCCCGTCGTAGAAAATACCGTAGCCCGCTCGAATTACGGTCTTGTCCGCGCCAAAAATCCGTGGCCAAAAGTGCGGCGTGTAAGCAAGACCTATGCGCGGCGCAAAGTTATTTTTGTCTCCCACTTGCTGTGCACCAAATACGCTCGGGAAAGTTGCCCCCGCCAATCCCTGCCCAAACCGCGAATCGAGCGACGGAAACTGCAGATCATTCCCAGGCGTGCCCCAGTATTCATAGCGGAGCCCGAGGTCAAGCGTAAGGTTCTGCTTGATGCGCCAGGTATCTTGCACATAAGGAGCATAGTTGGGGAGAAAAGGATGAATTTGTGTATTCCCGAAAAACTTTGTTATGGACCCGCTTGGGCCAGAGAAGTTGTCAATGTAGTTCGTCAAGCTGTTGCAATCGAACCCTGGTCCTCCGACCGTAAGCGATCCGCAACTGTTGTTCTGCGTTGGGAAGAAGACAATCGTGCCACGGGGATCCACGGGAATTCCGTCTTTAACGAACACCAGCGCCATATCACCACCGAATTTGAAAGTATGTTTTCCAAAGGACCAGCTGAAGGCGTCCTGGAATTGATAGGTTTGGTGATTTCGAGAGGCGGGCTCATTCCCCGGCAGCCCGTAATTCATCGTTCCGCCGTCTGGATTGGGCAGATCGTTCAGGATGACTGTAAAGTGCGTCCCGAGGGGACTTGCTAGCGTCGCCGCGGTAGGGGCGAATGAGAATTGGATGTTGCCATACGAAAATCGCAGCTCATTCACCATCTTCGAATTGATCGTGTGCACCCAGCTGGCATGGTAATTCGAAAAAGGCCCGCCCTGCTGTGTTTCGAACGCCGGCAATTCCTGCGGATTGTTAAAGAAATCGGGAGTCAGATTTGAGCTCCCGCGCAAAACCCGGAAAGTCAGTTGGTCGTGGTCCGATGCGACATAGTCCAGTCGCGTGCTCCATTGCAGACTGTTCGAAACGATGCTCGTGTCGCCTCGCGACAGCGTGCCAAATTCTACTCCTGGCCGTGGATTCCCTGCCGCGTCAAACCCCGCTGAAACCACCGTTGCCCCGTTTGAACCGCCGCGGACCGATCCCAGCGATGCGATTAGATAGTCAATATTCGCATTCGCGCCCTCGTTCGCTTCAATTTGCTGCAGGGCTGCTACACCATTTGCCGTGGGAATCAGGATCGGACTCGTCTGCGCTCCGGCGTTGGCGCGGAATCGGCTCCATTGCGGCGTTGCGAAGAAAAACAATTTGTTCTTCTTGATCGGTCCGCCCAGCGAAAAACCAAATGTGTTTGTGATTTGCACCGGTTGCACAGTCCCGCCAAAAAACGCGAAACCGGCGTCAATTGCCGCTAACGCGGAGGGTTGAATGATGTCCCAACCCGATCCGTGCCAATTGTTGCTTCCGCCCTTGTAAACTTCGTTGGCGATGGCTCCCCCGCCCCGTCCGAATTCCGCGCTCGAAGAATTTAGAATGACCGTCACTTCGCCAATGGCCTCGTGATTGACGGTTTGCACGGCTTGCCCGGTGATCTGCGCGTCATTGTTGTCTTGACCGTCGAGAAGAAAGTTGTTGCCACGCGGCCGTGCACCGTTGGCCGAAAAGCCGATTCCGTTGCTCGTGAAGGCATCGCGAGCACTCGAAGCCTGAATCCCAGGCTCGGTAAGTAGCAGTTCCAATGGATTGCCAGAAAAGTAGGGCAGGCTTTCCATTTCCGCGGTTGCGAGATTGGCGCTGATCTCGCCCGATTGCGTCTGCAACTCCTGGCCTACGTTGGCTTCGACTGTGATTGTGGACCCTACGGCACTGACTTCGAGAACAGCACTCGCGCTTGTCTCTAGTGATGCGCGCACTTCGATATCATTAAGAACGGTCGGTGAAAATCCACCAGCCTCAACGGTGACTTTGTATTTCCCAGGCAGGAGGGACGAGATTCTATAGGTTCCGGCGGAGTCAGTAGTGGCCGCTCGCGTATCGCCGCCGCGATCGATGCTGGACGCTTTCACTGAAGCGTTTGCCACTGCTCCGCCCGTTTTGTCCGTCACGGTTCCGACGATGCTTCCATTGCTTGATTGCGAGAATGCATTACCCGCTAAAACCAATAAGAGCCCGAGCATCAAAGCAAACGGCCGGGCCAGTACATTACGAACATTCATGAAATCTCTCCCCCTGAAATTTCTTCTGTCGCACGTTAATTTTTGTCGAATGTAGCTCTGTGCCGTGGAGTGGCGTGCCGAACCTGCAGAGCTGGTGCAATTTCCGACTCGGAGAGGAATGCACGAAAACTTCCAACTTTCGAATGAGTCTTGTGGGAGGCTGACAAGACTGTAATGACCTGTGAATGAATAAGTTAGAGAAGAATTAAGAAGTAAATTAAATCAAACTCAAAACTATAGTTCGCATAGATATGGAGAGTTTAGGTATGTCTTTCCGGATTTACGAAGTTTGAGATTCCACCACACTTTGACTGCCGCTGACTATGCTTAACGAGTGATTGACGGACTATCAAGGGAATGATCTCGCGGGCGCGTTCGAAACGTACACCAAAAGCGATGTTTCGTTCGAAACTGCTTTCGAAACTTAGATTATTTTAATTAGCAGGAACGCAGCGATGCCGACAGCTCGAGGTTAGCTTGCAGCCGGCGGTCAACCTGGACGGCAGCGTAACGCGCGCAAATCACGCGTTCGCGTTCGCTCCAAATTGCCAGCGTGGGAATTCGCTTCCCGAGGAAATCATCGAGTCCCTCGACGATCCGGTAATACACACGAACCAAACCTAGTCCGCCGCGATTTGGATGAAGGTTGGGTGTCAAATCATGTAACCCGGCCAAAGTCTGGAAATCCTCTGACGTGAGTCGCCCATTTTCCACTCGGGCAGCGGCCAGCACCCGGTCTGAGACCGGCTGCGCTGCGACTCCTGCCAGGATCGCTCGCCAGTAATACAAGGCGAACTGTGACAGAGCCACAATGGAGATCGTGAGTAGCATTGCGCTAAACATCCCTCAGCCTCTAAAGGAATTCTGCCTGACAGGAAAATATTGTCCAATAGGCCCGAAGTACCAGCGGCATGGAACTCGCAGTGTAAGCTATTGCAATAATTAGACTTACTGAATGGGTGGCATCCTTCCAGACCCCTTGCTTAGCGTGCCCGTCTTGCCTATTCTCCTTGCTGACTATGATTTACAAGGGGGGACTCCATGTTGGCGAATCGACGGTGGGTGTGTGCGGCGGCCACGCTAGCAATCGGTGCCGTTTTCTTTTCAGCAGCGCGGTTAATCGCACGTCCCGCTGAAGAACGGAAGGCGGACCGTGAAGCGATCGGTTCTGTGTTGACCGCGCAGCAAACAGCTTGGAACCGCGGGGATGTGGACGCGTTTCTCGAAGGATATTGGCGATCACCGGAGCTGACGTTTTCCGGGACGAGCGGGGTGGCGCGCGGGTGGGATGGCGTCCTGGCGCGATACAAGAAAAGTTATCCCGATCAGGCGGCAATGGGGCAACTGGATTTTTCTGGTTTGGAATTCCGGTTTTTGGGGCCGGATGCGGCGCTCGTTCTAGGGCGCTGGCATTTGAAGCGCGAGAAAGGTGACATTGGCGGAGTGTTTTCGCTGGTGTGGCAACGTTTCCCCGCAGGATGGAAAATCGTTCACGACCACACCAGCGCCGTGGAGCCACCGAAAGCTAATCCGTGACCGCTCGTTAGAAGACTTCCAGGATTTCTTCGTAGCGTTTGAATGGCGGAATTAGATACGCGCCAGCTAGTTCGGTTCGCGACCAAGCTAACATTTCGCGGGCGACGTCGAAGCCGCGATCGCGGGCGGCAGCTCCGGCAGCTTCCATGGACTTCAACAAAGACTCGGGGATGACGATACCGGGGACTTCGTTATTCAGCCGGAGCGCCTGCTTGTAGCTGGTCAGCGGCCATATGCCAATCAGCACGGGGATCGCGGGTTTGCCGCCGAGTTTTTTCACGAACGCATGCCAGTGCGAAGGATCGAATAGCGGCTGGGTCATGGCGAAATGCGCGCCGGCTTCGATCTTCGCGTGGAAGCGTTCGATTTCGTTGTCTAGATCGTCGGCCACAGGATTTACGGCGACGCCGATCGTGAAGTTCGTTGCGCCACCGAGAGTTTTTCCCGCCCAGTCGGTTCCTTGATTCAGGCGATGCAGAACTTTGACGAGGCCGACGGAATCAACTTCGTAGACGCCGCTGGTTTCCGGATAATCGCCGACGGACGGAGGATCGCCCGTGATAGCGAGAACATTGCGAACACCGCCAACAGTCCAAGCTCCGAGAAGTGCGGCTTGCAAGCCAATAATGTTCTGATCGCGAGTTGTGAGATGAGGAACGGTCTCGACGCCGCGGGCTTCGAGCGCGCCAGCAACAATCAGGGCGTCCATGCCGACGCGGGCCATGGCGCCGCTATTGATGTCAATGGCGTCCACCTTTTTTGACGCCATGACTTTGTCTACCTGCTCGTAGATGCGATCCAGCGAGAGACCTTTGGGCGGATCGATTTCCACGCAGACGACGAACTCTTTTTTCTGGAATTTCTTCCAGAATTTACTTTCAGGATCGCGCTCAGCAACCGGCACTGGTTTTGAAACAACGGCGGCCGAAGGAGCGGCGGGATGCATTTTTGCCGGACGAAGCGACTTTACCGCTTCGGCCATGGCGCGAATATGCGCCGGTGTAGTGCCGCAGCACCCGCCAAGAATGCGCACACCCAGAGCCGCAGCTTCGCGCGCAAAGAGCGCAAAATATTCCGGCGAAGATTTTGGATAAACGATGCGGTCGCCTTCACGCTTAGGGAAGCCAGCGTTGGGCATCCCGCTGACGCGCAGGCCATCGACAGCGGCAAGCTCTTGCAAAATCGGCAAAAGCGCTTGCGGGCCCAGCGTACAATTCGCGCCAATAACCTGAACGTTCTTGCTCTTCAATTGCTCCGCCGCATTCGTGGGGCGGACGTCGCCGTACGTTGTGCCTTCTTCCGCATATGTAAGCTGCGCGACGATGGGCAATCCGGAGAACGAGCGAATCGCCTCGATGGCGAGCATCAACTCTTCAATGTAAGAAAACGTTTCGAGAATGTAAAAATCCACGCCGCGCTCTTCCAGCGCCATTGCTTGTTCGTGAAAAATATCCTGGATTTCTTCCGGAGCAGGATGGCGCGACTGCACGCCGAGTCCCAGCGGACCGATGGAGCCGGCGATCAAAACTTCGCGCGAAGCTGATTCGCGCGCTTCGCGCGCGATTTTTACGCCGCGGCTGTTGAGGCGCTGAACTTCTTCGCCGAGGCCGAGCGGCGCGAGCTTAAAGCGATTCGCGCTGAAAGTGTTAGTTTCAATGATCTGCGCCCCCGCTTCGATGTACGCCTGGTGCACGCGGAAAACTGCTTCCGGTTCGGTGGCATTCAATTCGTCGAAGCAGCGCTGTGCGCCCACTGCTTCGTGAAGCATCGAGCCCATCGCACCATCCGCGATGAGTATCGAGTCTTTCAGCCGTTCGTTAAAGTCAAGAATCTTCACTGTTCGTGCTTCCTATCTCCTATAAATTTGACATGGGAAGAGCGCTCAGCGTTTCTGTTCCATGAGGCTGGCGACGGTGCTCATCAAATCGTATTTGGTGAGGATCTCAAAACGAGAGTCGCCCATTTCAACAAAGACCGCGGGATTCTCGTGGCTGAGGATGTGGGTGACGCGCTCGACGGGAGCGTTCCTGGGCACTTGCGGGAGCGGCTTGCTCATCACTTCGCGAACGACGAGCTTGCGAAGATCCTTGCCCTGCAGCGCAAGATTCAGAATCTGGTCTTCGTAGATCGTGCCGATGGGAAGGTTTTCCTCGAAGACGGGGATCTGCGAAATGTCTTGCTCCTGCATGGTTTTCAGCGCGTGGAAAACGGTCTGGTGCGGACGCGCGATGACCAGCTCACGAACTTTGCCAAGCGCGTGCTTGGCGTTGACGACTTCCGCGGCGGTGATGGCGGTAGCCGCATCCACGTAGCCGCGTTCGTGCATCCACAAATCGTTATACACCTTGCTGAGATAGCGCGTGCCGGTGTCCGGCAACAGCGCGACGATGAAATCGTTTGGTCCGAGATCTTTCGCCAAGCGCAGCGCGCCGGAAATGCAACCGCCGCCAGAGCCTCCGGTAAAAAGGCCTTCCATTTTCGCGAGGCGGCGCGCGAAGACGAAGCATTCTTCGTCGTTCACCTGAATGATGTCGTCAAGAATATTCAGGTGCATGGTCGTCGGAAAAAAATCCTCGCCGATACCTTCGACGACGTAGGTCTTTGCTTTGACGGTTTGCCCGGTCTTTACAAAATCGTAGTAGAGCGAACCGTACGGATCGACAGCGATAATTTTTACGCTGGGATTTTTTTCTTTCAGATATTTTCCCACGCCGCTGACCGTTCCGCCGGTACCCACGCCGCAAACAAAGTGGGTGATTTTTCCTTCAGTGTCTTCCCATATCTCGGGGCCGGTCGTGCGGTAGTGCGCTTCGGGGTTCATCTGATTGTCGTACTGATTCGGATAGTAGGAATTGGGAATTTCGCGCGCGAGTTTTTTCGCCACTGAATAATAGCTGCGCGGATCGTCCGGCTCGACAGCAGTGGGGCAAACGATAACTTCAGCGCCGAGCGCTTTCAGGAGATCTACTTTTTCCTTGGATTGTTTATCGGTGGTGGTGAAAACACATTTGTATCCGCGAACCGCCGCGACGAGCGCCAAACCCATGCCGGTATTTCCGGAAGTTCCTTCAATAATTGTGCCGCCGGGCTTCAGCAGGCCATTTTTCTCGGCTTCATCAATCATGAAGATCCCGATGCGATCTTTTACGGAGCCGCCGGGATTGGTAAATTCCGCTTTGACGTAAATCTGCGGCTTCAGGCCCTTATTGATGCGGTTCAAGCGCACCAGAGGCGTGTGACCAACCGCTTCGAGGATGTTGTTGCACTTCATCGGTCGTCTCAATCTCTACGCTGAATTGCAACCAGTTTAGCATCTTAACCGCTCGGGCAACGAATTCCGGTACTGAACGACAACATTCATTTTCTTACCTTCACAAAAAAACAGAATGGTTTATGCTTTCCCTGTTTCGAGAAAGGGAACGAAAGATGACACGACAGAATATTTCGAGCGGAGTGCAGTGGGAGCCGATTGTGGGGTACTCGCGAGCGGTGAAGATCGGAAACGTGATTGCGGTTTCGGGCACGACGGCGACAGGGCCGGATGGGAAGATCGTGGGTGTGGGCGATTTGCGCGCGCAGACGGTGCAGACGATCAAGAACATCGAGGCGGCGCTGATCAAGGCGGGAGCGAGCTTGAAGGACGTGGTGCGGACGCGGATTTTTGTGACGAACATCGCGGAATGGGAGAAGGCGGGGCGGGCGCACGGAGAATTTTTCGGCGAGATTCGTCCAGCGACGAGCATGGTGGAAGTGAGCAAGCTGATTGCGCCGGAAATGCTGGTGGAGATTGAAGCGGACGCGGTGGTGGAATGATGTTAATGAAGTTGGGGAATCCGATGATGGAAGAGGAATAGCGGCCTCGTCTCCGTGAGAAGTTCGTAATGGTTTAAGGAAATTTCATGACATCAGCTTTATACGATTCTTTCATCGCGGATTATTACGATGAATCGCCCGTTGTGAAGGGGCGGATTCAGGACGTGATTTATTACCGCGATGCGGTGCGGGAGTATGGCGATCCCGTGCTGGAGCTGGGGTGCGGCACGGGGCGCATCACGATGGCGCTGGCGGAGGCGGGAAAACGCGTGACGGGGCTCGATCTTTCGGAGCGCATGCTGGAGCGCGC
>JBGPDI010000071.1:0-25022 GCA_041482215.1 Candidatus Acidiferrum sp. | reverse complement strand
CGAAGGCGAAGCTCCCGCCGCGCCACTTGCGACCCCAGTGTCGGTCAAGACCAACGTACAGGCCAGCACGCACAGCAATGTTACCGCGAGCCGCAGGTCCAGTCTTTGCAATGCTCTTGGCGAGCTGAAAGGCACCTTGGCCAGCAGCCCATCCGCGACCTTCAATCTTGCAAATTGCGCGGAAACCAACGCGCGCGCCACGGAGGCCGCGAAGCTGCTGGAAAAATATCTGGAATTGGCGCCAACCGCTCTCGATGGCAATGATGCACACGCTCGCATAGCTGATTTGAAATCTCTGCTGAGTTTGACCGGACCGAACGCCATCGAAACTCGCCGGCTCTATGCTTCAGTGTATGGTTCCCTCGCAGAGCGCAAATACGATCGTGCGCTTACAGACCTCAACAAGGCCGATGACTTGACCCCTGAATTCCCCCTGACGAAATGGAAACTAGCGTTGCTGTATGAAGCTATGGGCGACGTCGAGCCCGCGCGTCAAAATTTCTTGCACTACCAGGAACTGATTCCCGAGCAGACCGCCAAAGACGAGGCGGCTCTGCATCTCAGCACTCTGGACGCCAGACGGTCCAAATATGACGAAGAGATTGACGCCGCGGGGGACATCATCTCCGATTTGTTCAACCGCGCCATGAATTTGACGTTCAATGGCCCGGAGAATCGCAGCGCCTTGCGAGCCCGACGCGCGCGCGTAGCCAAGAAGGACAAAGGCAAAGACAAGAACAGAACCGGCGGCTTTGCCATCCCTTTTGCTTACGCCCAGCAGCAACTTTCGCGGGCCAGCGAGCATCTTCAGATCGCTCTTGCGCTCTTCCCTCTCGGCGCGGAAGCCAATGAGCTAATGGGACTGGTCTTTTTGCAGGCCAATGACGGCAACGCGGCAATGAAGAGTTTCGATGTCGTCGCCAGCCAGGGTCTGCCGGTTTCGTTTTATGCCGAGATGCGCGACCGCAAGCAGGATCGCGCGGTGAAGTGTGAGTTGAGCCACGACCGCCTGCGGCTGATTTTCCTTTCGTCGTACGACAAGAAATGGAAACCAACAGAGCCCAGCAAACCCGCAGGAGAAGACGGTTTGGGAGATCTGGTAGTGGAGCCAACTGCCACGCGACAGGAAGCATTCGATTCTCTCGACTTGACCCTGGCGGAAATCAAAAAAGTGGAGACCTACAGCGGGATGCTGAGGTTGAAACTTCTCCAGCAGGACATCTATCTGGCTCCGATTTACTTGCCTTCCTTCACACCCATCACGGGCCCTCCAGCGCGAAGGTTTGCCAATAGCTATACCCGGCTATTTGTTCGCTATCCGGGGCTGGAGGATTCCAAGCTGGGAACAGAAGGCATGACCGGAGGCGAAAAGTTCGTAATGGGATACAAAATTGCCAGCGCCAGCGTGGATATTGCAATGTCCGGATTCACGCCGATCAGTGCAATCTCCAGCGTGCAGGATGCCATCTCCATCACTCGGACCATTCGAGCGGCGATGGCTTCGCTGAGCGTAAGCTTTGCAACATGGGAGAAAGCCGTGGATGACCAGCAGCAACTCCTGGCCGGCAAGTCGTTCAAGTCCATCCCAACCCAGCCGATGAATCTGGCATTCGTACAGGACATCAAATAGTTTGGATGAATTGCTGGCTACCGGTCGAAGCAGCCTTCACGCCTCTTAGGCCAGTGTTCGTTCGATGTCTTTGGCACTCACTAAAATCTACTCGCTGAATCCTGCAAACCCACTTAGCTACCTATGCTCAGGGTGCAACCCATTCGGTACCTGTGTGCCGAACGTGACAGATTCTCATCGGCCTTAGGCCCACAGTTGAGACTCCCGCGATTCCAACAGCGGAATTTCCGAGTTTGGAGGACTCACAAATGCACTATGCACATCGCTACATCGCTTCACTTTTCCTGACCACCGCCCTTGCGGCACCCGCGTTACTTATGGCCACCCCCGCACCTCAAGAGGCCAGCGTTCAGGTCCGAGTCTACGATAGCAACCATAGGGACTATCACAACTGGGACGACAATGAGAATCACTACTGGGGACAGTTCCTGGTGGAAAACCGCAGGAATTCTCACGAATACGCGCATTCCAACAAGCGTGAGCAGAAGGAATACTGGAATTGGCGCCATCACCATCCAGATCACCGCTAGGACGTTCACCACGCCGGCCGTGGAAACATGTAACAGTGAGTAATGCGTCCCGCCCTATATGTTGTGGACGGGACGCCGAAGTGGGGCGTTAAAGCGTTTTCTTGCGCCGGAAGTTTAGCAAGCCGCGGGCGACGACGAGGAGACCACCCCGGTCGGCCCTTCAGGCAGCGCGATCCAGAGGATGATGTAAGCCAGAATGTTCGGGCCTGGCACCAGCGTCGCGATTAACCAGAGGATTCGCACCAGCCCGGTATCCATGGCGAAATAGTCCGCCATGCCTGCGCACACGCCGGCGATTTTTCTGTCGTTCGTCGAGCGCACGAACCTCTTGGGCTGAGCATACGCCGGATACGCTGGAGGCGCACCCGTTTCGGGCTGCTTGGCGCCGCAGTTATAGCAAAACCTCGATCCAACTGCGATATCCTTCTGGCAACTTTGGCAGGTCATGGCGTCACCCCACAGAGCAATCTTTCAGTCGTCCCTACTGCTAAATACGAGAATACTCCCGAAAAAGTTTCCTTGCCCGGCAGTCTAAACCCAATTGGCTCAATACTCCAGAAGGAGCTTCACTGCGGCGGTAATGTGGCTGGTTTGCGGCAGGATCACATCCTCCAGCTTGGGCTGGTACGCGCAGAACGTATCCATGGCCGCGACGCGCCGGACCGGAGCATCTAAATCTTCGAAAAGTTCGTCCGCAATCCGCGCGGCAATCTCCGCGCCGTATCCCCAGCTCAGCATATCTTCGTAGGCTACGATTACACGGTGCGTTTTTCGAACCGTGCCCGCAATAGCTTCCCAGTCGTAGGGCGAGAGCGAGCGCAAATCAATGATCTCTACCGAAACGCCTTCGCGCTCGAGTTGCGCCGCGGCCACTTCCGCGCGGTGAACAACCGCGCCATAAGTAATGATGCTCAGGTCGCTGCCCTCTTTCACCGTTCGCGCCTTGCCAAAGGGAATCATAAAATCCGGCCCGGGATTCTCGGAGCGGTTATATGGCTGGCGGTACAGATGTTTGTGCTCCAGAAACATCACCGGATCATCGCAGCGGATCGCCGTTCGTAAAAGTCCCGCCACGTCCAGCGCCGTCGAAGGCATCACTACACGTAATCCGGGGCAGTGCGTGAAAATCGATTCCCCGCTCTGGCTGTGATACACGCCGCCGCCGGTGAGATAGCCCCCGATGGGCACACGCATCACCACAGGCGCCTTGAAAGCCCCATTCGAACGCCAACGCATCACGCACAACTCATCGCGAATCTGCATCATCGCCGGCCAAATGTAATCAAAAAACTGTATTTCCGCGACGGGCTTCATTCCGCGCGTGGCCATCCCCAGCGCGCGCCCCACGATGCTTGCCTCCGCAAGCGGTGTGTTGAAAACGCGGTCGTTGCCGTACTTGCGCTGCAATCCCGCAGTGGCCTTGAATACGCCACCCTTCCCTTTTACTTGTTTGAGGCTCTCTTCGCGGCTCGCGTCGGCTACGTCCTCGCCAAAAATCGTGATGCGCTCGTCTCGCGCCATTTCATCGGAAAGCGTCGCCGCCACCATTTCCACCATGGTCTTTGGCGCGCCGTGCAATTTGGCTTCGCTCTCGAACGCCGCCGATGTGGGGTCGATGTCCGGCGAATACACATTCATTCCAATCGAATCGATCGACGGCTCCTCCGCCGCCAGCACCTTATCCGCTGCTTCGCGGACTTCATTGTCAATTTCGGCTTCGAGATTCTCGATTTGCTTCTGATCCAGAATTCCTTCGCGCACCAGAAAAAGTGAAAACTTTGAAATCGGATCGCGCCGCGCCTCTTCCTCGCGTTCTTCGGCGCACTTATAAAGTTTTTCGTCGTCCGAAAGCGAATGCGAATACGGCCGCGTCACGTGCGCGTGAATCAGCGCGGGACCACGCCGCTCGCGGCAGTATTCCACCGCTTCCTTGCACACAGCGTAGCTTTCGATCGGATTGGTGCCATCGCATTCCGCTACGTGCAGCCCAGGAAATCCTCGCACCAGTCTCGAAATGCTTCCGCCCGCCGTCTGTACTTCCACTGGCACGGAGATGGCGTAGCCGTTGTCTTCTACGAGATAAAGCAGAGGAAGTTTCTTCCCGCACGCCACGTTCAACGATTCCCAGAACTCACCTTCGCTGGTCGCTCCGTCTCCGCTCGACACATACACAATTTCATCGCGATCGTAATGGACGTGTTCACCGAGCGGCGCTTTCTTCGCTTGCGCCAATGCCTTGGGACGTCCTTCGTAATAAAGTGTCGCCTCGGCTGCGCCCACCGCCTGCACGAATTGCGTGCCCGTACAAGAAGACTTGCTAACAATGTTCAGCTTCGGCTGACCCCAATGCGAAGGCATCTGCCGCCCGCCCGAACTGGGGTCGTCCTTCGCCCCCACTGCCGCCAAAAGCATTTCCACCGGTGTAACTCCCAGCATCAGGCAAAGCGCGCGGTCACGATAATAGGGATAAATCCAGTCCACTCCTGGCCGCAGAAAGAGCCCCATGGCCGCGCAAACGCCTTCATGCCCCGCGCTGGAGATTTGAAAATAGATTTTATTTTGGCGTTTCAGCTGAATCTCGCGGTCGTCCAGCCTTCGCGAGAGGTACATCGCGCGGTAAATGCGTATCAGTGTTTCGGGATCGAGGCCGTGAACCTTGGGCCCGTCAAGCTTTGCCAGTTTGACGCGCGTTTGTAAGGCCATTCGCTCTGCCCTCGATTGGTAAGTCGGACGTCTGCGGAATTGAATTATACCGGATTTCGTCTCGCGTCAGTCCAAATTGGTGTTCCAAACCGCACCAAGCACTCCTGAATTTACAGCCAATTTGGCCTCGAACCAGAAATCGCGAAAGTCCGTGTCCCGCTAAAACTACTCCAGCGCCTCGAACTGCTTGTCCGTCGATTCGAATTCCGGATCGTTCTGATGCACGACCTTCGGCGAAGCGCTCTTAAACGGCTCCTCCGATGGAATGCGGTCCAGCCAGCGCTGCTCCGAAAGCTTTTCGTGCGAAGAAAAATACAGCCGCACCAGCAAACTTACTTTTCCATTCGCCGCTGATCCCGATTTCTCGGCAGCCGCTCCACTCGATTTGCCAGCGGTTTTTGCCTTCGTTCCCCCCGCTGTCTTTCCTAGGGTCTTCGCCGCCGCCGGTTTCTCGGCTGGCTCAGCTTTTGAATCCGCTTCGCTCGCGCCGCTCTCCGGACGGTCCAGCTTGTAGAGTAGCCTCTTATCCAGCCGGAACGCCTGCTTCCAAACATCGAGTTTATGCCGCGCCTGCTGCGCCTTTTCCTCGTCCGTGCCAAAATCCATTCGAATGTAAATGTGAGCCATAATTCGAGTCTGCGACGCACCGCATTCCAAGTCAAGTTTCGATCGCTGCGTCCTTCTTCTCTTACTAACGGTCGGGTATAGGTCCTCTCCTCAACCAGTCTGCTGCATGAGCACTCTTTTTGGCGTATGATTTACTAGCAATCAGATCATCCATGACTCTTCGGACTCAACTTCGCCGGCGTAAGACTTCCGCGAGCGTCTGTCTGCTCGTCGTCATTTTGCTCTACGCCCCGCTCGCCGGAGCCGCTTGGTCCTCCATTCAATCCGCCTGCTGCATGTCGGGGCAATGCTCCATCGCCAGCCATCATCACCACAAAGCTCCCGCCGCGCCTTCCAATCACATGGATTGCGGCCACGACATGTCCGGAATGATCGCCTGCTCCATGTCCTGCTGCCACGACTCTGATAGTTCGCTCATCGCTTCCATTGCTTTCGTGCTGCCTCCCCCAGTAACCGTCGCCGCGCCCGAAGCCATCAAGTCGCCCATCGAATCCGCGAAGCCTCTCGACTTTCCCCGTTCCATCGAACCTCTCTCCCCTCCTCCTCGCTTCGCCTCCGCGGCCGTCTGAAGCACGGCCTCCCTCCTCACGTTAATTGATCAACCCAAACCGCGGCTTGCGTGCCGCGCAATTAATCCTTTTTAGGAGAACGAGCTTCCATGAAACGCATTTTCCTATTCGTACTTTGTTTATCTGTATCGATCCCAGTTTTGGCCACCGTTTTCGGCACTGTCCGCGGCATCGTCCACGATCCGCAGCACCGGCCTGTGCCAAACATTCAAGTCGTGCTCAAAGCAAAATCTTCGGAGTTCACACAAACGGCTCAGACCAATTCCAATGGCGAGTTTCACTTCGACTCCGTGCCGCTTGCGGATTACACCGTCACAGTTTCGAATGCAGGCTTCGCCACCGTTGAACAATCTCTGACTGTTCTCTCCGGGACGGCCCCCGTCCTCCATTTCGAACTGCAGATCGCTACTCAGAACGAATCGATTCTAGTCTCCGCCCCACCCGCACAGACGGAATCCGTTACTCCCACAACCCTGGTTAATCGGCTAGAGATTCAAGAAACACCAGGAGCGGCGCGCACCAACAGTCAGGCCATGATCACTGACTATGTTCCAGGCTCTTACGTGACTCACGACCAGCTCCACGTCCGCGGCGGCCATCAAGTCAGTTGGCTGATTGACGGCGTCCCCATTCCCAACACCAATATCGCCAGCAACCTCGGCCCGCAAGTGGACCCGAAAGACATAGATGCGGTCGAAATGCAGCGCGGCAGCTACTCCGCGGACTACGGCGACCGCACTTACGGTATATTCAACGTCGCCCCGCGCACCGGATTCGAACGCAACAACGAAGCCGAATTGCTTCTCAGCGCCGGGAATTTTTACCAGACCGACGATCAAATCAATTTCGGCGGCCACACCAATAAATTTGCCTACTACGGCAGCCTCAGCAGCAACCGCACCAATCTTGGCCTGCAACCACCTACCTCCGCCGTGATTCATGACGCCGCCAATGGTTACGGCGGCTTCGGCTCCTTGATCTACAACGCGGGCGCAAAGGATCAATTGCGCTTCGTCGGTCAAATTCGCCGCGACTACTATCAAGTTCCGTTCGATCCCAATGACCCCAATCTTCCGGTCACCACTCCCCCGCAATTCCTGCAGGACGCCAATCAGGAAAGCGACGCCTTCACTACGTTTTCCTGGGTGCACACCTTCAGTCCGGGCGTGTTGGTGACCATTTCTCCCTTCTATCACTACAACCGCGCTAACTACGAGAGCAGCCCCAACGATATTCCTTCTTCCGCCACGCAAAGGCGCGCCTCTTACTACGAAGGCGGCCAAGCCACCGTCGCCTGGATCAAAGACAGAAGCAATTTCCGCGCGGGTCTCTACGGCTTTGCCCAACAAGATGACGAGCTCTTCGCTCTTGTCTATAACGACGGCAGCAATCCGCCGCTGGATCCGACCCCGGTGAATTCATCAGGTGGCTTGATTGCGGCCTATGCGGAAGAACAATTCCGCGCCACCTCTTGGCTGACCTTGAACGCCGGCGTGCGGCAAACGCATTTTTCCGGTGACGTCGTGGAGAACGCTACCAGCCCTCGCCTTGGCGTTGCCATCCGGGTCCCCAAACTGAACTGGGTCTTCCGCGGCTTCTACGGCCACTTCTATCAAGCGCCGCCACTCGTCACCCTTACTGGCCCGCTCCTCGCCTTCATCACCGACGTGCAGCAGCTCGGGTTCATTCCCCTCCATGGCGAACGCGACGAAGAGCACCAGTTCGGCGTCACCACTCCCTTCAAAGGCTGGACCATCGACGCCGACACTTTTCAAAACCGCGTCAATAATTTCTTCGATCACAATAATTTCAATAACTCCGACATTTTTTTCCCCGTAACTATCCAGGGCGCGCGCATCAATGGCTGGGAGCTCACACTGCGCTCCCCTCGCATCTTCAATCGTGCCCAAGTCTATGTTACCTATTCGAATCAGTTGGCCCTTGGTTTCGGCGACATCAACGGCGGCCTTACCGACTTCTCCTTTGGCAATGGATTTGGACCACTCGACCACGATCAACGGAACACTTTGCACGTCGGTGGAACCGTGAACTTGCCGTGGCACAGTTATGCATCAACCGATGTCTACTACGGCTCCGGGTTTGCTAACGGCGATCCGCCGCCCTCGCATCTGCCTGGCCACACCACATTTGACTTGACGCTCAGCAAGAGCTTCGGCGAACGATTCTCCATTTCCGCCACGGGAACCAATGTGGCCAATCGCCGCATTCTGCTAGACAACAGTTTCACTTTCGGCGGAACGCATTACATGTATCCGCGCGAGATTTACGCCCAAGTTCGCTACCGTTTTCATTTCTAACGGTGGCGCAGGAGCCGTGGCGGCCGCTTGTGGAGTTCCCCTCTAGCAGGCCTTGCCGCCACGGCCTCATGTTCGCTATGCGAACGTAAACTGAACCGCCGATTGCTCCCGTGGATCAAGCCATTGATTTGGCCTTCCACCAATGCGAGAAAATGTTAGACTGAGCCGACATTCAATTGGCGATGGAGTTCGCCATAACCGCTCCGGCATTGCTCGCCGGCGCTGATGACTCCTGGCGGCCTAGCGGCTCCAGGAGTTTTTTGTTATACGAGACCGCGGGCCTTTTGCGCGCTCGCCATTTCGAGCCGCGGATTGGAGCAACTTTGCGTCTTGCCTTGATCGCAATCTTCGGCGCCGTCGGTACGCTGGCCCGCTACGGCCTCCAGGGCGTCGTGCAAATCCGCACCGCCGGCACTTTCCCGTACGGCACCCTGTTGGTTAATTTGACCGGCTGCTTTCTACTAGGCCTAATCGGCCAATTCACCCTCAATCGCCTGGTGATTTCGCCGGACTGGCGCGTCGCTATCGCCGTCGGCTTCTTCGGAGGCTACACAACCTTCTCCAGTTTCGGTTGGGAAACCGCCAAGATGCTCGAAGCCGGCGAGTGGGCCCGCGCTACCTCCTATGTGTCCGCCAGCGTGATCGCCGGCCTCCTCCTGACCGTCGCCGGCATCCACCTGGCCAACCGCTTCTAGCGCTGCCATCGGCTGATAGAATTTGCTCATGTAATTGTTTCGAGTCGCGGCACCCGTAGGGGCACGATAAATCGTGCCCTTCGATCCAAAGGCAAGATCGATGAGTTTCTCAAACGTTCCTTTGCGAGGCACCCCATGACCCACGAAAAATTCGAAGGCGAACGCACCCTGATGCGCATCCACATCGGCGAATCCGATAAATGGCACGGCAAACCTCTCCACGAAGCCATCGTCGAAATGCTCCGCAAAGACGGCTTCTCTGGCGCCACCGTGCTCCGCGGCGTCGGCGGCTACGGCGGCTCCAGCATCTATCACACCGACAAACTCCTGCGCCTCTCGCAGGATCTCCCCATCATCCTCGAAGTCATCGAATCCCTCGAGCGCATTGAAAAAATTCTCCCCCGCCTCGACGAAATGGTCGAAGGCGGCCTCATCACCTTAGAAAAAGTCCGCGTCATTCTCTACCGCGCCGCCAAAAAATAATCTTGGAGTGCGGCAGCCCAGCTGCCGCTTTCGCTAGCCGAAGCAGGCTTCGGCGAATCAAACCCGCCTTTCAACTGCCGCAGTCCACAAAATCGACCAACTGTCAGCCACCGAACTTTTAACTTTAAACTTTCAACTGTAGACTCTCCTCGCGTGCCTGACTCCGCTCAAAAACAATCCTGGCTCAACCGCACCGTACTCGGCGTCGGCCTCACCAGCCTGTTCAGCGATTGGAGCCACGAAACCGCCACCGCCATCCTCCCCGCGTTCCTCGCCGCCATCGGCGCGGGTCCCGTCTGGCTCGGCGCCATCGAAGGCATCGCCGACGGCCTCTCCAGCTTCACAAAGCTCGCCGCCGGCCACTACACCGATCGCCTGAAAAGTAGAAAGCCCCTGGCCGTCTTCGGCTACGCTTTCACCGCGCTCGCGACCGCCTCCTTCGCTTTCGCCACTCACGCCTATCACATCCTCTTCGGACGTGTCGCTGCCTGGCTCGGTCGCGGCGTCCGCTCCCCCGCAAAAAAAGCTCTCCTTGCCGCAGACGTCCCGCCCGGCGCCTACGGCCGCGCCTTCGGTTTCGAACGCCTAATGGATACCGTCGGCGCCATCGCCGGCCCCCTCACCGCACTCTGGCTCCTCGAAGCCACCAACCATTCCTACCGCACAGTTTTTCTCTGGACGCTTGTCCCCGGCCTCATCGCCGTCGCCATCTTCTGGCTCCTCGTCCGTGAACGCCCCATCGCCGCCCGTCCGCAACGATCCTTCCTTCTCGGCCTAAAAACTCTCCCGCTCCCCTTCCGCAAGTTGCTCTTGGGCGTCGGAGTCTTCGGCGCCGGAGATTTCTCCCACTCCCTGCTGATTCTCTACGCCACCCGCGCGCTCACCCCCGCTCACGGCCTCGCCCGCGCCGCCAGCCTCGCCGTCGCCCTATACACGCTCCACAACATTTTCTCCGCCGGCTCGTCCTATCTCAGCGGCTGGCTCAGCGACCACGTCCCTAGCCGCAAAGCCGTCCTCGCCGCCGGCTATGCCCTCGCCGGAGTCACCGCGCTCCTGCTCTGCACTGGAACAACTTCCCTCCCGCTCCTCGCCATAATTTTCATTCTTGCTGGCCTCTACGTTGGCACCGAAGAAGCCCTCGAGGATTCCCTCTCCGCCGAACTCGTCCCCAAAGACCAGCACGGCCTCGCCTTCGGCACCCTCGCCGCCGTCAACGCCGTCGGCGATTTCCTCTCCAGCCTCCTCGTCGGCTTCCTCTGGTCCGCCTTCAACGCCCAAACCGCCTTCACTACTTCAGCCATCCTCTTCTTCGCCGGCGCCCTCCTAATCCTCCGCCTCCGCCCCTCCCCCGCCCACGCATCGAACAACTGATTATCCTTATCTCGATGCACTACGCGACTCCGACGCATTCGTAGCGGCCGCCTTCCGAGGCGGACGCCTTTGTTTCCTGGTAGGGGCACGATATATCGTGCCCTTCGTTCTAAAGGCACGATCGTTCGCCTCGCAAAACTCCCCGTCGCCGCAGCCATTCCAAATCACCACAAAATGTTCCAAACTTGGCGCGTCACAAAAATCCCCTGAACCCAGGAGACGCTTTGATGTCACCCACTCTCGAAAGCGGCATTCTCCGAATTCCCAGCAATCATTCCGTCGACGAAACCGTCACTCGACTCCAATCCATCCTACAATCCAAAGGAGTAAAACTCTTCGCCATAGTCGACCACAGCGGCGAAGCCGCAAGCGCTGGTCTAAAAATGCCAAACACCAAGCTCCTCATCTTCGGCAATCCCAAAGCCGGCACCCCCTTAATGCTTGCTTCTCCCAGCGCCGCACTTGACCTCCCACTCAAAATCCTCGTCGCCGAAGATGCCTCCGCCAAAGTCTGGCTCTCCTACAATGCCGCCGCCTATCTCCAGGCGCGCCACAATTTCACGCCCGAGTTGCTCCCCAATGTCGCCGTCATCGAATCCCTCGCCACCCAAGCCGCTCAATAAATGTTCGATCCTAAATGTTCGATCAGCGGTATTTGGCTGAGCGCTATAACTTTTGACAGTTGTATGTGACTTCCTCAAATGACAGTCTCCTCAAGAGTTTGTAGCTTTGTCTCTACGTCCATGTCAGGAAAGGTTTTCCATGCGATTGACTGTCTTATGCCTCTTAGCATCCGCTGTGCTCCCCTCCGTAAGTCAGGCGCAGGCTCCCGTTTTCGCGATTACGCATGAAGAAAGCTCCGTAAAATTCTCCGTGAAAGCTTCAGTGGCTCTAGAGGGTACCTTCGACAAGTGGGAAGCTACAGTTACGTTTGCGTCTACTGATCTCACAACCGGGGTAATGGACATCAAGATTCAGGCAGATAGCGTGGACAGTGGAAGCGGCATGAAGGACGGCAAGTTGAAAAGCAAAGACTTCTTCGACGTAAAAGACAATCCCTTAATCACGTTTCACTCAAAGAAGTTTTCGCAGACTGGTCCAGACACAGTCCAAGTCGATGGCGACTTTACGATTCGAGGAGTGACTAAGCCTGAGACGCTGACGTTTGCGATCACCGGCGCGGGGACAGACTCAAGCTCGGTCAAAGGGACCATGGCCTTTGACCGTAAGGAATTCGGCATGAACAGCGGCATTCCTTTTATCAAAATTGCCGATCGCGTCGAGGTGACTGTCGATCTCAAGGGGAAGCGTATCAGCGGGCCCCCGGTTGCTCTTAAGCAATAGTCATTGCCGAATCATTCAGCCCACAGTACAGACTCGGCGTGCCCACACTGTCAGCGTTCAACGATCTACACGGCGCGCGCAGGATCGCAGCCCATGGCCGAATGTTTTCAGACAACGACTCGAACGCATTGGGCATTTCCTATACACGGGCGAACCCAATTTAAGCCCCGGGTAGTTTTGACAGTTCCCAGCAGAGCATCGGGCTTTTATCCTCAATCCAACTACAACCTACGGGGGATCCGGCGCGAAACACCCCGGAAGAAGAGCTTTCCAAGGCTCAATTCTTTCACAACCTCGGCCGGATCCTCTTCCTCTCTCAGCATCTCCAATACTTGCTCTTTACGATTTCAAGTCTATCTCCATCCCTCGATCGCACGTTGCTTGGCCAACTCCTGTTCAGTTGAGTTTCCATTCATTTGCTGCAAGCCTAGCAAAGGGAAGTTCAGCCTCTGCCACGCACGAGCGCGTAAAGAGTTTTTTGTTTGTCTGACACAACTGACAGTGGCCGCGGACAGCTTGAGCCGATAGTCTTTCTTTCATGTCTTCTGCAAGTACCGCAACTGCTACTGCTCCAGTCAAGAAGCTGCTCGTGGTAGACCCCGAGCGCAAAGTGAATCATGTGCTCAATCGCTTGGCGTCCGACCAAGGCTGGAGCATCCAGCGCGCTCCCGACAATCAAGCCGCTCTAACCGACATTGAGGTATCTCCCTTCGACCTGATTATTACTGGGCAAAAGACCTCCGGGCGCGAGGATCTCGAACTGCTCCGAAAGATCCGGCGCATTCGCCCACATGTGCGGATGATCATTCTCACGGATGAAGGTACGCCCGAGGACGTCATCGCGTCCTTACGCGAGAACGCTTTCAGTTTCTTTCGTGCCCCGTTTGACGCCGCACCGCTGTCCGACATGGTGCGTCTGGCCATGACCGAGCCTCCTTGGGACGACGGCATCGAGGTTATTTCCGCCACTCCCCACTGGATTCGACTGCTGGCCAGTTGTACGCTCGGGACTGCGGATCGCTTGATTCAATTCCTTCGCCAAGCAGATCTGCCTGAGGATGAAAAAGAGGATGTCGCCGTCGCCGCACATGAAATTTTGCTCAACGCCATGGAACACGGCGGCCACTTTGACCCCAATGAGTACGTGGAAATCGGCTATCTCCGCACCGGCCGCATGGTCGCTTGCCGCGTAAAGGATCATGGCAAAGGCTTCTCACTCGAAGAACTGCGCCATGCTGCCATCGCCAGCGCGCCAGGAGACCTTTTGAGCCATATGGACGTTCGCGAGAAACAGGGCCTTCGCCCAGGTGGCTTTGGCATACTCTTGGCCAGCAAGCACGTCGATGATGTGATCTACGGCGAGCACGGAAATGACGTTGTCCTCATCAAGTATCTCAACTCCTCTGGGTCCTCCCCTTCGCAAGAGAACTCTACCCCTGGCAAACCTGCCCAAAACTAGAAGGAAACTTCCAGAATCGCACCTTGGCGAGCGGAACCTCCCGTGAATCTCTCTAGCTAACTGTCAATTTTGACAGTCGCGCTGACCGGACCGGCCGATTATGTTCGGCCATCAATGGTTCATCCCTTCGCTTCAGGCCGATGATTTGGCTTATACTCCGCCCATGCGCAGAATCATTCCGCTCGTTTTCCGCGTATTAATCCTCGTCCTTGCCGCTGCTGGCAGCGTACTCGCCCAAGCCAATCCCGATTGGACCGAACCGTTTCCACCATTTCACATTGCAGGAAACCTCTACTACGTCGGAAGTAAGGGGCTGGCGAACTATCTGGTCACTACTCCGAAGGGAAACATCCTTATCAACAGCGATCTCGAAGCCAATGTGCCGATGATCGAGGCAAGTATCGAGAAACTCGGATTTAAGTTCAAGGACACGAGAATTCTTCTGATTAGTCACGCGCACTGGGATCACGACGCCGGGAGCGCAGTGATCAAGGAGATGACCGGCGCGAAATACATGGTAATGGATGCGGACGTGCCGGTGGTCCAATCGGGCGGCAAGACTGATTTCGAGTACGGCAACAATCCTTCGACTCTCTATCGGCCCGCCAAGGTGGAGCGCATATTGCACGACGGCGACGAAGTGAAACTTGGTGACACGGTCCTCGTCGCGCACCTCACACCAGGGCACACCAAAGGCTGCACCACCTGGACGATGAAAGTGACTGAGCGCGGTAAGACATACAACGTTGTCATCCTCGGCAGCCCCAACGTGAATCCCGGCTACAAACTTGTCAACAACACGGCCTACCCGCAGATCGCCGAAGACTACGAACGCATGTGGCGTGTTCTGAAATCATTACCATGCGATATTTTCCTCGGTGCCCATGGCGGCTACTTCGGACTCGAAGAGAAATACCCTCTTCTGAAGGAGGAAAGCCCGAACCCGTTCGTCGATCCTGACGGCTACAAAAAGTATATTGCGCAGAAGGAGCAGGATTTCCGCACTGAATTGGCAAAGCAAAAACTCGCCGCCAAATAAAAGTCAGTTCGAATGAAAAGCCAGCCTCGCGCTCCGATTGAGCGCAGATGATGGCCCACTCCCTAGCGAGCTTGCGTCTTGAACTGAACGATGAAATTCCCGTTTGCTTATGGGCAGCTGACAAACGTCTTCCCCGCCAGGACAGCTCCTACAGCAGGGAGTAGCTCTCTATTGGTCCTTGCTTTCACAATGTAGCCCACGGCCCCCAAGTTAAGAGCTTCTTGCACGATGTCCGCAGAGGATTCCTGGCTCAGAAAGATTATTTTGGATTCCGGTACAAGTTTGCGGATTTGTCGCGCGACTTCGATACCATTCAGCGTTGGAAGCCCGATATCCAGTAGAATCAAGTCCGGCTTGAGTTCTACCGCCTTCTGTATGGCTTCTAATCCGTCGGACACTTCACCAACGATCTGTACGTTGCGCATGCTTCCCAGGGCTTCGCAAGTGAATTGCCGAAAGGCCGCGAAATCCTCTACCACCAGAACGCGAACCGCCGCTGCGCGACTCAAAGCGAACCTGCTGGACGATCTTGATCTTGTCGGTCCATCAAAGCTCTCGCGCCGGGATACATGATTTCTAGACCCAATTGTGGCGCCCCCTCTATATTATGCAACTGGTTATATCACGAATTAACATAACGACCAATTAGTTGTGCCTATTGGTTATAGCGTCTGGCGAAGGCAATTTCCATACAGGTGATTCTGTAGGTGACGAACCGTAGGTAGCAAAGTCCTCAAACTGTGCGTTTTGACAGTAACTTCGACGAAGCGGAAGTCCTATCCTCCAACGGAATCGCGACCAGTGTTGGTTCTAATCATAATCGCGCGAACATTCCAAATCTCTAAAGGAAAGAGGCCCCACGGTGAATGAGCAAGACAAGATTGATCGAACTGTTCTTCCCATCCCAGATCGACCTCGCACCGGCCTAATCACCTACGATGCGAAGGACCCGGAAACGCACTACCCGACAATTACGCAGTTGCGCCCACCCAAGGGTGCGCCAAATGTCCTGATCATTTTAATTGACGACGCGGGTTTTGGATCCGCCAGCGCCTTTGGGGGTCCATGTTACACGCCGACTGCGGAACTCCTGGCGGCTGGTGGCCTCAAATACAACCGCTTTCACACTACAGCCCTATGCTCACCCACCCGACAGGCGATGCTGACAGGTCGCAATCACCACACAGTTGGCATGGGTGGGATCACCGAAATTGCTAGCGGATCGCCGGGCTATAACTCAGTTCTACCGAACACCTGCGCGCCAATCGCCCGAACCCTCAAGCTCAATGGGTATGCGACGGCACAGTTCGGAAAGTGCCATGAAGTTCCAGTATGGGAGACGAGTCCTGCCGGCCCCTTTAATGCTTGGCCTACAGGTGGAGGCGGATTCGAATATTTCTACGGGTTCATCGGTGGCGAGGCACACCAGTGGTACCCGTCACTCTATGAAGGCACGACGCCAATCGAGGTTAAGAAGACGCCCGAGGAGGGCTACCACCTTGTACCAGACATGACTGACAAAGCCATCAATTGGATTGGGCAACAAAAGGCGCTTATCCCAGACAAGCCATTCTTCGTCTATTTCGCACCGGGTGCCACCCATGCCCCGCACCACGTGCCCAAGGAGTGGGCGGATAAGTACAAAGGCAAGTTCGACCAGGGTTGGGATAAGGTGCGCGAAGAGACGTTCGCCCGCCAAAAGAAGTTAGGAATCATTCCACCAGATTGTCAACTCACGCAAAGACATAAAGAAATCCCGTCATGGGACGAGATGCCTGCCGCGCTCAAACCTGTACTCATCCGGCAGATGGAAGTTTATGCCGGGTTCTTGGAGTATACCGATCACCATCTCGGCCGGTTGGTGAATTCGCTGAAAAAACTCAATCTGCTGGATGACACGTTGATTTACTACATCATCGGCGACAATGGCGCGTCTGCAGAGGGCACTCTGCAAGGCACATACAACGAGATGATCAATTTCAACGGCGCGGCCGCGCTGGAAACTCCTGAGTTCCTGATGGCGCGGCTGGACAAACTGGGTGGGCCGGAATCCTACAATCACTATGCGGTCGGCTGGGCGCACGCCATGAATACGCCGTACCAATGGACTAAGCAGGTCGCTTCGCACTGGGGCGGCACGCGCAACGGGACTATCGTGCACTGGCCCAAGGGAATCAAGGGCAAAGGCGAGATTCGTTCCCAGTTCCATCACGTGATCGACGTCGCGTCCACAATCTTGGAGGTGGCTGGGCTACCCGAACCAACCTTTGTAAATGGAGTCCAGCAGCACCCGATCGAAGGCGTCAGCATGGCGTACTCGTTCAACGACGCCAAGGCAGCCGAGCGCCACCAGACACAGTATTTCGAGATGTTCGGTAACCGCGGCATCTATCACAAAGGGTGGACAGCAGTCACACGTCACAAAACACCATGGCTCCTCGTAGGCGAAAAGGTTCCAGCATTCGACGACGACAACTGGGAACTCTATGACACCAACAAAGACTGGAGTCAGGCTAACAACCTGGCTAAACAAATGCCTGAGAAGTTGCATGAGCTTCAGCGTCTGTGGTTGATCGAAGCGGTGCGCTACAACGTACTGCCTCTGGATGACCAAGTTGCTGAAAGGCTGAACGCAGATACGGCGGGACGGCCGGTGCTGATCAAGGGCAAATCGCAAATTCTATTCGGCAGCATGGGGCGTCTATCTGAAAACTCAGTCGTCAATATTAAGAACAAGTCCCACTCCGTGACCGCTGAGATTACCGTGCCAGCAAAGGAGGCCGAGGGCGTGATCATCGCTCAAGGCGGTAACATCGGTGGCTGGAGCCTATACGCCAAGGGCGGCAAGCTCAAATACTGTTACAACCTGCTCGGCATAAATTGCTTCTACGCCGAATCAGCTAGTGCCTTGCCACCGGGTGACCACCAGGTGCGGATGGAGTTTACATATGCTGGTGGCGGCCTTGGTAAGGGCGGCACCGTTTCGCTCTACTTGGATGGCAAGAAGGTCGGTGAGGGCAAGGTCGGAGCCACTGCGGCCATGGTCTTCTCCGCCGATGATGGTTGCGACGTAGGCGTGGACACTGGATCTCCCGTCTCACCGGACTACGCTGCACATGGAAACGAGTTCAACGGAGTCGTCAAGGGCATTCAGCTTGCCATTGCCGAGGATGCTGTGAGTGTCGATCACCTCGTCTCTCCGCAGGAAGCCGTTCGCGTTGCCATGGCGCGGCAGTAAACACTTTCGGAACCGTCAGTCCGACACTGACTGCCGGTTCCGAATGTCCTCGCCGTTCCTGGCATTCCATTGGAGTCCACACGAGATGGCTCCCTCATTATCGGCCACTCCGAGATTGCAGCCGGAACGTTTGACGTAACCCCGGGCCAGCGCTCACTGGAGGCATAGTCGGACTACCCCACAAGTCCGGCCGGGTACCCATATGTCCGGCAAGCGCAGTTAGTCAACCATTGAACCTAAATGGCCGCTTTCCTTTATCGCGATTTCCCCGACTGGGCTCTTCAGCCCCAAACCCCCCAGGTCCACAGTAGGCTGTCACTTCTGACACTACCCATGGGTGGCCGTGGGTGAAAGCATACTTCGAGCTCAAATTTGCGAGATTTGAGGAGCGAGGAGAAATCAACGTATGCATGGCAAGCGAATCAGAATCATAGTGGGAGTACTGACAGTATGCTTTGTGGCATGGATGTCGGCCAATGCGCAGGACGATAAAACTAAGGTTAAGGGGCTGATCACCGGCCGCACGGGCGATGCGATCGTCCTGAAGACCACCGATGGAACCACCGTAACCGTAACCCTTGACGATGACACCAAGGTGCAGCGGCCGAAGGGGCTTGGAATTCGCAAGGAACAAATGTCTGCTGCTGTGCTAATTCCAGGCCTCAAGGTGTCGGTTGAAGGCACAAGCAAGGATGAAACGCACATCCTTGCGAAATCGATTACCTTCGATAAGGACGATCTACAAACGGCCGAGATGATTCAGGCAGGTTTGACTCCTACCGAGCAGAAGGTGGCCGCCAACCAACAGAATATTGCTGCAAACCAGCAAAACATTGATGCTAATAAGCAAGGAATCGAAGCGAACCAGAAGAATATCGCTGCCAACAAGGCAGCTATTGATGCCAGCGCCGCGGAGGCCAGTAAGCGTTTTTCGGAATTGAGCGAGTACGACACCAAGGATCAATTCGATGTCCACTTTGCAAGCGCTAGCACCAACCTTTCCGCAGAGGATCAGGAGGCACTGCAAAAGTTATCTCGCAATGCCGTCAACCTGACCGGGTACATAATCCAGGTGAAAGGCTTCGCCGATTCGAGCGGCAGCGCGGCAATGAACCAGAATCTGAGCATGGAACGTGCCCAGAACGTAATTGCCTATTTGATTCAAAGTTGCAAAGTGCCGGTTCGGCATATTGTGGCGCCAGGGGCAATGGGTGAAGCGGCCCCAGTAGCCTCGAACGAGACTGCTTCCGGACGGGCAGAGAATCGCCGGGTTGAGGTTAAGGTCCTGCTAAACAAGGGGCTGGCCGGCAGCTAAGAGTCGAGGTTCGAAAGAGTGACCGCAAGACCCGGGCCCACTCTTATTTACTTTTTTGTCTCAACGAAGTCGCCGACACCAGCTACTCCGCTAACTCCCGATGAGTTGCGTTGATCAGGAGCTAAACACATTATCGGTCCCAACAGAACTTGCGATGTTCGAAGTCGAATGCGATTTTGCGGAAATGCGCGCCCCTGACTCCCAAAACCGCATCAAAGTGGTCGCCTCCATCTACCCGGTCGTCCACCACGAAGGCGATCTGTGATCCAAACGACTCATCGCCCAAATACATGTCTGGAACGAGCACTTTCCTTCGCTCGAAGTTTTCACCCGGATCCCTTACTTGCTCTCTATCGAGCTTTTTAAACTTCGCAGCGTCAGCAACACGGCTCGCAAAAAACATCAGGTCCGGCCCTCCCGTGTCAATGACTACACGGAATGGTTGGCTGTTCGATGCCATGCGAATACTGACGAGCGGCGTATCGGTTTCGAACGGAGCGCAGGAAGTCAGGTCGCGAATCGCGCCGAATTCCATCTCCCTGGTTTGATAGTCAATCGTAAAGCTGAGGTTCCGAAGGACATCCAGACCCACGATTCCGCCCACCTTATAACCGATGGCTTTACTGAGAAATGACAGGTCTTGGGTCAGGACCGCCAATGAAGAGACGTGTATTGGACCAACGACGAGCGAGGGCAGGACCGCGGTGTGGGTTTCGATGGTCTGTCGCGTTAGGTTGACATGAGCGGGACGTTTCGCTAGCCGCAGACTGGCCGCAACTCCGAGGTCGATCACGCTAGGATACGCCCCGGTATCGACTAGGAAATTCGCTTCGAGAGTTTGACCAACCAATCCTTTCACAATTACCAGGTAGCCTCGGTGCAACTGGAATTGGAGTTTGCGCTGTGCTGTAAGGTGAAAAGAGCTTGCCGGATATTGCTCACGGGTACTAGACAAGTCTGATTGCGTCCAACCAAAACGCGGATACCACAACATGCAGATCAAACAGACCACGTGAGACAGACGACGATTCATAGCATTCACCTCCCGCTTTTGCGGCAAGGCGACGCTGAACGAATCGAAAGGAAACCTAAATGCACAACCGCTGGATTAATTGGCTATTTGTTCGCTACCGTCAAATCGCTGATAGCGAAGCAGTTGCCGATGCCCCTCTCTAGGGCCAGGTTGGTAGAATCGCATAGGGGTGATAGATTTGCCTTCTCAGGATGGTCATTCCCTATGCCTGACGGCGATCGTTGTGAAGAACTCATCCGATTCGGCCTATTTGAGGCGGACTTACGCAGCCGTGAACTGCGGAAGAACGGACAAAAGGTCCCTTTGCAGGGGCAACCGTTCCAGGTGTTTGCGATCCTCCTCCGAGAATCGGGCAAGGTGGTCACCCGGGAGGAATTGCGCCAAGAAGTTTGGCCAGGCGATACCTTTGTGGATTTCGACCACGGGCTGAACACCGCCGTCACCAAGATACGAACAGCTTTGGGAGACTCTACAGATAGCCCGCGGTTTGTGGAGACTCTGCCTCGTCTCGGCTATCGGTTCATCGGCCCTGTTGACAAGCAAGCCCCACAGGCTTCTCCACCGGCTCCGAGAGGCCGCTTTGAGAGTCGCAGCCCGAAGGTAAAGTGGCTCTTAACCTTAGGGACATTGGCCGTGTTGATGTCTGGGATTGCGATCTGGCGATATGCACGCAACCACGCTGACACTTCGCTGCCAATTGAAATCGTTCCGTTGGTTGGTCTACCTGGTATGGAGTTCGACCCTTCTTTTTCGCCCGATGGTAAACAAGTTGCATTTGTTATTCAAAATCCGGAGAGCTCTGGAATTTATACGACGGTCGTCGGGGGAGAAAAGTCGATGCGCGTTACCACTCATCCTGGCGACCGCAGTCCCAGATGGTCACCGGATGGCCGGAAACTCGCCTTCATCAGACACTCCGAACAGGGTGTAGCGATTTATGTAATTCCTGTTCTAGGAGGCACCGAGCACCGCTTGTACTCCAGTCCCGCTGGCATGAGTCCGCGGACCGTGGATTGGTCCCCCAATGGAACGTCACTGGCGATTACCGAGATTGCTGCGGACCGCGTCCACTCTTGGATTGCGTTACTATCGCTTGCCGATACCACCACGCAACGCATTACCTCCCCTTCGGATCAGGAAGCAGATTTTGGTGCTGCGTTTTCGCCCGATGGCTCGACCATCGCTTTCGTTCGAGGGATCACTTCGGGCGTGGTGTACGATGTGTATGTCGTGCCCACCTCAGGTGGCGAACCGAAACGCTTGACGCACGACAATACATGGATAATGGGGTCTCCCGTTTGGACGCCGGACGGCCGCGATATCGTGTTCTCATCCACGCGGGGAGGCCTTGCCAGTCTGTGGCGTGTCTCCGCTTCTGGTGGCACGCCACGGCCGGTAGTTGGTGTGGGCTCGAACGCTTATTGCCCTTCCGTCTCGCGCAAGGACAATCAACTTGTCTACCAGCAGATGGACTTTAAGAACAATATCTGGCGGTTGAACCTTAGGGACGAAAAAACTCGTCAAGGCACGCCCTCCATCGTGATAGCGGATAAAGGTCCGAGCTTAGCGCGGCCGCATCTCTCTCCCGAGGGGAACCGGATCGCCTTCGAATCGGACCGCTTGGGGTATGCGGATATTTGGGCTTGCTATAGCGACGGATCCAATTGCGGGCAATTGACAACCTTGCATGGGACCGCCGGGGCTGTAACTTGGTCTCCGGACGGTCGCAAGATTGCGTTCGAGTTTCGACCCAGGCAACACAGCGAAGTGTATCTTGCGGAAGTTGGAGGAGGCCCGCCGGGGCTACTGGAAACCTTCACCGGCGCCGATAACGGTGGGCCCAAATGGTCGCGAGATGGAAAGTCGATTTATTTCTATTCAAATCACGGGGGCTCGTTTCAGATATGGAAGACACAACTCGGCGGAGGAGCGCCAGTCCAGGTCACCACAAACGGCGGGATATTTGGGGAAGAATCTTGGGATGGACGCTTTCTTTACTTCGCGAAACTGGAAGTCCCTGGCCTATGGAAGATGCCACTCCACGGTGGGCAAGAAACTCGTCTCTTCGATCAACCTTTTGTTCCATTTTCATGGTGGGACTGGGGTCTAACCGAGAAGGGAATTTACTTCATTAATTTCCAGAGTAGGCCCAGCGTCACTGTTGCATTCTTCGAATTTGCAACAAACAAGATCTTTCCCATCTGGACCCTCACCAACCATCCCTATGTCGGCTTGTCGGTATCCGCCGACGGTAAATCCATTCTCTACGCTCAAAACGAATATTCAAAATCCGATATCATGTTACTTAGAAATTTTCGCTAAGCGCAACTGTTCACCGTGGCTAACTCCACTATTGATCTGCCCCATGATGAGAATTATAAAGGAATCGCCACAAAGAAAAGTCGGACTAACTCCTGGTAAGTCGAACTTCCGGACAAGTCGAATTCGGTGATCCCCCTTGTCCGATTGGCGCGCTAATCGGGTCAACCCGGACCTTGGATTGACGCCGTTGCCGGCCTTCCAGCTCTCTGGCCGGATAGGGCCCACTTCTATAAGACTAGCAACCCGACGACCAGCTCGAACTCAACCCACATTTCCGGCGGCCAGACGCTGGCTGTATTCGACATCCGCCCCGAACTGATCAGAGTGTTAATTCCGAGCCTTTTCCTTCTTGCACTGTAAAACACCCCATGCTACCGTGAGCGAATAAAAGGCGAATCACTTATAGCTCAGGCTTTCCGGCCTGAGCCTCGCTTGGAGGGCTTTTCATGCCAGAATCCTTAGCCGTTCGTCACGCCGCCCTCCCCTCCTCCATCACGCGTGTCCACGAAGTCCTCGACGCCTTCGCCTCCCGCGACCACAACGGCGAAATCCTCACCGCTGTCCGCCACTTCCCCGCCCGCGATGCCCAGTGGGCCGACTTCCCTGCCTGGGTTCATCCCGATCTCGCCGCCGCCTACGCCGCAAAGGGCATTCGCCGTCTCTACACCCATCAAGCCGCCGCCGCCGAATCCGTTCACGCCGGAAAAAACGTCGTCATTGTCACCCCCACCGCTTCCGGAAAAACTCTCTGCTACAACCTGCCCGTCTTGAACGCTATCCTCGAAAACCCCGATAGCCGCGCGCTCTATCTCTTCCCCACCAAAGCTCTCGCCCAGGACCAGCTCGCCGAACTTCACGACCTCAACCAGCGCCTCGATGATCGCTTCGGCGTTTTTACTTACGACGGTGACACTCCCGGTGATGCCCGCAAAGCCATCCGCGAAAAAAGTCACATCGTCCTCACCAATCCCGACATGCTCCACACCGGCATCCTCCCGCACCACACGCGCTGGACGCGCCTCTTCGAAAACCTCCGCTACATCGTCCTCGATGAACTCCATACCTACCGGGGTGTTTTCGGCAGCCATCTCTGCAATGTCCTCCGCCGCCTCCGCCGCATCGCCCGTTTCTACGGCCGCGATCCGCAATTCATCTGCTGCTCCGCAACCATTGCCAATCCCGGCGAACTCGCCGCGCGCCTTCTCGAATCCGAAGTCGAAGTCCAAACCGCCAATGGCGCTCCTGCCGCCGAAAAAACTTTCGTCTTCTACAATCCTCCTGTAGTGAATCGGGCCCTCGGCATCCGCCGCAGCTACATCAACGAATCCTCCCGCGTCGCCCAGGAATTTCTGAAACACGATTTGCAAACCATGGTCTTCGCCAACTCGCGATTGCAAACCGAAATCCTTCTCACTTATTTGCAGCAAGCGAATCCTCAGTTGCCCGGAAAACCGGAATCCATTCGCGGCTACCGCGGAGGCTATTTGCCAAACGAACGGCGCGAAATCGAGCGCGGCCTCCGTGATGGAAAAATCCGCGGCGTCGTTTCCACCAGTGCCCTCGAACTCGGTATTGACGTTGGCTCCCTCGATACCGTCGTCATGGCTGGATATCCCGGCACCATCGCCGCCACTTGGCAGCGCGCCGGACGCGCCGGACGCCGCAGCGGAAGTTCTTGCGCCGTGCTCGTCGCATCTTCCTCGCCTCTCGATCAATTCATCGTCCGCCATCCCGACTATTTTTTCGGCAACACCCCCGAGCACGCTTTTATCCAGCCCGACAATCTCGAAATCCTGATCAATCACCTGAAATGCGCTGCGTTCGAATTGCCAATCGCTCCTGACGAAAAATTCGGTGATGTTGACGTTCCCGATTTGTGCGCCCGACTCGCTGAAGCCGGTTTTCTTCATCTCGCCGGAGAAAATTATCACTGGACCCACGAAGCCTATCCCGCCGACACCGTCAGCCTCCGCTCCGTAACCAGCGACAATTTTGTGATCATCGACATCACCGGCTCCCCAAATGTAATCGCCGAAATCGATTTCCCAAGCGCCCTCGTCTTCGTCCACGAAAAAGCCATCTACCTCCACGGCGGCCAGCAATTCCACGTCGAGCATCTCGATTTCAAAGAACGCAAAGCCTACGTAAAAAAAGTCGACGTCGACTACTACACCGACGCCGTCCGCTACACCCAAGTCCGCGTCCTCGAAATCGCCAACACCGCCCGCCGCCCCGATTCCGATTCCCTTGCCGACGCCAATTCTCTCGCCCGTGCCAGCTCTCGCCCCAACGCTAATTCCCTTGCCGACACTCCTTCCTTTGTAGAGGCGCAGCATGCTGCGCCCT